>NZ_CP029064.1:577500-687500 GCF_003076275.1 Microbulbifer sp. A4B17
CGAAATTCCTTGTCGGGTAAGTTCCGACCTGCACGAATGGCGTAACGATGGCCACGCTGTCTCCACCAGAGACTCAGTGAAATTGAAATCGCTGTTAAGATGCAGTGTACCCGCGGCTAGACGGAAAGACCCCGTGAACCTTTACTACAGCTTTGCACTGAACTTTGAGCCTATTTGTGTAGGATAGGTGGGAGGCTTTGAAGCAGCGACGCTAGTTGTTGTGGAGCCGTCCTTGAAATACCACCCTGGTATGTTTGAGGTTCTAACTCTGGTCCGTTATCCGGATCGAGGACAGTGTATGGTGGGTAGTTTGACTGGGGCGGTCTCCTCCCAAAGAGTAACGGAGGAGTACGAAGGTGCACTCAGCATGGTCGGAAATCATGCAATGAGCATAATGGTATAAGTGCGCTTGACTGCGAGACAGACATGTCGAGCAGGTACGAAAGTAGGTCATAGTGATCCGGTGGTTCTGTATGGAAGGGCCATCGCTCAACGGATAAAAGGTACTCCGGGGATAACAGGCTGATACCGCCCAAGAGTTCACATCGACGGCGGTGTTTGGCACCTCGATGTCGGCTCATCACATCCTGGGGCTGAAGCCGGTCCCAAGGGTATGGCTGTTCGCCATTTAAAGTGGTACGCGAGCTGGGTTTAGAACGTCGTGAGACAGTTCGGTCCCTATCTGCCGTGGGCGTTGGAGATTTGAGAAGAGTTGCTCCTAGTACGAGAGGACCGGAGTGAACGAACCTCTGGTGTTCCGGTTGTCACGCCAGTGGCATTGCCGGGTAGCTATGTTCGGACGGGATAACCGCTGAAAGCATCTAAGCGGGAAGCCTCCTTCAAGATAAGATCTCCCTGAGGCCTTGAGCCTCCTGAAGGGCCGTGGAAGACTACCACGTTGATAGGCTGGGTGTGGAAGCGTTGTGAGGCGTTGAGCTAACCAGTACTAATTGCCCGTGCGGCTTGACCATACAACAGAGATGGTTACTAACGACTAGCGAAGCTAGCGGATTGTGAGTTAGAGACATATGATCGCTTGCGGTGTATTACTACAGATTGTTTTACCGACTTATTTGGGGTTATCGCCGGTCAACAACATGACCGAGGCAAACAGCGATAACGCGGCAGGCCAAGCACATTGCTTATAAGACCAACGCCAACCCAAGCCAGTTTGCCTGACGACAATAGAGTTGTGGAACCACCTGATCCCTTGCCGAACTCAGAAGTGAAACGCAACATCGCCGATGGTAGTGTGGGGCTTCCCCATGTGAGAGTAGGTCATCGTCAGGCTTCTAATCCGAAAGGGCCACCCAACAGGGTGGCCCTTTTTTTATGGCTGAAAAAAATGATTAAAAAAATAAAGCCCTCAACAAAAACACAAATAGAAAAATAATTAAAAATTAATTTTTGCGGTCTGATTTGAATTTGAAAAAATCAGATAAATTAAAAATAAATAAGAAAAAAACAAAAAATAATCCCAGCTGATTTAACCGGTCTGCCACTCGAAAAAATAAACCGCTAAAAATAGGTATTTAAGCTGACTTCCAGCCAACTCTTCCAGGCTTTACTCAAAAAATGACTCAGTAAAAAGCAAATTAAAAACAAGAAAAAGTACCGCTACCACTCCCGCCAAAAATTAGAATTAGCCCAAAAAACTATCGGTGATTTTTTAGTCGTTATATTAAATCCCTGTAACCACGGGCCCTGTAGCCCATTTATTAAAGTTATACACAAGTCTATCCAGCCTTTCTGTTAATAACGCAAAGCTGTGGAAATCCACGCAAAAAGTGCTGCTTTTTTACTCGCCTCTACTGCAGCCAAGGAAACATGGGGCTGGCAAGGGATATCCCGGAGTTATACACAGCTCTATCCATGGTTTCTGTTGGTAACAAAGGCGCCATAAAACAGCCATCAGTTATTAACAGAGTCATGGGCGATAAATCTGTGGATTACTGTGGCTGATTGGTACGCCAGTGTGTGGGAGATAAACCGTTGGGGATAAAAAAGCCCCACTGGGTGGGGCTTGAGAAGTTAGTAGGCGAAGGCATTATCTGGAACGAGATCAAAATTCATATCGTTCAGGCTGAGATCTTCCAGTGGAACCAGTTCAGAGGGCAGGGCGAAGCGTCGTACAACTTTATCTTGGTGCCAATCCAATACCTCAATGTCTGCTGATTCCTCTTGCTGTAAGTCTTGTAAGAAAGCTTTCAGATCGCTGGTGGTCGCGGTAATCAAAGACTGATAATCGTAGGTACCCAAGAGCTTAACAAAGCGGTATTCATCCTTGGCATCCTCAATACGAAGCCATGCCATTCCACTGGTATTACCATTCTCACCGAGAATAACCGGACCTTGATCATCGTCGAATACCGGGGTGAGCTGATAATCGGGAAGAGGAAGTATTGCCCCCACCCAAACCCAGCCAGAGAGGCTGGTGCGGTTTAATTGCCATTCGCAAAGCCAAACAGTCTGGTCATCGTCTATTCGAAATTCCCGGTATTCCCTTTGACTTAAATAGTTGTCAAAGCTTACTTCTGCATTGGGGTTGTCTTTGCGAAAACTATGAAGTTGTTGAGTCATTTCATAGTTCACTTCCCAATGCTTTTTCAGGCGCCACTGCATTGGGTATTGGCCCCACTCAACGATATATTCTTCTTGCTCGCGAACAGTTTCAACTACGCGCCAAAAAGCACCATCGATAAGTATGCAGGTATCGCCAAGCTTACATCCAGGTGCAATGATGCTGCACTCGGGTGAGGCTTCAGAGGCACTCACTAAGTGTTCGCTACGCCCTTCAATAACATCGTACCAGGGAAAACCATGGCGCAAGGGTGGTGGAAATGCCAGTGGCGGTCGGCCACCGAGCAGTCGTCGGAAAAGTACCGACTTTTCAATTTCAAGATCAGAAAGTGTATAGCCTTCCTGTTGTGTGATTTGGCCCCAGGCAAAGGCGGCTCGAATTAGGTGTTTTTCTCGGTCTGAAAAGCTCATGGGTGCAATCATGGGCAAGTAAATAAGAAACCATACCACTGTGCAGGGATAGGCGCTAATGCAAATGCAATTATCTGTCTTTTGTTGGATGACGACACCTTAGAGGCAGTTCGATACACTGGCTGGGTTAAATGCGATGGATAGGGGGTGAGCGGTGGCCTGGATACAGGGGTGTGTGATCGTTGCGATCGGATTCTTTGTAATGCTGTCTCCGGCAGTTGCAGAGGAGACGGAGGTTAATAACTTCGATTCTTGCTATTTGGATGGTTGGAGTAATGCCCTGCGCTGTAAAAAGATACCTGTTGGTGAAGGTGAAGCCGCGGTAGATTTAGCGATAATGATAGCCCCTGCGGTTAATGATGTTGGGTTGGAACCCCTGTATTTACTGGCCGGCGGTCCCGGCCAAGCGGCCAGCTACCTGACACCGATCCTAAACGCTTTGTATAAAGTCAACCAGAGTAGGGCGATCGTTCTCGTCGATAGGCGTGGTTCAGGTTATTCGGCTGCATTTGATTGTGGAATCGACGGGGAGGTCCATATGGACCTGGATGCGATCACCGATCAATTCGCAACTTGTTACCATGAAAATGCGGCCTTTGCGAAAACCCTGCATAGCCGCCAGGCAGTGGAAGATCTTGAAAAAGTACGGCTTCACTTAGGCCATAAAAAAATAGCTTTATGGGGGGGATCGTGGGGAACCCGTACCGCACTTCTTTACCAGCAATGGTTCCCCGATAGTTTAAGTGTCTTGATTTTGGATGCTGTAGCACCTATAGACACGAAAGTTTTTCTTACCGCACAAGCCGCAGAGAACGCACTTATAAAACTTGAGGAAGACTGTAATCGCGATCCGGTGTGTTCTGCATTTGGCGACTGGAGATCTTCACTGGATAACTTGCTTACCCACTGGGATGAAAGGGCTGTGAATTTCCCGGACCCACATTCTGGCAACAAGATAGAAGCTGAAACTCCTCGCAGCTTTTTGCAAAACCTTATAAGAACCGCACTCTATACGCCTGAGACAGCCGCTCAACTGCCTTACACTATCAGTCAAGTTGAAGAGGGTAATTATTTACCGCTCTCGGGACTAGCCGGACTTTTATCTGACGATGGCAGTATGTCTATGGGGCTCACCTTATCGGTTGCCTGTGCTGAAGAGTTAAATCGTACTTCCGAGGAAGAGTTAGCAGTAGATATCCGCGATAGTTTTTTAGGCGATGCTTTTTTTGAAATTTTTGCTGAGGGGTGCAAGGTATGGCCTGTATCACCTATCGTTTATGGAGTCCCTGAAGAAAGGAGTCATCCGGTTTTAATTATTTCCGGGGAGGCTGACCCTATTACCCCGTATTACTATGCAGAACAAAGCTTGGACTATCTCACTGAGTCAAAGCAATTAGTGGTTCCAGGTGGTGGACATATCAATACCATGCGAGGCTGTATACCAAAGCTAATAAATGACTTCCTAAAATCTCCGCTTAACTCTTTGGATAGTAATTGTATTACTGAAATTCAAAGGCCACCGTTTATGGCAGGCGCTTTTGGCCCGGAAATTGATAAGGCGGCATCTAGTGAATTGCTATCGGGGCAAGGAGATAATAAATGATTGCCGTTGAGTCTATCTACAAACAGTTCGCTGGGCAAAGGGTACTCAATGATCTGAACTTCGACATACCAGACGGCCGGATCACAGCCTTATTGGGAGCCAATGGGGCCGGTAAGACCACATGCCTGAGAATTATAACGGGCTTGGTTAAAGCGGATGAAGGTGCAGTATTTGTTGATGGGCTCAATGTTGCCGAGAAGCCTTTGAAGGTCAGGCGCCAGCTGGGCGTTGTTGGTGATCGTGAAGGGCTTTATGACCGTCTTACCGTGGCTGAGTACTTGTCATTTTTTGCCAGCGCCCAAGGGTTATCCGGTGTAGCACTTCAGCATGCATTAAGCTCCGTTCGAGAAGAATTAGAGTTAGGGAGTTTGTGGCAGCGTCGTACAAAAGGTTTTTCTCAAGGGGAGAGAATGAAAGTGTCCCTGGCACGGGCATTGGTCCACAGACCTAAACATTTAATACTCGACGAGCCTACTCGCGGGCTTGATGTGCTTGCAGCAAGATTACTGAGGAAAACACTTTTAAGGTTGCGCGCTGAGGGCGTAGCCATTTTATTTTCCAGTCATATTATGGCTGAGGTTGCCGAGTTATCGGACCGGGTATTGGTGATGGCTAATGGTGCTATTGTCGATAGTGGTAAGCCTGAAGAACTTATTGAGCGTACAGGCTGTAAAAACCTGGAAGATAGTTTCGTTAGTCTGGCTTATGGGATTGAAGGGGAGGTGGTGGCATGAAATTTTTAAACCTGTTAATTACTCCCGCGATGTCCGCTTTACTAAAAAAGGAGTTATTAGAGGTTTGGCGCGATCGACGAGCACTGTTCTTGTCGTTGCTGTTCGCCATTTTATTTCCAGGAATGATCGCTTCGATGACGCTGTTTATGTTTAAGTCTCAGGGGGAGAGGGCGTTCAAGCTAGCCTTACTAGGAGGCCAGGATTTACCCGTACTGGAGCAGCAGCTGCGCAAAGGGCAGGTAGAACTGGATAGTTTGCCGGAAGGTGATCCTGCTGCTTTGCTCGAGGAAGGTTACGATGCGGTTGTGATAATTGATGAGGGTTTTTCTACGGATTACCGCAATTTCCGTAGCCCAAAGGTTTATTTGTATATCGATAGCTCCGATCGTTTCAGCGGGCAAGGTGCGAGTCATGTTCAACAAAAGCTGGGTGAGCTACAACAGCTTGTTGTTCAACAAAGAATGGTCGCTAGGGGAGTCCCACTAAAAATAATGGCACCCTGGCAGGTACAGGTCAGGGATGTGAGTACACCCTCTACCCGCAGTGCTTGGATTGTTGGCTCAATACCGACACTCTTGATAATGACTTTGTTTATAGGTTGCTTGTCTTCGTCAATTGATGCTTCTGCCGGAGAGCGGGAGAGAATGAGTTTTGAGGTTTTATTGCAGCAACCGCTGGCGGCCTGGCAAGTGGTGTTGGCCAAGGTTCTCGCTGTAGCCAGCATCAGTTGGCTATCTTCGATTCTTGCGCTAATTTCACTGATGGCCGTTTTCCCATTTTTGCCTTTGGCTGAGATGGGGATACAACAAGCCACTACGCTGAGTGGCATGGTTGCTATGGCACTTGCCCTGCTGCCACTGGCTCTTTTAGTTGCTGTTATGCAAATATTATTGGCGTTGAGATCGCAGTCATTTAAGGATGCGCAAACCCAATTGAGCATATTGCAGATTTTACCTGTCACTATGTTGTTAATCCTGGATATGTCAGCCATAGAGTTGAAAGAACCCGTATGGCAGTTGGTCCCCCTGGTGGCACAGCAGCAGTGGTTTAAGGCTCTGCTGGTTGGGGAGGGTGTTTCTGCAGGGCTAATGGTAGCTGGCTCACTGGTCAGCCTTTTGTTGGTTGTTGGGTGTATATTAGGCGGTGCCCGAGCACTGCAGCGAGAGAGTCTGCTCGGAGCTACCTAGCTTAATGATTAGAGAGTTGTACCGGCATGAGTGACAGTGACTTTCGCGAAGGGCTGTTAAGCATCAATCTGAAGGCCATTGCAGATAACTATTTGGACCTGGTCGGTCGGCTGGGGACGGGTACCCGCTGCGGTGCCGTTGTGAAAGCAGATGCTTATGGTCTGGGAATGGCTCACATAGTACCGGCGTTATACGCCCAGGGGTGCCGCGATTTCTTTGTTGCCACCCAGGCCGAGGGGCAGCGCTTGCGCAGTGCTCTCGGCGAAGATGTGAATATCGTTATCCTGACTGGTGTAAGGCCCGGTGCTGAATTGGAGTGCGCCCGCGCCGGTTTGATTCCCACGCTGTTTACCCTCGAACAACTGAGACGCTGGGTGGAGATCCGTGAGCAGTTGCAACTGGAGGCTCCCTGTGCCCTGAAGGTCGATTCTGGTATGACCCGACTGGGATTGTCCCCAGAAGAGTTTGAGCTGTTGCTCAAGGATCGTCCGCTTCTGGAAGCGGCTGATGTACAGATACTTCTCAGTCATCTCGCCTGTGCCGATGAGCCTCTGCATCCCCAGAATCAGATTCAATTGCGCCAGTTTAGAGAAGCGAGTGATCGCTTGCGTGAATTGTGCCCCGATATCCTGCTTAGCCTGGCGAACTCATCGGGTATATTTTTGGGAGAGGACTATCACTTTGATATCGTCCGACCCGGCTCCGCTTTGTATGGCCTGAATCCTGTTCCCGGATCTGAAAACCCGATGCGTCCAACTGTCACTTTAGGGTTGCCAATTGTACAAAAGCGCTATGTCAGTCAGCCCCGGGCGGTGGGATATGGTGCGACCCAGGAAATTCCCGGTAACAGTTGGTTGGCAGTAGCTCGGGGGGGGTATGCCGATGGCATTATGCGATCTCAGGGGGGGCGCGGACGAGGTTGGGCCCATGGGCGGCCCCTGCCTATTATTGGGCGTATATCTATGGATTCCACCACTTTTGATATTTCCGGTCTCAATAAAGAGGAGCGCGACTCCATAAACTCGATCGAGATTCTCAATGAACAGCTTACGGTGGATGAGGTTGCCGGCTATGCCGGGACTATCGGATATGAGGTCCTGACAAGTCTCGGACACCGCTATGATCGCCGCTACATAAAAGGTTAATCAAGTTGCAGGATGTTGCCGTAAAAACACCTCTAGAACAGCTTCGTCCGGTGCTGGAGCTTTTGGCGGATGGAGAAATGCACTCGGGAGAATCTCTCGGGAACGCCCTGGGGGTCAGTAGAGCCGCTGTCTGGAAACAATTACAAAAGCTTGAGCATTACGGTCTGACACTGGAGTCTGTCAAGGGACGCGGTTACCGCTTACCCGATGGGCTCGATTTGTTGTCAGAGCGGGCTGTTAACGCTCACCTGGATTCTTCAGCCAGAAGGCTTTTGCGTGAATTATTTATCTTTGATGAGGTGAGTTCAACAAACTCCCTGCTCTTAGAGCGTATCGAAGAGGGTGGGGGACACGCTGTTGTGATGCTCGCCGAGCGGCAAAGTGCTGGCCGGGGTCGTCGCGGCCGCAATTGGGTCAGCCCTTACGGCACTAGTATCAGTCTCTCGGTGGGCTGGGAGTTTAGTGGCGGGGTGCAGAGCCTGGAAGGTCTGAGTCTCGCTGTTGGGGTTGCCGTGGCCCAGGCGCTCGCCCGTTTCTCTGTACCGGGTGTGCGTCTGAAGTGGCCGAATGATGTGTGGTGCCAGGGGCGTAAATTGGCTGGAGTACTTCTTGAGTTAAAAGGGGATTTAACTGATCGCTGTTCGGTTGTTATCGGAGTTGGATTGAATAATGGTCTTAGCGCTAAGGTTGCTGAGGAGATAGATCAGCCCTGGGCGGATCTGCAGCAGGTTCGCCCCGGAATTGGCCGCAATGAATTAACCGCAGCGATTTTGAGCGAGCTGTTACCGATGTTAGCAACTTATCCGGAGAAGGGCTTTGCGGCCTACCGGGATACATGGTCAACTCTCGACCAGTTTGCCGGGCAGCAGGTTCAGTTGCAATCCGGCAGCCTGAGCTGGCGAGGGGTTGTCGCTGGTGTCGATGAGAAGGGGGCCTTGTTGCTAGATACCGATGATGGGAAAAAGTCATTCCATGGGGGTGAGATTTCTTTACGGGGGCAGGTTTGATCTTAGAGTTGGACGTCGGTAATACCCGCGGCAAGTGGCGATACCTGGTTGAAGGCGAGGTTATCGCCCGTGGGGATATCGAAACAGCTCAGTTGCGAGAGCAGGTAATGCCTTTCGGCTGGGCAGACTTAACGCCCCAGCGTTTTCGGGTGGTGAATGTTGCTGGCCCCATCGTCGCTGAATTTTTGAGCCAGGTGGCCCGTAACCTGTTCACACTGGAGGTTGAGTTTTCCGCAGTTGCGCCACAGTGTGCCGGGGTAATATGTGGCTATGAAGACCACTCCGCCCTGGGAGTGGATCGCTGGCTGGCAATGTTAGCGGCCTACCAGCAATCTTCCCGTGCATCATTAATTGTGGATTGTGGCAGTGCGGTCACTCTGGATTTGCTGGACAATAGTGGACGCCACATCGGAGGATATATCGTACCCGGCTTTGGATTGATGAATCGCGCCCTCAGTGCCGATACCCATGCAGCAAAAAGTCGTGAGGAGTTGGCCCTGACAAAAACATTGGGGGCTGGCCGCAATACCAATGAAGCGATAAACCGGGGCCTCCTGCTAATGGTGTTGGGCGCGGTTGATCGGGCAATGGAGGAGTTGCGGTCCCGCTCTGGTTCACTTCCATTGTTGTGGCTGACCGGTGGGGATGCGCAGTTGCTCTCCGCAGTTTACCAGCACGAGCATCGCCTGGTTCCAGATCTGGTGATGGATGGACTGGCCCTTAGTAATCCATAAAAATTTACTTTGTTATGCGCTGGATAGCCCTTTCTTTAGTTGCTCTGAATACAGTGCTTTTCGCCTGGTATATGTTGGTGTCACCAGTTCCCCAGGTGGCTAGCAGTAAGAGCCCGAACCCTCTCGAATCGGAGGGCAAAACAATTACCCTCGTTAGTGAGATATCTTCTGAAAAACTCCCTGTCCTAGAGAAGAGTGGCAGATTGAGTAAGGAGTCCTTTGAGGTTGAGCAGCTCTGTACCCTGCTGGGCCCCTTTGCGGAGGAGTACCGGGGTGAAGATCTTTTGCAGCGAATCCAGTCCTTGCAGGTCAAGGCAGAGCTGCGAGAAATAGAAATGCAGGGGCAGATGCGCTATTGGGTATACCTGCCGCCATTGAGTTCAAGGCGGGAAGCCTACAATCGCTTGCGTGAGCTACAGTCTCAGGGGATCGACAGCTATGTCATTCCCAAGGGCGCTCTGGAGAATGGAATTTCATTTGGAATTTTTAGTGAGCGGACCAGGGCCGAATCTCATACTGCTGATTTGAAGGGAAGGGGCGTTAGTGCCCAATTTAAAGAAGAGCCGCAGACTTATATGGAGCGATGGATCGTGATGCCCCCCGGCAGCGCGGAAAGCCTCGCCACAGAATTCTGGCGGCAACTGCAAAATGAATACCCGGATTTGGATAGGCGCCCGAATCTTTGTTCGGAAGTGCTTGGTTAACAAAAAGGCGGATTTATCACAAATTTGTCAAGGAGCGTCTCGAATCGCTGTTTTTTTCAGCAGGTTGGAATAGACGACATAAAAAATATGATTTATCTGCAAAAAGGGTGTTGCGTGTCGAGATAAGTTCCCATAGAATCCCGCCTCCATTGACGAGGGTGACTTATCAACTTCGGCAATGAACGGGATAGGGCTGGCGTAGCTCAGTTGGTAGAGCAGCTGACTTGTAATCAGCCGGTCGGGGGTTCGACTCCTCTCGCCAGCTCCATTTTTATCCCGTAGCTGTCAAAATTAGGTTTCGCTGCTAAGTATGTGAAATTTAAAGAAAAATTGTTGACAGTGCAGCGAGATGTGTAGACAATGCACACCGCTTTGAGCAGGGGTTCCCGAGTGGCCAAAGGGATCAGACTGTAAATCTGACGCGAAAGCTTCGGTGGTTCGAATCCACCCCCCTGCACCATATTACACCTTAGGGTGTTGCGCGAAATCGAAGGGTTTCGCATGGAGGTCCCGAAAGCGGGCATAGTTCAATGGTAGAACCTCAGCCTTCCAAGCTGATGATGCGGGTTCGATCCCCGCTGCCCGCTCCAAGTTTTGGGGTTGGTTGGAATGCTCTCCAGGGTGCAACATTTTAAGATGCCGTTATTGGCAAGATTTTAGCTCATGTAGCTCAGGGGTAGAGCACACCCTTGGTAAGGGTGAGGTCGGCGGTTCAAATCCGCCCATGAGCTCCATTTTATATAACCGCAAGAGTGAAAGCTCTTGCGGTTGTTTGTGTCCGGGGTCGGATTTTCCGGGTCGGATGTGCATGTTCTGGACGTGGGTGGTGCCGTTATCGGCTCGCCTATATATAGGAGGCTGCAATGGCAAAAGAAAAGTTTGAACGTTCCAAGCCCCACGTGAACGTGGGCACCATCGGTCACGTTGACCACGGTAAAACCACCCTGACCGCTGCTCTGACCCGCGTATGTGCGGAAGTTTGGGGCGGTGACGCTGTTGCTTTCGACGGTATCGACAATGCACCGGAAGAGCGTGAGCGCGGTATCACCATCGCTACTTCTCACGTTGAGTACGAGTCCCCGACTCGCCACTATGCTCACGTAGACTGCCCGGGACACGCCGACTACGTTAAGAACATGATCACCGGTGCTGCTCAGATGGACGGCGCTATCCTGGTATGTTCCGCAGCTGACGGCCCCATGCCGCAGACTCGCGAGCACATCCTGCTTTCCCGTCAGGTAGGTGTACCTTACATCGTTGTATTCCTGAACAAAGCGGACATGGTAGACGACGAAGAGCTGCTCGAGCTGGTAGAAATGGAAGTTCGCGAACTTCTGGATCAGTACGAGTTCCCAGGTGACGACACTCCGATCATCGTTGGTTCCGCTCTGATGGCCCTGAACGGCGAAGACGACAACGAAATGGGTACTACCGCTGTTAAGAAGCTGGTAGAGACTCTGGACGAGTACATCCCTGAGCCAGAGCGCGCTGTAGATCAGCCGTTCCTGATGCCGATCGAAGACGTATTCTCTATCTCTGGCCGTGGTACTGTTGTAACTGGTCGTGTAGAGCGCGGTGTGATCAACACTGGCGACGAGATCGAAATCGTTGGTATCAAAGAAACCACCACTACTACCTGTACTGGTGTTGAAATGTTCCGCAAGCTGCTCGACGAAGGTCGTGCTGGTGAGAACATCGGCGCACTGCTGCGCGGCACCAAGCGTGACGAAGTAGAGCGTGGTCAGGTACTGGCTAAGCCGGGCTCCATCACTCCGCACACCAAGTTCGAAGCGGAAGTGTATGTACTGTCCAAGGACGAAGGTGGTCGTCACACGCCGTTCTTCAAAGGCTACCGTCCTCAGTTCTACTTCCGTACTACCGATGTAACTGGTGCGGTAGAGCTGCCGGAAGGTACTGAAATGGTAATGCCGGGCGACAACATTCAAATGGTTGTTACCCTGATCGCTCCGATCGCCATGGAAGACGGCCTGCGCTTCGCTATCCGCGAAGGTGGTCGTACCGTAGGTGCGGGCGTTGTTGCTAAGATCATTGAGTAATCTTTGATTTCTGCATCACAATATTCTATGTGGTGCACCAGGTGGGAGAGTTCCTGTAGCTCTCTCATCTTTGAGTGCGAAAGTGCTCACACTGTACAGGCCAGTAGTTCAATTGGTAGAGCACCGGTCTCCAAAACCGGGTGTTGGGGGTTCGAGTCCCTCCTGGCCTGCCATTTTTAATCACTCCGCTTAGATAAGCTTAGGGGTGTCGCAAAACCCTACTTGTCAGTGGGGCTTTTGTGTTTATGAGCGCTAAAAGATTATCTATAGTGCGCTAAGGGCTTCTTATATGAATGCTAAAACAGAAGCGAAAACCTTTCGTCTTGACGGTCTGAAGTGGTTGTTAATAGTGCTGCTGGTGGGCGGTGCTGTTGCAGGCAATTCATATTACGCCGAATTCCCTTTGTTTTACCGAGTGTTGGCAGTAACTGCCATCTGTCTGGTAGCTCTGGTTGTGGCTGTAAATACCGCCAAAGGCAATGCGTTGTGGCAACTGTTGCGCGAAGCGCAAACTGAAGTCAGGCGTGTGGTTTGGCCGACCCGCCAAGAAGCAACCCAGACCACAGCGATTGTGGTTGTTTTCGTGTTGATTATGGCGCTTATCTTGTGGGCGCTTGATTCGGCTCTGGGTTGGGCGGCTTCCAAATTTATCGGCTAAAGGTTGATACATGTCAAAGAATTGGTATGTGGTCCAGGCTTACTCGGGCTATGAGAAGCGTGTCGCCAGCTCCCTGAAAGAGCGCATTGAGCTGAACGAAATGGACCACCTGTTTGGTGAGGTCCTGGTTCCCACGGAAGAAGTGGTTGAGATGCGCGCAGGACAAAAGCGTAAGAGTGAGCGCAAGTTTTTCCCGGGCTATGTCCTGGTAGAAATGGAATTGAATGACGATACCTGGCACTTGGTGAAAGAAACTCCCCGAGTACTGGGTTTTATCGGCGGTAAGGCGGATAAGCCAGCCCCGATTACTGACCGCGAAGCGCAGGCTATCCTGAATCGCATCGACGATTCCGCCGATAAGCCCAAGCCCAAGACTCTGTTTGAACCCGGTGAAATGGTTCGGGTTATCGACGGTCCGTTTAATGATTTCAACGGTGTGGTTGAAGAGGTTAACTACGAGAAGAGTCGCTTGCGAGTGGCTGTATTGATCTTCGGACGTTCCACCCCGGTTGAACTGGAGTTCAGTCAGGTAGAGAAGACCTGATTCCAGTATAAATTTTTTGCCCCCTTTCGCCGCGAGGTGGAAGGGGGTTTTCGCGTCCCCGAAAAATGAGTTTTCATTTCGGGGTTCGGGGAGCTTGCCCTTAAACCTTATGGCTGAGTGGCAGGCGTTAATACCCAACTAGAGGAGAGCTGTAATGGCTAAGAAAGTAGAAGCTTATATCAAGCTACAAGTTAAGGCCGGCCAGGCCAACCCGAGTCCGCCCGTTGGTCCCGCACTGGGCCAGCACGGTGTGAACATCATGGAATTCTGTAAGGCGTTCAACGCCCAGACCCAGAGCCTTGAGCCTGGTCTGCCAGTTCCAGTTGTAATCTCTGTATACAACGACCGCTCTTTCACCTTCATCATGAAGTCGCCGCCCGCCGCTGTACTGCTGCGCAAGGCTGCCAAGATCAAGAGCGGTTCCGGTCGTCCGAACACTGAGAAAGTGGGTAAAGTAACCCGCGCTCAGCTGGAAGAGATCGTAGAAATGAAGAAAGCAGACCTGACTGCATCCGACTTGGACGCGGCCGTGCGCACTATCGCCGGTTCCGCTCGCAGCGCCGGTATCGAAGTGGAGGGTCTCTAAGTGGCTAAATTGAGCAAGCGTCAGCGCGTAATCGCTGAGAAAGTTGAAGCTGGTAAGGCTTACGGCATCGAAGAAGCCGTAGCTCTGCTGAAAGAGCTGTCCAACGTTAAGTTTGCAGAAACTGTAGACGCTTCTGTAAACCTGGGTATTGACCCACGTAAATCCGACCAGGCTGTTCGCGGTGCCACCACTTTGCCGCACGGTACTGGTAAAGAAGTTCGCGTAGCTGTTTTCACCCAGGGTGCTAACGCTGACGCCGCTAAAGAAGCGGGCGCTGACTTGATCGGTATGGACGAGCTGGCTGCCGACGTTAAAGCAGGCAAGATGGACTTCGACGTAGTAATCGCTTCCCCCGATGCGATGCGCGTTGTAGGTCAGCTGGGTCAAATCCTCGGCCCGCGCGGCCTGATGCCGAACCCGAAGACTGGCACTGTAACTCCAGACGTTGCTACTGCGGTTAAAAATGCCAAAGCTGGTCAGGTGCGTTTCCGCGCTGACAAAGGTGGCATTATCCACGGTGGTATCGGTAAAGTTGCTTTCGATGCGAACTCTCTGAAAGAGAACCTGGAAGCTCTGGTTGCCGACCTGAAGAAAGCCAAGCCGGCTTCTGCAAAAGGTGTATATCTGAAGAAGATCACCCTGAGCACCACTATGGGCCCGGGTCTGGTTATCGATCAGTCTTCCTTGAACATCTAAATATCACTGCGGGGTGTGATCACCTCTCAGTAAATCGAACTTTGGGGTCCACCTGAATGCTTTGGCAGAAGGTGGGCCGTCAAAGACCGTAGGTGTCAGGTGCGTTGAGGTTTAGCGTGTCTGGCTTAATCCGAACTTCGGCCAGGTTGGCCATTGAGAGGTTCGAGCCTACGCAGACGGTGTCGCCCAAACCAGTATTTTTACTGGATTTGAGCTTTATGCACCGGAACGGATCGGACGTTTAAGTCCGGTTTTTTTCAAATCCAGGAGTGACACTATGGCTATTGGACTCGAAGACAAGAAAGCGATTGTCGCAGATGTCCAGCAAGCTGCTGAAAGTGCTCTGTCTGCGGTTGTTGCGGATTCCCGCGGCGTAACCGTGAATGACATGACCACTCTGCGCAAAGAGGCTCGCGAGAACGGCGTTTGGTTGAAAGTCGTCCGCAATACTCTGGCGCGTCGCGCTCTGGCAGGTACCGAATACGAATGTCTGACTGACAAATTCGTAGGTCCTAGCATCATTGCATTCTCTAACGAACACCCAGGTGCCGGCGCGCGCATCCTGAGCCAGTTCGCTAAAGGCAATGACAAGCTGGAACTGAAAGGTGCTGCCTTCGAAGGCGCGATCACCGACGTCGCATTGTTGGCAAGCCTGCCGACTTACGACGAGGCGATCGCCAAGCTGATGAGCGTGTTGAAAGAAGCATCTGCTGGCAAGCTGGTTCGCACTATTGCGGCCGTTCGCGACCAAAAAGAGCAGGAAGCTGCGTAATTTATTCGCTAGAGCGAATCGCAGTTTCAAAACGAAATATGAGCAGCTACTGCTCAAACCAATTCAGGTAATGACTCATGTCTCTGACTAAAGAAGATATCATCAATGCTGTTGCCGAAATGTCCGTTAAGGATGTTGTTGAGCTGATCGAAGCAATGGAAGAGAAATTCGGCGTAACTGCTGCTGCAGCAGTTGTTGCTGGCCCGGCTGGTGGCGAAGCTGCCGCTGAAGAGAAAGACTCTTTCGACGTAATCCTGACCTCTGCAGGCGACAAGAAAGTGAACGTGATCAAGGCTGTTCGCGGCCTGACTGGCCTGGGCTTGAAAGAAGCTAAAGGTCTGGTAGACGGCGCTCCGAGCCCGCTGAAAGAAGGCGTAAGCAAAGACGAAGCTGAAGCAGCTAAGAAAGAGCTGGAAGAAGCTGGCGCAGTTGTAGAACTGAAGTAATTCGGTTCTTGCGTCTCCCGCTAGCTGTCGCGTAAAGCGGCGGGTAGCGGTAAGGCTGGTGGATTTTGTCCGCCGGCCTTTTTGCCGTTTGCGGTACTGAGGTTTTTACCGGTGCCGGCGGGATTTAAAAACCGTGGCAAACCTCATTTAACCATAGCGCAGTAGCGCTACCCGAAAGCAAGCGGAGAGGTTTCTGGTCAGTGCAGGCAAGTTGCACTGACCAGAGGCTTCTCGCCCGGAGGGGCTCTGGACCGGAGTCCCACGAAGTCTTGTCACTGATCAAGCTGGGGAATTTGAATGGCTTACTCATATACTGAGAAAAAACGTATCCGCAAGGATTTTGGCAAACTGCCTAAGGTCATGGATGTGCCCTTTCTGCTTGCGATACAGCTCGATTCTTATCGCAACTTTACACAGGCCGACAAGCGCCCCGACGACCGTATGGACGTTGGCCTGCAAGCGGCGTTTAAATCTGTATTTCCGATTGTCAGCTATTCCGGCAATGCCGCCCTGGAGTACGTAAGTTATACGCTGGGTAAGCCCGCTTTTGACGTTAAGGAATGTACCCTGCGCGGCGTTACCTATGCATGTCCGCTGCGCGTGCGCGTGCGTCTGATTATTTACGATAAAGAATCTGCGAATAAGTCCATTAAGGACATTAAAGAGCAGGAAGTCTACATGGGCGAGATTCCGCTCATGACCGACAACGGTACCTTCGTAATCAATGGTACCGAGCGTGTTATCGTATCCCAGCTGCACCGTTCCCCGGGTGTATTCTTCGATCACGACAAAGGCAAGACTCACTCTTCCGGTAAGCTGTTGTACGCCGCGCGTGTCATCCCCTACCGTGGCTCATGGCTGGATTTCGAGTTCGATCCGAAAGACCTGGTATTCGTGCGTATCGACCGCCGCCGTAAATTGCCTGCGACTATTCTGCTGCGCGCCCTGGGTTACACCTCCCAGGAAATGCTGGAAATGTTCTTCGAGACCAGCACCTTTGAGCTGTTGGAAGACCGTGTCAGCCTGGAGCTGATTCCGTCTCGCCTGCGCGGTGATGTTGCTTCTTTTGACATCAAAGACGGCCAGGGCAAGGTGATTGTCGAAGAGGGTCGCCGTATTACCCCGCGTCATATCCGTCAGTTGGAAAAGGCCGGCGTAGAAAAGCTGGAAGCACCGCTTGAGTACCTGTTTGGCCGTGTACTGGCGAACGACATCATCGATGAGTCCACCGGTGAGATCGCGATCGACTGTAATACCGAGATTACTGATGAAGTAATCGCCAAGCTGCGTGTACTGAACGTTAAGAGTTTCCAAACGCTGTACACCAACGATCTGGATCGCGGTCCGTTTATCTCCGACACCCTGCGTGCAGAGCCGTCTCGCACTGTGTTGGAAGCGCTGGTAGAGATCTACCGTATGATGCGCCCGGGCGAACCGCCCACCAAGGAGTCCGCAGAAGCGCTGTTCGAGAACTTGTTCTTTACCGACGAGCGTTACGACCTGTCCGCTGTTGGCCGCATGAAGTTCAACCGTCGCCTGGGTCGGGAAGACGAGACTGGCCCCGGCACTCTGAGTAAAGAAGATATCGTCGAAGTTCTGAAGACTCTGATCGATATCCGCAACGGTCAGGGCATGGTCGACGATATCGATCACCTGGGTAACCGTCGCGTGCGTTCCGTAGGCGAAATGGCTGAAAACCAGTTCCGCGTTGGTCTGGTACGTGTAGAGCGCGCTGTTAAAGAGCGTCTGTCCATGGCGGAGTCCGAAGGCCTGATGCCTCAGGACCTGATCAATGCCAAGCCGGTTGCCGCTGCCGTGAAGGAATTCTTCGGTTCCTCGCAGCTGTCCCAGTTTATGGACCAGAACAACCCGCTGTCGGAAGTGACTCACAAGCGTCGTGTTTCCGCCCTCGGCCCGGGTGGTTTGACCCGTGAGCGCGCTGGCTTTGAGGTGCGCGACGTACACCCGACTCACTACGGCCGCGTATGTCCGATTGAGACGCCGGAAGGACCGAACATCGGTCTGATTAACTCCCTGGCTACTTACGCCCGCGCCAACCATTACGGTTTCCTCGAGAGCGCCTACCGCAAAGTGGTTGACGGCAAGGTAACTGATGAAATTGCGTACCTGTCCGCGATCAATGAAGCCAACTTCATTATTGCCCAGGCGTCTGCGGAAGTAGACGACAACGGTAACTTTGTTGATGACCTGATCAGCGTGCGTCACCAGGGCGAATTTACCCTGAAAGCACCGGGCGAAATCCAGTATATGGATGTTTCCGCCAAGCAGGTGGTTTCCGTAGCTGCGGCGATGATTCCATTCCTTGAGCACGATGACGCCAACCGTGCATTGATGGGATCGAACATGCAACGTCAGGCGGTACCGACCCTGCGCGCTGAAAAGCCGCTGGTGGGCACCGGTATGGAGCGCACTGTAGCGCGCGACTCCGGCGTGTGTGTGGTTGCCAAGCGCGGCGGCATTATTGAGCGCGTTGACTCCAGCCGTGTGGTTGTTCGCGTGGCCGACGCTGAGGTGGAAGCCGGTGATGCAGGTGTGGATATCTACAACCTGACCAAATACATCCGCTCCAACCAGAATACCTGTATCAACCAGCGCCCGATCGTTAATACTGGCGATCGTGTAGTCCGTGGCGATATCCTCGCCGATGGTCCCTCTGTAGACCTGGGTGAGCTGGCTCTGGGCCAGAATATGCGTATCGCATTTATGCCCTGGAATGGTTACAACTTTGAGGACTCCATCCTCATCAGTGAACGCGTTGTACAGGAAGACCGCTTCACCACTATTCACATTCAGGAGCTGACCTGTATTGCCCGTGATACCAAGCTGGGCAGTGAAGAAATTACTGCGGATATTCCCAATGTGGGCGAATCTGCGCTGAATAAGCTGGACGAGTCCGGCATCGTATACATCGGCGCAGAAGTAGGCGCTGGCGATATCCTGGTCGGTAAGGTCACTCCGAAGGGCGAAGCCCAGCTGACTCCGGAAGAAAAACTGCTGCGCGCGATCTTCGGGGAGAAAGCTTCCGACGTTAAAGACACCTCTCTGCGCGCGCCCAGTGGCACTCGCGGTACAGTGATCGACGTTCAGGTATTTACCCGCGACGGCCTGCAGAAAGACCAGCGCTCCCTCGATATTGAGAAGTCACAGCTGGACGAGGTCCGCAAGGATCTGAACGAGGAATATCGCATTGTAGAAGGTGCGACCTTCGAGCGTCTGCAACAAGCTCTGCTGGGCCAAAAGGCCGCCGGTGGCAAGGGCGTTAAGAAGGGCGATGAGATGACCGCTGAAGTCCTCACCGCTCTGCCGCGCGAAGACTGGTTCAAGCTGCGTATGGAAGACGACAGCCTGAACGACCAGCTGGAAAAAGCGGAAGCTCAGCTGAAAGAGCGTCGCAAGCTGCTTGACGAAGCCTTCGAAGACAAGAAGAAGAAACTGGAGTCCGGCGATGATCTGGCTCCGGGCGTGCTGAAAATCGTCAAGGTTTACCTGGCGATCAAACGCCGCATCCAGCCGGGCGACAAGATGGCCGGTCGTCACGGTAACAAGGGTGTTATCTCCGTAATCAAGCCTGTTGAGGACATGCCTTATGACCAAAACGGTGAGCCGGTAGATATCGTCCTGAACCCGCTGGGCGTTCCCTCGCGGATGAACGTTGGTCAGGTTCTGGAAATGCACTTGGGCATGGCCGCTAAAGGCCTCGGCGTTAAAGTCGACAAGATGATCAAGGAGCAGCAGGAAATCGCCAAGGTGCGCGGATTCCTGGAAGAGGTCTACAACTCCACTGGCGGACGCAAGGAAGAACTCGACGAGTTCTCCGATGAGGAAGTCATGACCATGGCGCAAAACCTGCGTCGCGGTGTACCTATGGCGACCCCGGTATTTGACGGTGCCGATGAAAGTGAGATCAAGCAGCTGCTGCGTCTTGCCGATATCCCGGATTCCGGTCAGATCACCCTGCACGACGGCCGTACCGGCGATGCTTTCGAGCGTCCGGTAACTGTGGGCTACATGTACATGCTGAAGCTGAACCACTTGGTAGACGACAAGATGCACGCGCGTTCTACCGGTTCCTACAGCCTGGTTACCCAGCAGCCGCTGGGTGGTAAAGCCCAGTTCGGTGGTCAGCGCTTCGGGGAGATGGAAGTGTGGGCGCTGGAAGCTTACGGCGCTGCATACACCCTGCAGGAAATGCTCACGGTTAAATCCGATGACGTGGAAGGTCGTACCAAGATGTACAAGAACATCGTGGACTCCGACCACCGTATGGAGCCGGGCATGCCGGAATCCTTCAACGTACTGGTTAAGGAAATCCGCTCTCTCGGTATGAACTTCGAGCTTGAGCACGAGTAAATCCGAACCCGTACCGAAGCCTGTTGGCAGGTGAAATGAGACAAGTGCCAGCGCCCCTCGAAGCAGTGGGGCAGCTGGCTAGCCCGGCGGCTAGTACGAGCGCCGGGTTGACTACCCCCTAGTGGAGGAAAGGCCTTGAAAGATTTATTAAATCTGGTGAAGTCCCAGGAGCAGCTGGAAGAGTTTGATGCGATTCGTATCGGTCTGGCATCACCGGACATGATCCGCTCCTGGTCCTACGGCGAAGTGAAAAAGCCGGAGACCATCAACTACCGTACCTTCAAGCCTGAGCGTGAAGGCTTGTTCTGTGCCAAGATCTTTGGCCCGGTAAAAGACTACGAGTGCCTGTGCGGTAAGTACAAGCGCATGAAGCATCGCGGCATTATCTGTGAGAAGTGTGGCGTTGAAGTGACCAAGGCCAAGGTTCGCCGTGAGCGCATGGGTCACATCGAGCTGGCCAGCCCGGTTGCACACATCTGGTTCCTGAAGTCCCTGCCGTCCCGTATCGGCCTGCTGCTGGACATGACCCTGCGCGATATCGAGCGCGTGCTTTACTTCGAATCTTACGTGGTTACCGAGCCGGGTATGACTACCCTGGAGCGCGGCCAGCTGCTGAATGACGAGCAGTACTTTGAGGCGATGGAAGAGTTCGCCGACGAGTTTGAAGCGAAAATGGGTGCCGAGGCGATCCAGGAGCTGATGGCGGATATCGAGCTGCCCGCAGAAATCCAGCGCCTGCGTGAAGAGATCCCGGCGACCAACTCCGAAACCAAGATCAAGAAACTGTCCAAGCGCCTGAAGCTGCTGGAAGCCTTCTACAAGTCCGGCAACAACCCGGAGTGGATGGTGATGAAGGCTCTGCCGGTTCTGCCGCCGGATCTGCGTCCGCTGGTACCGCTGGATGGCGGTCGTTTTGCGACCTCCGATCTGAACGACCTCTACCGTCGTGTGATCAACCGTAACAACCGTCTGAAGCGTCTGCTTGAGCTGAACGCGCCGGACATTATCGTGCGCAACGAAAAGCGCATGCTGCAGGAGTCTGTTGACGCACTGCTGGATAACGGCCGTCGCGGTCGCGCCATCACCGGCTCCAACAAGCGCCCGCTGAAGTCCCTGGCTGACATGATTAAAGGTAAGCAGGGTCGTTTCCGTCAGAACCTGCTGGGTAAGCGTGTTGACTACTCCGGTCGTTCCGTGATCGTGGTAGGTCCGACCCTGCGTCTGCACCAGTGTGGTCTGCCCAAGAAGATGGCACTGGAACTGTTTAAGCCGTTTATCTTTGGCAAGCTGGAATCCCGTGGCCTGGCCACTACGATCAAAGCTGCCAAGAAGATGGTTGAGCGCGAGGAAGCCGTCGTTTGGGATATCCTCGACGAAGTGATCCGCGAGCACCCGGTACTGCTTAACCGTGCACCGACCCTTCACCGTCTGGGTATCCAGGCGTTTGAACCGGTACTGATTGAAGGTAAGGCAATCCAGCTGCACCCGCTGGTTTGTGCGGCCTATAACGCCGACTTCGATGGTGACCAGATGGCGGTACACGTACCGCTGACGATCGAAGCGCAGCTGGAATCCCGCGCGCTGATGATGTCCACCAACAACATCCTGTCGCCTGCCAACGGTGAGCCGATCATCGTACCGTCCCAGGACGTGGTACTGGGTCTGTACTGGATGACCCGCGAGCGCGTTAACGATAAAGGCGAAGGTATGTTCTTCTCCGATATCAAAGAAGTGAGCCGCGCTTTCTACGCCAAGCAGGTTGGTCTGCAAGCGAAGATCAAGGTGCGTATCCGCGAAAATATCGTGGGCGAAGACGGTGAGAAGCACGAGACTATCTCCATTCAAGACACCACTGTAGGCCGCGCGCTGCTGTGGAATATCGTGCCGGAAGGCCTGCCGTTTGCGCACGTCAACCAGCCGATGAAGAAAAAGGCAATCTCCCGCGCCCTTAACGAGTGCTACCGCAAGGTAGGCCTGAAGGCGACGGTTATTTTTGCTGACCAGCTGATGTACACCGGTTTCGACTTCTCTACCAAGTCCGGTTCCTCCATTGGTGTGAACGACTTTGAGATTCCGGCTGAAAAAGCTGAACTGATCGATGCCGCTGAAGCGGAAGTGAAAGAGATTGAAAGCCAGTTTGCTTCCGGCCTGGTAACCCAGGGTGAGAAGTACAACAAGGTTATCGACGTTTGGTCCCGCACCAACGACAAGGTAACCCAGGCGATGATGGCCGGTATCAAGAAAGAGAAGGTGATCGACCGCGAGGGCAACGAGACCAAGCAGGACTCCTTCAACTCCGTATACATGTACGCCGACTCCGGTGCTCGTGGTTCTGAAGCGCAGATCCGTCAGCTCGCTGGTATGCGTGGTCTGATGGCCCGTCCGGATGGCTCCATTATCGAGAACGCCATTACGGCAAACTTCCGTGAAGGTCTGACTGTACAGCAGTACTTCATCTCGACCCACGGTGCTCGTAAAGGTCTGGCGGATACCGCACTGAAAACCGCTAACTCCGGTTACCTGACCCGTCGTTTGGTTGACGTGGCTCAGGACGTGGTAATTACCGAGCTGGATTGTGGCACCGACGACGGTCTGACCATGGCGCCGGTAATCGAGGGCGGTGACGTTATCGAATCTCTCGGTGACCGTATCCTCGGCCGTGTAGTGGCCCGCGATGTACTGAAGCCAGGCAGTGACGAAATCGCTGTGTCTGCCGGCACTATGATCGACGAGAAGTGGGTAGAGCGCATCGAAGCCATGGGCATCGATGAAGTTCTGGTTCGCTCCCCGATCACCTGTGAGACTGCGCACGGTATCTGTGCCCAGTGTTACGGCCGCGACCTGGCCCGTGGCCACCGCGCCAACCCGGGTGAGTCTGTGGGCGTTGTTGCCGCACAGTCCATCGGTGAGCCGGGCACACAGCTGACCATGCGTACCTTCCACATCGGTGGTGCTGCAAGCCGTGCCTCTGCTGCGGACAGCATCCAGGTGAAGCAGGGCGGTACCGTACGTCTGCACAATGTTAAGACGGTTAAGACCGAAGCCGGCACTCTGGTAGCCGTATCCCGTTCCGGTGAACTGGCTATTGCCGACAGTGCCGGTCGTGAGCGCGAGCGCTACAAGCTGCCTTATGGTGCTGTGATCAGCGTCTACGAAGGTGCTGAGGTAGACGGTGGCCAGATCGTGGCCAAGTGGGACCCGCACACCCACCCGATCATCACCGAGGTTGCCGGTTGGGTGAAACTGTCCGGCATGGAAGAAGGGCTCTCCATTCGCAAGCAGACCGACGATATCACTGGCCTGTCTTCTATCGAGATTATCGATCCGGCAGAGCGCCCGGCAGCGGGTAAAGATCTGCGCCCGGCTGTAACCCTGCTGGATGAGAACGGCGAAGAGCTGACTCTGGCTAACAGTAATGCGCCTGCGCACTACGCCTTGCCGCCGCGTGCAATCCTCAGCCTGGCTGAAGGTAAGCAGGTGAACGTGGGTGACGTAATCGCACGTATTCCGCAGGAATCCGGCGGTACCAAGGATATCACTGGTGGTCTGCCCCGCGTTGCCGACCTGTTTGAAGCGCGTAAGCCGAAAGAGCCGTCCATTCTGGCGGAAATCTCCGGTACCGTTTCCTTCGGTAAAGAGACCAAAGGCAAGGTTCGTCTGCAGATTACCCCACGCGACGGCAAGCCGCTGGCCAATGGTAAGGACCACTACGAGGTTCTGATTCCAAAACACCGCCAGCTGACCGTGTTCGAAGGTGAAACCGTAGAGAAGGGTGAGGTTATCTCCGACGGCCCGTCCAACCCGCACGATATTCTGCGCCTGAAAGGTGTTGAAGAGCTGGCTCGCTACATCACCAACGAGATCCAGGAGGTTTACCGCCTCCAGGGTGTAGGCATTAACGATAAGCACATCGAAACCATCGTGCGTCAGATGCTGCGTAAAGTTGAAATCACCGAGATGGGTGATTCCAGCTTGATTAAGGGCGATCAGGTTGAATACCAGCGCGTGATCGAAGAGAACGAACAGCTGCGTGCCGAGAACAAGCAGCCCGCTCAGTTCGAACGCCTGCTGCTGGGTATTACCAAAGCGTCCCTGGCAACTGAGTCCTTCCTGTCGGCGGCTTCGTTCCAGGAAACCACCCGCGTTCTGACCGAAGCGGCGGTAACTGGTAAGGAAGACAACCTGCGCGGCTTGAAAGAGAACGTGGTTGTGGGCCGCCTGATCCCGGCTGGTACCGGTCTGGCTTACCACAGCGAGCGCAAGCGCAAGCGCAGCCTGCAGCTGGAAGAGGCCTTCGGTGAAGGACCTTCCGCAGCTGAGGTTGAAGCGGCTCTGACTGAGGCACTGAAGTCCTCAGGCGAATAAGGCGTATCCCACTCTATCTGCTGATGGAGTGGGATAGGTTGGGGCACTTCGGTGCCCGATCTGATATTGGCGACTGTCTGTGATGTAAGCACTTACTTCCGTCGCCGATTGACTAGGCGGGTTGTCGCTTATAGAATGCGGCCCCCGCTTATGTGGGGTGTTCCGTTTGATCCCAGGATCGGACGATACACACAGACGATAGGCCCTCACTGTTAGAGGTGGGGGCATTTTATTTTTGGAGTGATTTTTAATGGCAACGATCAACCAGTTGGTTCGTAAGCCGAGAAAACGCAAAGTTGAAAAAAGCGACGTTCCTGCTCTGCAGGCCAGCCCGCAGCGTCGCGGAGTTTGCACTCGTGTGTACACCACTACACCGAAGAAGCCGAACTCTGCACTGCGTAAGGTTTGCCGTGTGCGTCTGACCAGCGGTTACGAAGTAACTTCGTACATCGGTGGTGAAGGCCACAACCTGCAAGAGCACAGCGTGGTACTGATTCGCGGCGGTCGTGTAAAAGACCTGCCGGGTGTGCGCTACCACACTGTACGCGGTGCACTTGACTGTGCCGGCGTAAACGATCGCAAGCAGGGCCGTTCTAAGTACGGCGCCAAGCGACCTAAAGGTTAATCACCTTTAACGATTTGCGTTTCGGTTTCCAACCGGAGTAAGGCTGAGCTCGCCGGATTGTAAGGTTTTACGGCGGCGTCTCAGAATAACCCTGAAGAGAGGCAATACCCATGCCGAGAAGACGAGTAGTCGCCAAGCGCGAAGTACTACCCGATCCCAAGTTCGGGAACGTCACCCTGGCCAAGTTCATGAACCACGTCATGATCAGCGGCAAGAAGTCAGTTGCAGAGCGTATCGTATACGGTGCCCTTGAGACTGTTTCTGAAAAATTGAACAAAGACCCGATCGAAGTATTTGAAGAGTCTTTGGAAAATATCGCGCCTATGGTGGAAGTTAAATCCCGCCGTGTTGGTGGTGCGACCTACCAGGTGCCTGTAGAAGTGCGCCCCTCGCGCCGTATGGCTCTGGCGATGCGTTGGTTGGTAGAGTTCTCCCGTAAGCGCGGCGAGAAGTCTATGGCCCAGCGTCTGGCCAACGAGATGATCGACGCAGCCCAGAACAAGGGTGGCGCGGTCAAGAAGCGTGAAGATGTACACCGTATGGCGGAAGCCAACAAGGCGTTCTCTCACTACCGCTTCTAAGTCTGATGAATACCAACATCGGAAATTAATACCGAAAGGCAGCACGGAAATTTCCAGGCTGCCTTTTGCCGTTATATCGAGGATACAACTGTGGCACGTAAAACGCCTATCGCACGTTACCGTAACATCGGTATCTGTGCCCACGTAGACGCCGGTAAAACCACCACTACCGAGCGCGTACTTTTCTACACTGGTCTATCCCACAAAATTGGTGAAGTACACGAAGGTGCTGCCACCATGGACTGGATGGAGCAAGAGCAGGAGCGTGGTATCACCATTACTTCTGCTGCGACTACCTGTTTCTGGTCTGGCATGCAGCAGCAGTTCGACCAGCACCGTGTAAACATCATCGATACCCCGGGACACGTTGACTTCACTATTGAAGTTGAACGCTCCCTGCGCGTACTCGACGGTGCTGTTGTTGTACTGTGTGGTTCCTCTGGTGTTCAGCCCCAGACTGAAACCGTATGGCGCCAGGCAAACAAATACGAAGTACCGCGCATGGTATTCGTAAACAAAATGGACCGCGCCGGTGCGAACTTCCGCAACGTTGTGAGCCAGCTGAAAGATCGCTTGAACGCGAACGCTGTACCTCTGCAGATGACTATTGGCTCTGAGGATGAGTTCAAGGGTGTTGTTGACCTGGTGAAGATGAAGGCCATTCTGTGGAATGAAGCCGACCAGGGCATGACTTTCGACTACGCTGACATTCCCGCAGAGCTGCAGGACGAGTGCGACGAAATGCGCGAGTACCTGGTAGAAGCGGCCGCTGAAGCCAGCGAAGAGCTGATGGAAAAATACCTGGAAGAAGGTGAGCTGTCCGAAGAAGAAATCAAGGCAGCTATCCGTCAGCGTACCCTGGCCAACGAAATTGTACCGGTTCTGGGCGGTTCTGCGTTCAAGAATAAGGGCGTACAGGCTGTACTGGACGCAGTTATCGAATACCTGCCGGCGCCGACTGAAGTTAAGGCGATCGAAGGTACTCTGGAAGATGGCGAAACTGTTGAGAGCCGTGAAGCTGACGACAATGCGCCGTTCGCTGCACTGGCGTTCAAAATTGCTACCGACCCCTTCGTTGGTACCCTGACTTTCTTCCGTGTTTACTCCGGTAAGCTGGAGAGCGGTACTGCGGTATACAACTCCGTAAAAATGAAGAAAGAGCGTGTCGGTCGTATGGTGCAGATGCACTCCAACGATCGTCAGGAAATTAAAGAAGTACTGGCTGGTGACATCGCTGCTGCGATTGGTCTGAAAGACGTAACCACTGGTGACACCCTGTGCTCCGAAGACAACAAGATTGTTCTGGAGCGTATGGAATTCCCGGAGCCGGTAATCTCTGTTGCGGTTGAGCCCAAGTCCAAGCCGGACCAGGAAAAAATGGGTATTGCCCTCGGCAAACTGGCCCAGGAAGACCCGTCCTTCCGCGTGAAGACTGACGAAGAAACCGGTCAGACCATTATCTCCGGTATGGGTGAATTGCACCTGGATATCATCGTTGACCGCATGAAGCGTGAATTCAACGTTGAAGCAAACATCGGTAAGCCTCAGGTTGCCTACCGTGAAACTATCCGCAACACCTCTGAGATCGAAGGTAAGTTCGTTCGTCAGTCCGGTGGTCGCGGTCAGTACGGTCACGTATGGGTGAAGTTTGAGCCCGCCGAAGACGAGTCTCAGGAAGGTCTGGAATTCGTTAACGAAATCGTGGGTGGTGCGGTACCGAAGGAATACATCCCTGCGGTACAGAAAGGTATCGAAGAGCAGATGAAGAACGGTGTTCTGGCTGGCTACCCGCTGCTAGGCCTGAAGGCGACTCTGTACGACGGTTCCTTCCACGATGTGGACTCTAATGAAATGGCGTTTAAGATCGCCGGTTCTATGGCGACCAAAAAGCTGTCCAGTCAGGGCGGTGCGGTTCTGCTTGAGCCGATGATGAAGGTGGAAGTCGTAACTCCGGAAGAGAACATGGGTGACGTGGTTGGCGATCTCAACCGTCGCCGTGGCCTCATCCAGGGTATGGAAGACAACCCCTCCGGTAAGGTTGTAAACGCGGAAGTACCTCTGGCAGAAATGTTCGGTTACGCAACCGACCTGCGTTCTGCTACTCAGGGCCGTGCTACCTACACCATGGAGTTCCTGAAGTACGCCGAAGCGCCGAAAAATGTTGCCGATGAGATCATCGCCAAGACCAAGGCCTAATTAACTTCTGCTCAAAGGGGGTCGGGCCAACAGCTGGGGCCCCTTTGGCAAACTTTTAGCTAGAGGACATCTAAAGATGGCAAAAGAAAAGTTTGAACGTTCCAAGCCCCACGTGAACGTGGGCACCATCGGTCACGTTGACCACGGTAAAACCACCCTGACCGCTGCTCTGACCCGCGTATGTGCGGAAGTTTGGGGCGGTGACGCTGTTGCTTTCGACGGTATCGACAATGCACCGGAAGAGCGTGAGCGCGGTATCACCATCGCTACTTCTCACGTTGAGTACGAGTCCCCGACTCGCCACTACGCTCACGTAGATTGCCCGGGACACGCCGACTACGTTAAGAACATGATCACCGGTGCTGCTCAGATGGACGGCGCTATCCTGGTATGTTCCGCAGCTGACGGCCCCATGCCGCAGACTCGTGAGCACATCCTGCTTTCCCGTCAGGTAGGTGTACCTTACATCGTTGTATTCCTGAACAAAGCGGACATGGTAGACGACGAAGAGCTGCTCGAGCTGGTAGAAATGGAAGTTCGCGAACTTCTGGACCAGTACGAGTTCCCAGGTGACGACACTCCGATCATCGTTGGTTCCGCTCTGATGGCCCTGAACGGCGAAGACGACAACGAAATGGGTACTACCGCTGTTAAGAAGCTGGTAGAGACTCTGGACGAGTACATCCCTGAGCCAGAGCGCGCTGTAGATCAGCCGTTCCTGATGCCGATCGAAGACGTATTCTCTATCTCTGGCCGTGGTACTGTTGTAACTGGTCGTGTAGAGCGCGGTGTGATCAACACTGGCGACGAGATCGAAATCGTTGGTATCAAAGAAACCACCACTACTACCTGTACTGGTGTTGAAATGTTCCGCAAGCTGCTCGACGAAGGTCGTGCTGGTGAGAACATCGGCGCACTGCTGCGCGGCACCAAGCGTGACGAAGTAGAGCGTGGTCAGGTACTGGCTAAGCCGGGCTCCATCACTCCGCACACCAAGTTCGAAGCGGAAGTGTATGTACTGTCCAAGGATGAAGGTGGTCGTCACACCCCGTTCTTCAAAGGCTACCGTCCTCAGTTCTACTTCCGTACTACCGACGTAACTGGTGCGGTAGAGCTGCCGGAAGGTACTGAAATGGTAATGCCGGGCGACAACATTCAAATGGTTGTTACCCTGATCGCTCCGATCGCCATGGAAGACGGCCTGCGCTTCGCTATCCGCGAAGGTGGTCGTACCGTAGGTGCGGGCGTTGTTGCTAAGATCATCGAGTAATAGTTACTCCCGATCTAAATAAAAAGCCGCAGCGGACGCGCTGCGGCTTTTTTTATGCCCAGTAATCACCCACTCACACTAAATGGTATTGTTTGGCCGCGAGTGTCATCCCTCTCTGCTGACGGCTCAATATTGAGTCCTTCCCGGCGTATCTGCGGCCGCCAATATTTGCTTTTGATCTAAAAATCTATGGCCAATCCCGGCTCAAATCACAGCTTCTGCTGCCCGCAAACAGCTTGGCGAATTGGGCGCCGCTCATCTCAACCAGCTCTTCGTGGTCACCGGCCTCAAAGTAGATGGTTTCACGGTGTCCAAGACTGGCGTCTAGCAGGGTAGTAATGCCGTAAGCCTGTCCGAGGGCGGGTAGGGCGCCCAGTTCGCAGTCTGGGAATATGGCGCCGAGTTCGGTTTCCGAGACCATTTGCAGTGAGTTTCGCCCCGTTTCATTGTGAAGTGAGCGCATATCGAGGCTACTGCTGGCTGGGATTACAGCCATTACGTAGCCCTCAATATCCTGGAGCAAAATCGCTTTTGCCACTTGATCTTCGCGCACGTGGGCAGCGCGGGCGCTTTCCCGGCTTGTGCGGGTGTGTGGATGCTGAATCAGGTGGTAATCGACCGATTGGTCATTCAAATATTGACTCAGTGTTGCGGCGATAGTCATTGTGGATACCTCGTTCCGCCTAGGGTACTCAATTGTAGTTTCAGCAGATTGAAATTTGATCAGCCTGTACAGTTGACAGCCTGCTGTGCTCCCCGTAGAATTCGCGCTCCTTTTCGCCCGCCCTCGGGGCTGCGTAAGAGGACGTTCTTTAGTTAATAATTGGAGTTTGATTCCATGCAGGGTCAACGTATCCGTATTCGCCTGAAGGCTTTCGATCACAAGCTGATCGACGCGTCCACTCAGGAGATCGTAGAGACGGCTAAGCGCACTGGCGCACAAGTTCGCGGTCCTATCCCGCTGCCGACTCGCAAAGAGAAGTACACCGTACTGATTTCCCCGCACGTTAATAAAGACGCTCGCGATCAGTATGAGATCCGTACTCACAAGCGTTTGCTGGACATCGTTGAGCCTACCGAGAAAACCGTCGACGCGCTGATGAAGCTCGATCTGGCGGCCGGTGTTGAGGTCCAAATTAGTCTCGGCTAACACTTTTACTAACTACCGAATCCCGGGCGAAAACGGTCCGGGTAGTGTAACGCTCTGAAATTGGGCGGCCGCAGTGGGTTAAAGCCCCGTGCACTGAGAGGTTAAAAAGATGACTATAGGTATTGTCGGCCGCAAGAGCGGCATGACTCGCATCTTCACTGAAGATGGCGTATCCATTCCGGTAACCGTTGTTGAGGTTGCTCCGAATCGCGTCACCCAAGTGAAAACTCAGGAAACTGACGGTTACAGTGCTGTTCAAGTAGCAGTAGGCAGCCGCAAAGCTTCCCGTGTCTCCAAGCCCGCAGCGGGCCACTTCGCCAAAGCCAATGTAGAGGCTGGCACAAATCTTTTCGAACTGCGCACTGACGGTTCTGAAGAGACTTTCGAAATCGGTTCTGAAATTACTGTTTCCAGCTTCGAAGCTGGCCAGATGATCGACGTAACCGGCACTTCCAAAGGTAAAGGCTTCCAGGGCGGCGTTAAGCGTTGGAATTTCCGCACCCAGGACGCAACCCACGGTAACTCCCTGTCTCACCGCGCACCCGGTTCTATCGGTCAATGTCAGACTCCTGGCCGCGTATGGAAAGGCAAGAAGATGGCCGGACACATGGGTGCTGAGCGCGTAACCGTGCAAAACCTGGAAGTGGTTCGTGTCGATGCCGAACGCAACCTGCTGTTGGTTAAAGGCGCTGTACCCGGTGCACCCGGTGGCAACGTTATCGTTCGTCCGGCAGTTAAAGCCTAAGTCTGAGGGGAAATAGATATGGAACTGAATATCGCTACTCCCGAAGGCGCTAAAGGCACAGTAGCTGTCTCTGAAGTGACTTTCGGACGTGAGTTCAACCAAGATCTGGTACACCAGGCAGTTGTGGCCTACATGGCCGGCGCTCGCCAGGGTACCAAGGCGCAGAAAAATCGTTCCGATGTTTCTGGTGGTGGTAAGAAGCCATGGCGCCAAAAAGGTACTGGCCGCGCACGTGCCGGTACTATCCGCAGCCCGCTGTGGCGTTCCGGTGGCGTAACCTTCGCCGCTGATCCGCGCGATCACAGCGTTAAGCTGAACAAAAAAATGTACCGCGCTGCACTGCGTTGCATTCTGTCTGAGCTGGCTCGTCAGGAGCGCCTGGTAGTGGTTGAGTCCTTCGATGTGGACGCGCCCAAGACCAAGCAGCTGGTAAGCAAACTGGCTCAGTTCGACCTGTCCGATGCGCTGATCGTGACTGAAGAGGTTAGTGAAAACCTCTACCTGGCCGCACGCAACTTGCACAAGATCGACGTCCGTGATGTACAGGCGATCGATCCAGTAAGCCTGATTCGCTTTAATAAGGTCGTGGTTACCGTTTCTGCGCTCAAGAAAATTGAAGAGGTGCTGGGATGAACCAAGAGCGACTCTACAAAGTACTGCTGGGCCCGGTAATTTCCGAAAAAGCTGCTGTGCTGGCCGATAGCGCCAACCAGGTAGTTTTCAAGGTTTCCACCGACGCCGAAAAAGCTGAGATCAAGGCTGCGGTTGAGAAGCTGTTTAACGTTTCCGTTGAGCAGGTTCGCACCGTGAACGTAAAAGGCAAAACCAAGCGCACTCGCCACGGCATGGGCCAGCGCAGCGACTGGAAAAAAGCCTACGTTCGCCTGGCTGAGGGCAGCGACATCAATTTTGAAGCTGCTGAGTAAAGGGGACCGTTACAATGGCAATTGTAAAAACAAAACCGACCTCCGCCGGCCGTCGTCACCTGGTTAAGGTTGTTAACACCGACCTGCACAAGGGTGCTCCTTACGCTCCTCTGTTGGAGAGCAAGAGCAAAAGTGGTGGCCGTAACAACAATGGTCGTATCACTACCCGTCACATCGGTGGTGGTCACAAGCAGCACTACCGTGTAATCGACTTCAAGCGCAACAAAGACGGTATCCCGGCTAAAGTTGAGCGTCTGGAGTACGATCCCAACCGCAGCGCACACATCGCTCTGGTGTGTTACGCCGACGGTGAGCGTCGTTACATTATCGCACCGAAAGGCCTGAAAGCAGGTGCCACCATTCAGTCCGGCGATGCCGCACCGATTGTTGTGGGTAACACTCTGCCTCTGCGCAACGTTCCGGTAGGTTCTGTAATCCACGCGATCGAGCTGAAGCCAGGCAAAGGCGCTCAGCTGGCCCGTTCTGCTGGTGCCTCTGTGCAGCTGGTAGCTCGTGAAGGTCAGTATGCGACCATTCGTCTGCGTTCCGGCGAAATGCGCAAGGTTCTCGCTGAGTGCCGCGCAACCCTGGGTGAAGTGAGCAACTCCGAGCACAGCCTGCGCAAGCTGGGTAAAGCTGGTGCTGCACGCTGGCGTGGTGTTCGTCCTACCGTTCGCGGTGTGGCGATGAACCCGGTAGATCACCCGCACGGTGGTGGTGAAGGCCGTACCTCTGGTGGTCGTCATCCGGTTACTCCGTGGGGCGTTCCGACCAAGGGTAAGAAAACGCGCAAGAACAAGCGCACCGATAAGATGATAGTACGTCGTCGCGGCAAGTAAGCCGCGCGATGTCTGAGCAGCTAGAGAGGAATCGACAGTGCCACGCTCATTAAAGAAAGGTCCCTTTATTGATCTGCATTTGATCAAGAAGGTGGAGGCGGCGATTGAAGCAAACGATCGTCGACCGATTAAAACCTGGTCCCGCCGTTCCATGATTATGCCGGAAATGGTTGGACTGACGATTGCCGTACACAACGGTCGTCAACACGTGCCCGTTTTGGTTAACGAAGAAATGGTTGGCCATAAACTGGGCGAGTTCGCTGCTACCCGCACTTACCGCGGTCATGCTGCGGACAAGAAAGCGAAGAAGCGCTAAGCCGAGGTTAAAAAGATGGAAGTAGCAGCAAAATTACGCGGCGCACGTCTATCGGCGCAAAAGGCGCGACTGGTAGCTGATCAGGTTCGCGGCAAAGGCGTTGAAGAAGCCCTGGATATTCTTGCATTTAGCAATAAAAAGGGTGCGGCGATCGTTAAGAAAGTACTGGAATCAGCCATTGCTAACGCTGAGCACAACGAAGGTGCTGACGTTGACGAGCTGAAAGTTTCCACAATTTTTGTGGACGAAGGTATGACCATGAAGCGCATTAAACCGCGTGCTAAAGGTCGTGCCGATCGCATTCTTAAGCGTACTTGTCACATCACTGTGAAAGTAGCCGAGAAATAACAGAGCAGGCGAGAAAACCATGGGACAAAAAGTACATCCTACCGGCATTCGTCTGGGTATCGTTAAAAAGCATACCTCTGTTTGGTATGCCGGCAGCGACGAGTACGCAGACAAGCTGTACACGGATCTGAAAGTTCGCGAATACATTCGCAAAAAACTGGCCCACGCTTCTGTGAGCCGTATCGAGATCGAACGTCCGGCAAACACTGCACGTGTGAAGATTCACACTGCACGTCCGGGCATCGTGATCGGTAAAAAAGGTGAAGACGTAGAACGTCTGCGCAAAGAAGTTAGCGCGCAGATGGGCGTACCTGTGCACATCGACATCGAAGAAGTGCGCAAGCCTGATATGGACGCGGCTCTGGTTGGCCAGAACGTTGCCCAGCAGCTGGAACGCCGTGTTATGTTCCGTCGCGCTATGAAGCGTGCCGTACAGAACGCTATGCGTCAGGGTGCCGAAGGTATCAAGATTCAAGTAAGTGGCCGTCTCGGTGGTGCTGAAATCGCACGTACCGAATGGTATCGCGAAGGTCGTGTGCCCCTGCATACCCTGCGCGCGAACATCGACTACGCCACTGCTGAAGCGATGACTACTTACGGCATCATCGGTATCAAGGTGTGGATCTTTAAAGGCGAAGTTATCGGTGACGAAGTGCCCGATGAGAAGCCGGCAAAGAGCCGCAAGAAAGCTGCTAAATAAGGGGTACGCAGATGCTGCAACCAAAGCGTACAAAATTCCGCAAGGTACAGAAGGGTCGCAACCGCGGTCTTTCTCAGCGCGGCTCTAAAGTGAGCTTTGGCGAGTTTGGCCTTAAGGCTATCGGTCGCGGTCGCATTACTGCGCGCCAGATCGAAGCGGCTCGTCGCGCAATGACTCGTCACATTAAACGTGGCGGTAAAATCTGGATTCGTGTGTTTCCGGACAAGCCAATTACCAACAAGCCCCTCGAAGTTCGAATGGGTAAAGGTAAAGGTGGCGTTGAATACTGGGTAGCTCAGATCCAGCCGGGCAAAGTCCTCTATGAGATGGAGGGTGTGTCCGAGGAGCTGGCTCGTGAGGCTTTCGCACTAGCTGCGGCCAAGCTGCCTGTAAAAACAACTTTCGTTAAGCGTTCGGTGATGTAATGAAGACTGCAGATCTACGCGAAAAGTCAGTTGAAGAGCTGAACCAGGAACTGCTGAACCAGCTCGAAGCTCAATTTAAGCTTCGTATGCAAAAATCCACCGGTCAACTGGCTCAGACTCATCTGCTGAAGCAGACTCGTCGCGACATTGCTCGCATAAAGACTGTGTTGACCGAGAAGGCAGGTAATTAATCATGGCTGAAGCAAAACTGAAGCGTACTCTGACCGGTAAGGTTGTGAGTGACAAGATGGATAAAACCATCACCGTTTTGATCGAGCGCCGTGTTAAGCACCCGATCTACGGCAAAATTGTAAACAAGTCCACAAAGCTCAAGGCTCATGACGAGAACAATGATTGCAGCATCGGTGATGTTGTAACCATCGAGGAATCTCGTCCGCTGTCCAAGAGCAAATCTTGGGCTTTACAGAAAATTGTAGAGCGTGCGGCGAAGGTATAACCCCTAGCGCATTGACTGCCGAATTGAAAGGTTTCGGAGAGAGACAATGATTCAAGCGGAATCCTACTTAGAAGTAGCTGACAACAGTGGGGCTCGCCGCGTCATGTGCATCAAGGTGCTGGGCGGCTCCCATCGTCGTTATGCCGGCGTGGGCGACATTATTAAGGTAACCGTTAAGGAAGCCATTCCCCGCGGTAAAGTGAAGAAAGGTCAGGTAATGAACGCCGTTGTGGTTCGCACCAAAAAAGGTGTGCGTCGCGCGGACGGTTCCCTGATTAAATTTGACGATAACGCAGCGGTGCTGCTGAACCAGCAACTGGCGCCGGTTGGCACCCGTATTTTTGGTCCGGTAACTCGCGAATTGCGCGGTGAGAAGTTCATGAAGATCATCTCCCTCGCTCCCGAAGTTATCTAGGCCTCGAGCGGAGAAGAGTTATGCGCAAGATCAAGCGTGACGACGAAGTGATCGTTATCGCCGGTCGTGACAAGGGCAAACGTGGTTCAGTACGTAAAGTACTGAACGACGGCCGTCTGATTGTCTCCGGCATACAGATGATCAAAAAGCACCAAAAGCCAAACCCACAGATGGGTATTGCAGGTGGCATCGTTGAGAAAGAAGCTGCTATCCAAGCTTCCAACGTAGCCATCTTCAACCCTAACACCCAGAAGGCTGACCGGGTGGGCTTTAAAGTACTGGAAGACGGCACTAAGATTCGCGTCTTCAAATCCAGCGGCGAAGCCATCTAAGGCTCTTGACGCAAAAGCAGGTTGGTAGATCATGGCAAAGCTTAAAGAGCTCTACACTAAGGACCTCGTGGCCAAGCTAAAAGAAGAGCTTGGTCTCGAGAATGTGATGGCAGTGCCGCGCATCACCAAGATCACCATCAACATGGGTGTTGGTGAAGCGATTGGTGATAAGAAGGTGCTGGAGCACGCTGTCAACGATATGACAGCAATTACTGGTCAAAAGCCCATCGTTACTAAAGCGCGCAAATCTATTGCGGGCTTTAAGATTCGTGACGGTTGGCCGATCGGCTGCAAGGTAACTCTGCGCGGTGAGCGCATGTATGAGTTCCTGGAGCGTTTGGTTGACATCGCGATTCCGCGTATCCGCGACTTCCGTGGCATTAGCCCGAAGCAGTTCGACGGCCGCGGTAACTTCTCTATGGGCGTGACTGAGCAAATCATCTTCCCGGAAATTGACTACGACAAAGTAGACAAGCTCCGCGGTCTGGATATTTGTATTACCACTACAGCTGCAAACGACGATCAAGGTCGTGCGCTGCTGAAAGCGTTCAACTTCCCTTTCAAGGGTTAAGAGGATTCCATGGCGAAGAAATCCATGATTGCGCGCGAAAACAAGCGCGCTCGAACCGCAGCTAAGTACGCCGAGAAGCGTCAAGAGCTGAAGGCGATCATCGCCAGTTCCACTGCTTCCGAAGAGGAGCAGTGGGAGGCTCAACTCAAGCTGCAGAAAATGCCGCGCGATGCAAGCCCGGTACGTCAGCAACGCCGCTGTCGTATTACTGGTCGCCCCCACGCTGTATACCGCAAGTTCGGCCTGTGCCGTAACAAGCTTCGTGAAGCTGCGATGCGTGGTGATGTTCCTGGCCTCGTGAAGTCCAGCTGGTAATTACCAGCTGGTTTAAGGCAGATTTGAGGAGTCTCATAAGATGAGTATGCAAGATCCGTTGGCAGATATGCTGACTCGCATCCGCAATGCCCTGGCGCGCGGAAAAGCGGAAGTCACCCTGCCATCATCCAAACTGAAAGTAGCTGTGGCCAATGTCCTGAAAGACGAAGGTTACGTTACTGATTTAAACGTAAGCGAAGGCGCTAAGCCGGAACTGACCATTGCTCTGAAATATTTCCAGGGCAAGCCGGTTATTGCCGAGCTGAATCGCGTTTCCCGTCCGGGCCTGCGCGCTTACACTGGTAAAAAAGCTCTGCCTACCGTACGTGGTGGCCTGGGTATCGCGATCGTTTCCACCTCTAATGGTGTGATGACTGACCGCGCTGCACGTCAGGCTGGTATCGGTGGCGAAGTGCTTTGCACCGTATTCTAAGCGGGGGTTGCAATGTCTCGAGTAGCAAATAGTCCGGTAGTTATCCCCGCAGGTGTAACCGTAGACCTGAAAGGTCAGAACATCGCTGTTAAAGGCGGTAGCGGTAACCTTGATATGGTTATTCACGGTGACGTAGAAGTGAGTGAGGCTGAAAGCCAGCTGACTTTTGCCGCGCGCAATAACTCCAAGCAGGCCAGAGCTCTGGCGGGTACTACCCGTGCTTTGGTCAATAACATGGTGATAGGCGTAAGCAAGGGCTTCGAGAAGAAGCTGCAGTTGCTGGGTGTTGGTTATCGTGCGAAAGCAGCCGGTAAAGCGGTTAACCTGACCCTGGGCTTCTCCCATCCGATCGATTATCAGTTGCCGGAAGGTGTGACTGCGGAAACTCCATCCCAGACTGAAATCGTACTGAAGAGCAGCAATAAACAGCTGCTGGGCCAAGTGGCCGCTGAGATCCGTGCGTTCCGTCCGCCGGAGCCCTACAAAGGTAAGGGTGTCCGTTATGCCGACGAGCGCGTGTATCGCAAAGAGGCCAAGAAGAAGTAAGTAGGGCATAGATATGAACGTTAAGAAAGCATCTCGCTTGCGTCGTGCACGTCGTGCCCGCGCCAAGATCCGTGAGCTGGGCGCCGTTCGCCTCACCGTGAACCGCACCCCGCGCCACATTTACGCACAGATCCTGTCTGCCGAAGGCAATGCGGTATTGGCTTCCGCCTCTACCCTGGACAAGGACCTGCGCTCAGGTAAAACCGGCAACGCTGACGCCGCTGCCGCAGTTGGCAAATTGATCGCTGAGCGCGCAAAAGCCGCTGGCGTTGAACAAGTTGCCTTCGATCGTAGCGGCTTCCGATACCATGGCCGTGTTAAGGCCCTGGCTGACGCTGCCCGCGAAGCCGGTCTGAAATTCTAAGGGTTGAGTTATGGCTAGAGAGAAAGACAAAAGCAACGACGAAGGCCTGCAGGAGAAGCTGGTCCAGGTCAATCGCGTTGCCAAGACTGTTAAAGGTGGTCGTATCTTCGCCTTTACCGCACTGACCGTAGTTGGTGATGGCAATGGCCGTGTCGGCTTTGGTCGCGGCAAGGCGCGTGAAGTGCCTGTAGCGATTCAAAAGGCGATGGAAGCTGCACGCCGCAACATGATCCAGGTAGATCTGAATGGTGACACCATCCAGTACGCTACCAATGGTCGCCATGGCGGTTCCAAGATTTACATGCAGCCCGCCTCCCAGGGTACCGGTGTAATTGCCGGCGGTGCTATGCGCTCCGTTCTGGAAATGGCTGGTGTACACAACGTATTGGCTAAGTGTTACGGCTCCACCAACCCGGTGAACGTAGTACGTGCAACTTTCAAAGCTCTGGAGCAAATGCAGAGCCCGGAAGATGTGGCTGCCAAGCGCGGTAAATCTGTCGAAGAGATTCTGGGCTAATCACAGCTCGGATTTAAGGTTATTGGTGGGTTAAGACCATGGCTAAAAAGACCATTAAAGTGACCCAGACCAAAAGCATCAACGGACGCCTGAAAAGCCATCAGGCGTGCGTTGCGGGTCTGGGCCTGCGCCGCATCGGCCACACAGTGGAAGTGGAAGATACTCCTTCCGTGCGCGGCATGATCAATAAAGTTAACTACCTGGTTAAGGTTGAAGGGGAATAACATGCGTTTGAACGACTTGTCTCCTGCACCGGGCCACAAGCACAGCGCCAAGCGCGTTGGTCGCGGTATTGGTAGCGGATTGGGTAAGACCGGTGGCCGCGGCCACAAAGGTCAGAAAGCGCGTTCCGGCGGCAGCGTTCGTCCGGGCTTCGAAGGCGGTCAGATGCCTTTGCAGAAGCGTCTTCCTAAGTACGGTTTCACTGCTCGTGTTTCTCGCTTTACCGCAGAAGTACGTCTGGCTGAGCTGGCGAAGGTAGAAAATGACGTAATCGATTTGGCAGCGCTTAAGAATGCCGATATTATCGGCAGCCATATTAAACGCGCCAAAGTGTTCCTCTCAGGTGAGCTGACCAAAGCTGTTACCGTTAAGGGTCTGGGAGTTACCAAAGGTGCAAAGGCAGCGATTGAAGCTGCTGGCGGTAAAATAGAAGACTAATCGAGGCGCCAATGGCACGACCAGGATCCGGTGGAAATCCCCTGGGCAACAGCAAGGGATTGGGCGAGCTTTGGGCTCGCCTTCGTTTTCTGTTTCTAGCGATTCTTGTTTATCGACTGGGGACACATATTCCGGTGCCCGGCATTGATCCGGAAAAGCTGTCAAACCTGTTTAACCAGAACCAGGGAACCATCCTTGGCCTGTTTAACATGTTCTCAGGCGGCGCCCTGGAAAGGATGAGTATTCTGGCGCTGGGCATCATGCCCTACATCTCCGCGTCCATCATCATGCAGTTGATGAGCGCGGTGACTCCCTCTCTGGAAGCGTTGAAGAAGGAAGGGGAGGCCGGTAGGCGTAAGATTAACCAGTACACCCGCTATCTGACGGTAATACTGGCCCTGATTCAGGGTATCGGTATGACTTTCGGTCTGGCTGGGCAGAACCTGGCTTACTCATCTGAGCCCGCGTTTGGTTTTTACTTTGTGGCGGTAACGTCACTGGTGACTGGTGCTGTATTTATGATGTGGCTCGGTGAGCAGATCACTGAGCGCGGTGTTGGCAACGGCATTTCCATGCTGATTTTTGCCGGAATCGTCGCCGGTCTGCCCGGTGCCATCGGCCAGGCATTTGAACAGGCGAGACAGGGTGAGCTGCACATTCTCATGCTGTTGATAATTGGTGTTATCGCTCTTGCCGTAGTGTTCTTTGTGGTTGTTATGGAGCGCGGCCAGCGTCGCATCACAATCAACCACGCCAGACGCCAAGCGGGACGTTACTCTGCAGCTCCGGCTGCACAGGCGAGCCACTTGCCGCTGAAGGTGAATATGGCTGGTGTAATCCCGGTGATCTTTGCCAGCAGCATCCTGTTGTTCCCGGCCACACTGGCTCAGTGGTTTGGCCAGGGCGGGGAGGGTCTCGGTGCAGAGATTCTGCAGTGGATGGCGTTGCAGCTTGGACCAGGGCAACCGCTGAACATTATTCTGTTCGCACTGTTGATTGGTTTCTTCTGTTTCTTCTACACGGCGTTGATGTTCAACCCGAATGAAGTTGCAGATAACCTGAAAAAGTCCGGTGCTTATGTGCCAGGTATTCGCCCTGGAGAGCAGACGGCCCGCTATATCGATAGCGTGCTGACTCGCCTCACCCTGGTGGGTGCTGTGTATATCGCACTGGTATCCCTGCTGCCGCAGTTCCTGGTAGTTGGGTTTAACGTTCCCTTCTATCTGGGGGGTACCTCACTGCTGATCGTTGTAGTAGTAGTGATGGACTTTATGGCACAGGTACAATCGCATCTGCTGTCACACCAGTACGAAGGCTTGATGAAAAAAGCGAACCTGCAAAGCTACGGTCGTCGCTAGCGCGTCACCTGCTCGCAGTTTGATTGAATTGAGGTAAGGTCATGAAAGTACGTGCTTCTGTAAAAAAGATCTGCCGTAACTGCAAAATCGTACGTCGCAAAGGCGTTCTGCGGGTAATCTGCAGCGCTGAGCCACGTCACAAGCAGCGTCAAGGCTAAGAAGGGGCCAGCCCCTTGCGGAGAGCGCCCACCGGGCGCCTCTGTAAAAGCTGGAAGAATTCGCTATCCGATACAGCCCCGTATCGGATAGCAGTACCCCGGAAAGTTTTTTTGGGGTGGGAAGTTAGCAAAAGCAAACTTCCAACTGGGGGCGTTGACTGTCGTCTTCATCCGCTTCGGGGGACCGATGCGGACGTTGGCTATTGCAAATTAGTGTCTGAAAAGCTATTCTTGCGCGCCTTTTTGGTGGCGCCGCCGGTTTTTTAGTCGCTGTCAGCGCCGAAATCAAAGTAGAGTCACATACTTAATATAAAGCAGTGACTCCAATACGTGGAGTACGCCTCTATGGCACGTATTGCTGGTGTCAATGTACCAGACCACAAGCACGCCGTAATCTCCCTGACCCACATTTATGGGGTTGGTCGCACTACGGCTAAGTCTATTTTGGCAGCGGTTGGTATCGCTGAATCCACCAAAATCCGCGAACTGTCTGAAGAGCAGATCGAAACCATCCGTGGTGAAGTTGCAAAACTGACCGTGGAAGGCGACCTGCGCCGTGAAGTATCCATGAACATCAAGCGTTTGATGGACCTGGGTTGTTATCGCGGTCTGCGTCACCGTCGCAGCTTGCCGCTGCGTGGTCAGCGCACCAAGACCAATGCTCGCACCCGTAAGGGTCCGCGCAAGCCGATTCGCAAGTAAGCCTTAATTAAGGCGCGAAATCGCGGTTCAAGATGCCCCGTCCGGTTTATCGCCGAGGGGATTTGATACAGGATTTAGGATACTGGTATGGCTAAGCCAAAAACTACTGTTCGCAAAAAGGTCAAAAAGACCGTTGTCGACGGTATTGCCCACATCCACGCATCGTTCAACAACACGATCGTGACGATCACTGATCGCCAGGGTAATACCCTCAGCTGGGCCACCGCAGGTGGATCCGGCTTCCGTGGCTCACGTAAGAGCACCCCGTTTGCAGCCCAGGTTGCCGCCGAGCGCGCAGGTACTGCAGCTCAGGAGTACGGCCTGAAAAACCTTGATGTAGAAGTAAAGGGCCCTGGCCCCGGTCGCGAATCTGCTGTTCGTGCACTGAACAACTGCGGCTACAAGATCACCAACATCACCGACGTGACGCCAATCCCGCATAACGGATGTCGTCCACCTAAAAAGCGTCGCGTGTAAGAGGGGGCTGACGAAATGGCACGTTATATTGGACCAAAATGTAAACTGTCCCGTCGTGAAGGGACTGACCTGCAGCTGAAGAGTGGTGTTCGTCCACACGACTCCAAGTGTCGCGCAGAATCCAAGCCTGGCCAGCACGGCGCTGGTCGCGGTCGTCTGTCCGACTACGGCATTCAGTTGCGTGAAAAGCAAAAAGTTCGTCGTATCTACGGCGTACTGGAAAAGCAGTTCCGTAACTACTATAAGGAAGCAGCACGTCTGAAGGGCGCTACAGGTGAAAACCTGCTGCAACTTCTCGAGCAGCGTCTGGACAACGTGGTTTACCGCATGGGCTTCGGCTCAACTCGCTCTGAAGCGCGTCAGCTGGTTTCCCACAAAGCGATTCTGGTAAACGGCACTACCGTTAACATCCCTTCTTTCCAGGTTAAAGAAGGCGACGTTATCGCTGTGCGTGAGAAAGCCAAGAAGCAGCTGCGTATCCAGAATTCCGTTTCCCTCGCTGCCCAGCGTGGCGATGTCGAGTGGGTAGACGTAAACGCGAGCAAACTGGAAGGCACTTTCAAGCGCACTCCGGATCGTGTCGATCTGCCGGCAGAGATCAACGAAAACCTTATCGTGGAACTGTACTCCAAGTAACAATTAGTCCACTTTAAGGAATGCAACTGTAAACAGGTATGGCTATGCAGACTGCTGTCAACGAGTTTTTGACACCGCGTCGTATTGACGTCACCGAGTACAATCCGAATCACGCCAAAGTGATTCTGGAGCCCCTGGAGCGTGGCTTTGGCCACACTCTTGGCAATGCGCTGCGTCGCATCCTGCTGTCCTCCATGCCGGGCTGCGCCGTCACCGAGGTGGAAATCGAAGGTGTCGAGCACGAGTACAGCGCGATCGAAGGTGTGCAGGAAGATGTAATTGAAATCCTGCTCAACCTGAAAGAAATCGCCGTTGTTATGCACGGTAAGGATCAGGCGGTATTGAGCCTGAGCAAAAAGGGCCCAGGTGCAGTGACTGCTGGAGATATTCAGGTAGATCACGACATCGAGATCGTTAACCCTGAGCACGTGATCGCCAATATTACTGGTGATGTCGAACTCAACCTGCGTCTCACTGTAGCGCGCGGCCGCGGCTATCAGCCCGCCGATGCTCGCCGTGAGGAGGAAGAGGAAAGCCGTGCAATTGGCCGTCTGCAGCTGGATGCTTCTTACAGCCCGGTTCGTCGCGTTTCCTACAGCGTGGAAAGCGCGCGCGTAGAGCAGCGCACTGACCTGGACAAGCTGGTTCTGGATCTGGAGACCAATGGTACTCTGGACCCGGAAGAGGCGATTCGTCGCGCCGCCACAATTCTGCAGCAACAGCTCGCAGTATTTGTGGACCTGGAAGGCGAAAAGGATGCACAACCGAAGGCTGAAGAGCCCGAAGTTGATCCGGTACTGCTGCGCCCGGTAGATGACCTGGAGCTGACTGTACGTTCGGCTAACTGTCTGAAAGCAGAAAACATTTACTACATCGGTGATCTGATTCAGCGCACTGAAGTAGAACTGCTTAAGACCCCGAACCTTGGTAAGAAGTCTCTGACTGAGATCAAGGACGTACTGGCTTCCCGTGGTTTGTCCCTGGGTATGCGCCTGGAAAACTGGCCGCCGGCCAGCCTGAAGGGCGACAGCAAGTTAAGCCCCCTGTAAGCATTTGGTAGTCGCGGCTTTGCTGCGACTAGTCGAAAGAACCCGAGCGGTGCTACAGCTTAGCGCGACACCGCTCCAGAACGACCTGCTGTGACAGCAACTTAGGTCGTAAGGAATTGAGTCATGCGTCATCGCTATAGTGGCCGTAAATTCAGCCGCACGAGCGCTCACCGCAAGGCCATGTTCAAGAACATGAGCGCCTCTCTGGTGGAGCACGAACTGATCAAAACCACACTGGCCAAAGCCAAAGAACTGCGCCGCGTTGCCGAGCCGCTGATCACTCTGGCTAAGAAAGACAGTGTTGCTAACCGCCGTCTGGCTTTCGCTCGTATCCGTGATAAGGATGCTGTGCGCAAGCTGTTCGACGAGCTGGGTCCTCGTTACGAAGCCCGTCCTGGTGGTTACATCCGTATCATGAAGTGCGGTTTCCGCGCTGGTGATAAGGCGCCGATGGCATACGTTGAGCTGGTAGACCGTCCTCAAGTAGAAGACGAAGCTGCTGAAGCTTAAATGTTATTAGCCATAGCGCTACGGAAGGCCGGTCTTTGACCGGCCTTTTTTTTGCGGTAAGGAGATTTTTGTATGTCTTTTGAGCAGCTGTTAAAGAGTTTGAACCCGGAGATTGTGGGCAGTCTAAAACGGGCAATTGAGCTTGGAAAATGGCCCAATGGTGTTGCGCTAACCCCTGAGCAACGCAGCCTCTGCGCAGAAGCGGTTTCCAATTGGGAATCTGCAAATCTGCCACGGGAGCAGCAGGTGGGCTATGTGGCGCCGAAGACCAAAAGCGAACCTTGCGTAGGCAAGAAAGACGATGAGCAGGCTGTGAACTGGGTTGGTTAGTTAACAAGCCTGTAAGATATTGGCACTCTATTCATTGGTGAGGGCGTTATTTTCTTTCATGCTCTCCCAATTCTCTGCTTAGATAGTTACCGACGAATAAATACATAACTTCTAGTTTGCTCGGTAACTGATTATGAAAAAACTGATTTTGCTTGCCGGAGCAGTAACGCTCGCCGTTGTAGGGATTGATCATTACGATATTGATGTGCGCTCAAGTGTGGCGAAAGTGCGCCATATGATAGAGCCGCTGAAAGATGATAGTGAGTTAGTTCAAAAAATTTCTGACAATATTCCCTGGTCTCAGTTGGAAAATACCGAAGTTGAGGAGCTGCTAAATCATCCTCGTGTTAAAGCCTATCTTGACCGGGAAAATATTAAGCAGGCCCTTAAGGATTATTTTGCAGACCTGGGAAACCTCTCCGGTGAGGAAGCATGGGATGCAATTGAAAAGATAGAAAGGGAAGCTCGTATTACAGGCTATGAAGCGCTTTCTATGAAATTGGCATGGCTGGAAAAAAACAGCCTCAATCAGGCGGAGTTCACTCAGCGGGCTGAAGAGCTATTCAATGCTTATCGGGATAAAGCGCAGACAGTGATCAGGGATTACGATCCCCATGTTGAGGTGCCGGGTTTTTCTACCTATAAGGATTTGGAGCGCTCTATCGTTGAGGAAGTTCAGCAGATGACTTCTTTTCCTGATGGTATGAGCAGGCATGAATACTTGCGCAAGCGCCTTCAGGATGCCCGCGAGGCTGTATACGGTAGTTAGTTTTGCTGTTTGCCCAAGCGCTGCCAGAGACTTACCGGCAGCGCTAAAGGTCACTTCTTTTACATAAATAGGCCGATCAGATCATAGAACCAGTTACTGTTGTTCTCATAATCTGAAACTTCATCGGTTTCGTAGGCCCGAATCATTCCCCCACCATTGTGATTGACAATGTTGTCGAGGAAATCCTTCAGTTCAAGCCCATGCTCGGCAATCTCACCATAATTTAAATCAATAATGGTTGTGCAATGGCTTTCATTGAGATTGCGGAACATTGGGAAGTAATACCCCCAATTACTGGTTTGATCCAACAATGGAATCAAATTTTCATGGGTATCCTTCTGCCAGCGCTGCCGCAATTTACTCAAGCGAGAGTCTGCATCGGGATCATTATAAATATCCTCATAGAATCTCTCGTAGGAATAAGATGAAAAATTTCCGTCAGCGAGGAAGTGCGTAATACCCAATCTATCTGAGGGGAATTTATTGGAAAGCGCAGCATAAAGTGAGGCTAGCTGATTGGCTTCAAATCCCGGTGTTATGGCTTTTAACATAGTGATGGGATTTTCCGAGCTTTCATCGCTATCGGCGGTATAGGTAGTCCAAGAGCGCAGCACTTCTTTATGTAGCGGTAAAGAGGGATATTGGGTGCTGTCACTCCCGTCTAAAGGTGCCTGATAGAGAGGGCCTGAATCATCGAGGAGATAGCCATAATCGACATTCATATCCTCGCGCAACTTTGAATAATTAAACAGAGCACCAATACTGCCTGCACTACAACCCGCAGCGAGCATCTGCTTCGGTTTTTGCAAATTATTTTTCACCCAGGAAGTAACTGCCTGAACGTTGCGTAATCCATTGTGGTGCCAGATAAGGTCGGGGTTCTCGCCAGTAGTGTCCTCGTATATTTCAGTTTTATCGCCTACGTAGATATCCCCTGTGCAATACGGTACATAAACCATATTCCACTCGCCAGTTTTGTACTGGTCGTAGGGATGATGCGTATAGATCAAGGGAGATACGCCGGCGGTAGTGAGGTTCTCAAAATTCGTAAAATCTAATAAGTGCACATTGCTTAGGTAATCATCGGGAATGCCATTAGGGTTGCGAGCCCCACGAATACCAGCCTGCCCTGAGCAGCTTTCATAATCCCAGCATGCCCCACCACCCTCGAAATAAAAAATGGTGTTACTAGTGTCTGGAACCCGGTGAACAAAGAACTTATAGGGTGAGCCATTTCCGCACATAGCGCCGGTACTGGCAGGTACGTCAATTTTTTGCCAGGTATTGTAGTCTCCCGGATCAAAATCATCATTAAATCCCGGATCATCCATAGTTAGCGGATACATCCCCTGGGCTTGCTGTGAGGTTACTGGCGCATCTGCATTCGGAGGGTCAAATAAATGTTTAAGAGTGGTCCAAAAACTGTAGTCACCTGGTTCGGCATTGGCATGCGTAGTGATAAGTAGTGAGCTTGCTAAGAGTATCGAAATAAAACCACGGAGAATTTTTATCATTATTAATCCCCTTTAGGTATTGTGTGTTATCTCTTCGGATTGCGGCTGGCTGGACCTGAATTTATTATTTGGAGTTTTATGTGCTCCCTCTTAATGGTCAACTTGCACGCTAGTCCAAATCGCTGTTTGGGTAAAACCCAATGAGGTTAGTTAATAATGATGTTTTGGTCTAGGTGGATAGGTCAAGAAAACTTATCGGTCACTTATTTTGCATTAAGTATTTTTTATTTTATCCAAAAATATTTTACTTTATAAGTTGTTGAAAATTTTTCGCTTATTTTGGCGCAATTTTAGTTTTTCGTTCTAGGTGACGTAATATGTTTGTGCTGATAGGAGAGTCTAAATAGAGAGGATTTCCCCCTGTTGACGCCCCAGACTTTCCTGTAAATTGATTAATAAATCTTGCTTCTTTTTGAGAACCTTCTGTGCTTCTTCAGTGCTTATTTCTTGAAAGGAGACTCTATCGTTGGGAGATAGCTGGCCCAGACGGTGGAGTTCTGATTTTATAATATGGCCAATGCGCGGGTAGCCCCCAATTGTTTGTCCTTCAATAAATGAGATGATGGGATTTCCATCGGGAGGTATTTGGATGCTGCCAGGGTAGAGTCCGGAAGATAACAATTGTATTTTGACAGGTTCTATTTTTCTTAATTCTGTGGAGCTTTTAGGGGATAGGCGTATACCCATGCGATTGCTTTGGGCAGACACCTGGTAAATTGACTGGTGGAAATGCTCAATAAACTCCCTTGGGAATGAATCGCGCTCTGGCCCAGCGACGATTCGCAGGTGTGAGTTATGTGAGTAGTTGATGTGAAACTTTTTATCGAGTACAGCTTCTTTTGCAATGCGGATTTCTTTTAGCTGAATCACTTCACCAGAAGTTATTGGCTTGCCATTATTTGCGCCAAACTTACTGATGATATGAGTTGCTGAGCTGCCTAATATAATGGGTGTGTCTATTTGTGCGGAAACTGCAAGATAGATTCTTGCGCCAGAAGCCGCCTGGGAAATATCCAAAATATCACCAGATTTGATCTTATAGGTCCTGAAATTATCAATCGGATCGTTATTTAGTGAGCCACTGAATTGCCCTCCGGCTATAGCGATACTGAGATCACAGAGGAATTCGATTTTAGGGCCGAGTAAGGAGATTTCAAAAGTTGGATTTCCTAGAGGGTTTTCCAGTAGCAAGTTAGCAATTTTCATTGATAAGGAGTCGGCTGCTCCTCCCCAGGGGATTCCAAAGTTCATCAGGCCCGAACGACCGAGGTCCTGAATACTTGTCTGTAGTCCTGCACGAAGAAAGCGAATACCCATTGGTTCTCCTCTTTAGGGTGGATTATTTTTATCGCGCTGGGATAGTTTGTAGAATTCCTGAGAGTCTATAGCGTAAAACTCGATTTCATCCAAAGGTGCAGCGATAAAGGGGGAGGGTTTGGATGGTTGAAAGAGGTTAAGCGGTGTCTGACCGATAATTTGCCAGCCACCTGGTGTGGATTGAGGGTAGATACCCGTTTGCTTTCCGCCAATACCGACTGCACCTGCGGGTATTTTGGTTCGGGGAGTTTCTTTTCTTGGACAATAGAGTTTTGGATCAAGCCCTCCAAGGTACAAAAAGCCTGGGGTAAATCCCAGCATATGGACCAAATAACGCCGTGCAGTGTGCCGCTCAATAATTTCCTGTATGGATAATTCGGCGTGCTCTGCTAAAGCTTTCAGGTCGGGAGAGAATCCCTCTTCATAGCATACGGGAATGCGTACTATCCGAGATTTTTTCGGGGTGGATACAGGGCCGCTAAGGAATTCTTCGGTAGCTTTCGTTAGCAGTTTATAAAGAGTTGTATGATTACAAACAGAGGGGTTGAAAATAACTGTCAGGCATTGATATGCAGGAACTATATCAATAATACCAGGATAGGCTTGCTCTAAAATAGTTACTCTTAAGCCTATGATCGTCCGGCTTAGTGCCTCGCAAGGTTCGCCGGAGAATCGAATATCTACGGCGCAATCTCCGTTAGCAATAATAGCCAGTGGCATTTGAGGGCCAGAGTGTGTCACCGAGCTATGCTCACGCCGTTTGCTTTGAGGTGTTGCTTGAGCTGCTTTGCAATAACTGGAGCCTGGGGGTTATCACTGTGAAGGCAGATAGTATCTACGAAAAATTGTAGTTTGCCACCATGATAATCTTTAAATTGCAAACCCTTTGCCAGGCAGACTGCCTGCTCAAGGCACTTTTCTGTCTCAGTAATAATTGCATTTGTCAGCGAGCGAGGAGCTAGCTGGCTTTTGTTTAGATATTGCCTGTCCATAAAGCCTTCGCGAATGATTGATTTACTTTTTTCGGAGGCAGCGAATTGCATAGCACCGTTGGCTAATCCCACAATTTTTAGGGAAGGATAAACTTCATTAAATAGCCTAATAATACTCTTGGCTAACTCGATATTTGATTCTGCATCGTTATAGAGAGCGCCATGTAGCTTAATATGATCCAGCTTTGCTCCAAGCTCTTGTGCAATATTTTCCAGTTGGCCTATTTGTTCGCAAAGAGAGTCAAGTAATTTTTTCTTAGATATAGCTAAAGATTTTCGGCCAAAATTTTTCCGGTCGGGATAGCTGGGGTGAGCGCCAATTTTTAAGCTGTTTTGGAGAGCGTTTTCGATCGATCTGCTCATGATCTCGGGAGTGCCAGCGTGACCGCCGCAAGCTATATTGCAGCGGGAAATAAATGGCATGATTTGGGCGTCCCTGTCACAGCTGTGCAAATCAGTACCTTCACCCAGGTCGCAGTTTATATCAATATTCACTGTGGCATCCTGCTTGTATTAAATTTGAAATGGCTTAAGCGTTTAGAATCTGCCTGGTAAGGTGGTTAATTGTCTGGGCACTGGTTTACTTCCATAGAGATTTTCTTTGAATTTGATTCATAGCAATTTCCCAGCGGAGAACAGAAGCAGGCAGAAATTGAAAGGTTCCATCTCTCTTTATCAACTTTTTCCCATAGTTCAGAAGTTGCAGTGCCACGACTTAAAGAATAGAAAGGATACTCCGACTGTGCGGGAATGATAACTCCATTTATTTCTGATGAACTTTGAAATCCCTCATCAAGGGGAGGGTGATGATTTTTAAGGTTTTTATTATATTTACCCATCATCATTTTATGCTCCTCCTGGCAGCAGGCTTGTAAAAAAGCATGGGTACTTGAGTATTCTGTATTTTTATATTTGAAGCTAACGGACTTTAGGATGGCGGGTCCGGACCCGGCATTGTGGAAGTTAAAGGTGATCAAGTTTCGATTACTCTCTTCGTCATAGTTCTCATGGCTGAACTGAATAACCGGCATTGTCATTATTTTGACTTGTTGATTGGCAGCTCTGGCTTGTAAATAGGTGGCATAAAAGGACGCCAGAGAAATCATAATTGCACTTACCGCGATCACTAAATTTAAGCGGTCGCGATTGAATAACTTCATATCTTGTTGCACCTATCTACTAGTTATTTTCAAGTGAGCTGATAAAAAAGGATGCCGATTGATAGTTCGGTATCCTTTCTTATTTAATCAGTTCAGCATTGTTTTTAGAAAACGCCCGGTATGGGAAACGTCCATTTCTGCGACATCCTCAGGTGTCCCTGTGGCAATAATTTGTCCACCGCCAGATCCACCCTCCGGGCCCAGGTCTACTATCCAGTCCGCAGTTTTGATCACATCCAGATTGTGTTCGATCACTACGATGGTATTGCCGTGATCGCGCAGGCGATGTAGAACATCCAGTAGTAATTGGATATCGGCAAAGTGCAGGCCGGTAGTCGGTTCGTCGAGGATGTACAGGGTTTGCCCAGTGTCCCGTTTGGATAGTTCGCGGGAGAGTTTTACCCGTTGGGCTTCACCTCCTGAGAGAGTGGTGGCAGCCTGACCAAGCTTGATATAGGAGAGCCCTACATCTATCAGGGTTTGCAATTTCTTCGCGATTGCAGGCACTGGGTCAAAGAATTCCCGTGCATCTTCCACGGTCATTTCCAATACTTCGTGGATATTCTTGCCCTTGTAGTGCACCTCCAGGGTCTCGCGGTTGTAGCGTTTACCGTGGCAGGTATCGCAGGGTACATAGACATCCGGCAAGAAGTGCATTTCCACCTTAATCACCCCATCGCCCTGGCAGGCTTCACAGCGCCCACCCTTGACGTTAAAGCTGAAGCGTCCAGGTTTATAGCCCCGTGAACGGGCCTCTTGGGTGCCGGCAAACAAGTCGCGAATTGGGGTAAAAATACCGGTATAAGTTGCTGGGTTTGAGCGAGGAGTGCGCCCGATAGGACTCTGATCAATATCCACGCATTTGTCGAAGTGCTCCAGGCCGTGCACCTCCTTATAAGGGGAGGCTTTAAGGGTTGTTGCTTTGTTAAGTGCAGTAGCTGCAAGTGGATAGAGGGTTGTATTAATCAGGGTGGATTTACCAGAGCCCGATACACCGGTAACACAGGTAAGTAATCCTACCGGGATCTCAAGGTCGACGTCCTGTAAATTATTTCCACTGGCGCCTTCGAGGCGCAGCAAATAGTCCGAGTCGGGTACGTAGCGCTCTTCCGGTACGGCAATTTTCTTTTTGCCGGAGAGGTATTGACCGGTGAGGGATTTTTTACACTTGGCAATTTTATCGGCGGTACCCGCTGCCACGACTTCTCCACCATGGACACCGGCACCGGGGCCAATATCGACAATAAAGTCGGCACTGCGAATGGCATCCTCATCGTGCTCTACCACGATAACGGTGTTGCCGATATCGCGCAGGTGAGTGAGGGTGTTGAGCAGACGCTCGTTGTCTCGCTGATGTAGGCCGATAGATGGCTCGTCGAGAATATACATTACGCCCACGAGGCCGGCGCCGATCTGGCTGGCGAGACGGATGCGCTGCGCTTCACCGCCGGAGAGGGTTTCTGCACTGCGGTTCAGGGTCAGGTAATTCAGGCCAACATCGACGAGGAAGCGGAATCGATCGCGCAGCTCTTTGAGAATCTTATCGGCAATCTCTTTCTGGGCGCCTTTAAACGTCAGCTCGTGGTCGAAGTACTCGAACGCATCGCCTACAGGCAGCTCAGTGATTTGTGCCAGGGTGCGGTTATCCACAAAGACATGACGGGCCTCGCGGCGCAGGCGGGTACCGTGACACTCTGGGCATTTTTGTGTGCTCAGATACTTGGCTAATTCCTCCCGAACCGATTGGGATTCGGTATCCCGGTAGCGGCGCTGGAAGTTGGGGATAATGCCCTCGAAGGTGTGCTGGCGCACGGTGACATCGCCGCGATCATTGACGTAGCTGAAGTCGATTTCTTCGTCGCCACTGCCCTGCAGGATAACCTTGCGGTGGGCTTTGCGTAATTTTTTCCAGGGCTTATCCAGATCGAAACCGTAGTGCTCGGCGAGGGAGTCGAGCATGTGGTAATAGTAAATATTGCGTCTGTCCCAACCGCGAATGGCGCCCTCGGAAATACTGCTTTCCGAATCGATAATTACCTTGTCTTCATCAAAGAACTGTTTGACGCCCAGGCCGTCACAGCTGGGGCAGGCACCGGCGGGGTTGTTGAAGGAGAACAGGCGCGGTTCCAGCTCATCCAGTGAGTAGTCACAGACGGGGCAGGCGTGGCGGGCAGAGAAGAGACGATCTTCCTGGTCTCCATCCATAAAACTGATGGAGGCGATACCGTCGGTGAGATTCAGAGCGGTTTCGAAGGATTCCGCCAAACGCAGTTGCAGATCCTCACGAACCTTAAAGCGGTCTACCACCACCTCAATGGTGTGCTTGCGGCGCTTATCCAGTTTGGGGGTGTCGTCCAGGTCACAGATAACCCCGTCGATCCGTGCCCGCACAAACCCGTCCCGGCGCAGTTGTTCAAACACGTGCTGGTGCTCACCCTTTCGATCGCGAACTACCGGCGCCAGCAACATAATCTTGCTGCCTTCCGGTAAAGCCAGCACCTGATCCACCATCTGGCTGATCGTCTGGGCTTGCAGAGGTTCGTCGTGCTCGGGGCAGCGGGGTTCTCCAACCCGGGCGAACAGCAGTCGCAGGTAGTCATAGATTTCTGTGATGGTGCCCACGGTGGAGCGGGGGTTGTGAGAGGTGGACTTCTGCTCGATAGAAATGGCCGGTGACAATCCCTCGACGGTATCCACATCCGGCTTTTCCATCATCGACAGGAATTGACGGGCGTAAGTGGAGAGTGATTCCACGTAGCGGCGCTGTCCCTCTGCGTAAAGGGTGTCAAAGGCCAGGGAAGATTTGCCGGAACCGGACAGGCCGGTGATAACGATCAGTTTATCGCGGGGAATGTCCAGATCGATATTCTTCAGGTTGTGGGTGCGAGCACCCCTTACATAAATCGTGTCCACGCTCTACCTATATGCTGCTAATACTGGGCCGGGCCTCGGACTTGCTCCGCGCGGGGCGATCACAACTGCGGTGCCGGAAAAACAGTCAAGTATAAACTCGCCACCTGATGTGCGAAAATTGTCTTTCGCAATACCCGACATTCAGGCAGATAGCATTCGATGATTCCTGTGATTCTCTGTGGTGGCACTGGCTCGCGCCTGTGGCCACTCTCGCGTGAGGCCTACCCTAAACAGTTCCTACCCCTTATTGGTGGTGAGACGATGTTACAGGCAACTTTAAGGCGCCTGGAGGGCATTGAGCCACTACAGGCGCCGATACTGGTATGCAATGAAGAGCATCGCTTTGCCGCCGCCGAGCAATTGCAGGAAATCGGCCACGGTGCTCAGTCCATTTTACTGGAGCCCTGCGCGCGCAATACTGCACCGGCTATCGCCCTGGCTGCCCTGGCAGCACTGGAGTCCGGCACTGATCCTTTACTGCTGGTATTACCGGCAGACCACGCCGTTTCCGACGAGGTAAACTTTCAGGAATCTGTAGAGTCGGCTCGAGCCCTGGCAGAGCAGGGACATCTGGTCACTTTTGGCATTGTGCCGACCCGGGCGGAGACCGGCTACGGCTACATTCGGCGCGGGGATAAATTGGCGGAAACTGCCTGGAAAGTGGCGGAGTTCGTCGAAAAGCCGGACACTGAAACCGCTGAGTCTTACCTGGCATCCGGGGAATACTCGTGGAACAGTGGCATGTTCCTGTTCCGCGCCTCCCGCTATCTGGAGGAGTTGGAGCGGTACCGTTCCGATATTCTCGCAGCCTGCCGCAGTGCCTATCAGAGTGCCGCGAGGGATCTGGATTTTACCCGGGTGGATAGAGAGGCTTTTGCAGCCTGCGCAGATGAGTCTGTGGATTACGCAGTAATGGAGCCGACTGAATCCGCTGCAGTTGTACCTATGGATGCGGGTTGGAGCGATGTAGGCTCCTGGCAGGGGCTGTGGGAGTTGGCAAAACGCGATGCCAATGACAATTTGCTCCAGGGCGATGTGTTGCTCGAAGACTCCCAGCGCTGCCTGGTGCGTGGTGAGAGCCGGTTGGTCAGCCTTCTCGGTGTATCCGACCTGGTTGTTGTTGATACTGACGACGCGCTTCTGATCGCTGACCGGCAACGGGTCCAGGAAGTCAAAAAACTGGTCAGTAACCTTAAGAGCACTGGCCGCAGTGAGGCCCAAAGGCATCGCAAGGTATATAGGCCCTGGGGCTATTACGACTCGATTGATGCGGGTCCACGCTTTCAGGTGAAGCGTATCGTGGTGAAGCCGGGCCAGCAGTTATCCCTGCAAATGCATCACCACCGCGCTGAACACTGGGTTGTGGTGCAGGGGACCGCCAAGGTTACCCGAGGTGAAGAAGAGGTCCTGATCACCGAGAACCAATCGACTTATATTCCCCTGGGGGTGGTCCACCGCTTGGAGAACCCCGGTACGATTCCCTTGGAGCTGATTGAGGTGCAATCCGGCAGTTATCTCGGGGAGGACGACATTGTCCGCCTCGATGATGAGTACGGTCGTAACTAGTTGTGGATAAAAGTTGTGCTGTTTCCCCTACAGCCGGGAGGCGGCTCACTGTACAATGCGCGCCCTATTTGATGCTGTTCCGGGATTTGCATGAATTCCATTGAGCGCCGCGCCCTGGGTGGGCTGGCTTCCCTGTATGTCTTTCGTATGCTGGGCCTGTTTATGGTCCTGCCGGTTCTCACTGTGTACGGCGAGGGCTATCGCGATAGCACGCCCATGCTGCTGGGGCTGGCAATGGGTGCCTATGGCCTGAGTCAGGCGATACTCCAAATTCCTCTGGGGCTCCTGTCCGATCGCTGGGGGCGCAAGCCGGTTATTTATACCGGCCTTGCACTATTTGCCCTGGGCAGTGTTATCGCTGCGCTGACCGACTCGGTTTACGGCCTTATCGTGGGGCGGGTGCTACAGGGGTGTGGTGCGATTGCCGCTGCTGTGATGGCGTTGGTTGCAGATTTAACCCGCGATGAAAAGCGGGGTATTGCGATGGCGATTATTGGAGCGTCAATCGGTATCGCATTTATGTTGGCAGTGATCCTTGGGCCCGCTCTGGCGGGAGTCGGCGGTTTACCTGCGATTTTCTGGGTCACTGCTGGATTGGCTTTACTGGGCGGCCTCTTGGTGTGGCGGGTCGTGCCTGCTCCTGAGGCAGCGCGTCGCCCGGCAGTTTATGGCAGTGGTTTTCATACTGTAGTTAAAAGCGGCCTTGTATGGCGCTTGGTTTCCGGGGCCTTTTTTTCCCACTTGTTGCTCACGGCATTGTTCGTTGCCTTGCCGCTGGTGCTGGTCGATAGATTGGATTGGCCGGCGAGCGAACACTGGAAACTGTATGGGCCGCTAATGCTCGGCACCTTCCTGGTGATGTTGCCAATGATGAGGGCGGCAGAGAAAAGTGATCGGGTGCCTTTCGCGCTTAATTTTGCTTGTTTAGCTTTGATCGGTGGCAGTGCGGCCTTGTTGTCTGCAAGCACCTGGGTGCTGGTAGTCTTACTGGCAGTGTTCTTCACCGGTTTCAACCTGCTTGAAGCCCTGCTGCCGGCGCAGCTAACCAGGAAGGCTCCGGCGGAAGCGAGAGGTGCAGCTACGGGGCTCTATGCGACTTTACAGTTCTTTGGCACCTTTGTCGGCGGTAGCCTGGGTGGCCTGCTGTTCGGTCTGGGGGGCGCTTCCGCAGTTGCTGCTCTGGGTTTGGCTGTGCTGCTGCTATGGATGTTGCTGTGGTGGGGTTTGCGCGAGAGAGCGTGAAGGTAGCGCTTACTAACACTGAGCCGCTATTGTATCCTACTGGATAAAAATACAATATTTACCAATGGTGCAATGCAGCGCTGACGGTATTTCATAACACTTGATAGATTAATTGATTGTTTAAATAGTTTATTGCCCCGGGTGGAGCCCGGGTTGACGAGAGGAGAGGGCCATGGCCAGGGGTATTAATAAAGTAATTCTGATCGGTAATCTGGGGAATGACCCGGAAACCAAATATATGCCTAGTGGCGGTGCTGTTACCAACATCAGCCTGGCTACCAGTGAGAGCTGGAAAGACAAGCAGACTGGCCAGCAGCAGGAGCGCACTGAGTGGCACCGAGTAGTATTTTTTAACCGCCTGGCTGAGATCGCCGGCGAGTACTTGCGCAAGGGGGCCAAAGTTTATGTAGAGGGCTCCCTACGCACCCGTAAGTGGCAGGACAAAAATTCCGGCCAGGATCGCTACACTACTGAAATCGTTGCCAGCGAAATGCAGATGTTGGACGGTCGCGGTGAGCAGGGCGGCTTTGGTCAGGGTATGGGTGGCGCTGGAATGGGCGCTGCCGCAGGTGGTCAGATGGGTGGCGGCCAGCCGATGGGTGGTCCCAGCGGTTTTGACCAACAGGGCGGCGGTTTCCAGGGTGGCTACCAGCAGCAGGGCGGCCAGGAGGCATACGGACAGGGGCGTACCGCTCCCTCACCGATGGCACCAGCTAACCAGCAGCCCCAGCAACAGCCAAACCAGGGTCCTGCCGGTGGCTTCGATAATAGCTTCGATGACGACATTCCGTTCTAAGAACTGGGTTTTCCAGTGTCTGAATTGAATACAGGTTATATGCCGGATACCGTCGCCATTATCACAGCAGGTAATGAGATTGATGGCGCGCTGCAGAAGAGACTGCAGCGCGCGGGCTTTCGCTTACAGCAGCTGGCTCCCGGGGAAATCGATCAATTGAGGCCGGGCTCGATTGTGATTAATGCTTCAGCCTGTGCCGACAATCGAGGCATGCCGGAGTCACTGCTGGTGAGTAAGCGGCTTTGTGCTGCACCCTGTGAACATATTATTCACCTCTCATCCTACCAAGTTTTTTCTGGCGGTGAGCGCCGCCGCTATGACGAGGATGAGCCCGCAGAACCACAGTCCCCGAGTGGACGCGAATGGCTGGCCTGCGAAGATGCCTTTAATGGGCTGCAAAACCTGACGATTTTGCGTTTTGGCTGGATGGTGGACAGTGGTCAGGATGCCTTGTTAGGGCGTATTTTACGCAACTTTGTGTCTGGGGAGCCTTTAGCCCTGGATGGAAGGAACAGTGGCAACCCAGTAACAGTGGTGGATATGGCTCGTGTCGCAGTGGCGGTTGCCCAGCAGCTCGCTAGCGGGGCCAAGGCAGGAGGCGTTTATCACTACGGTAGCTCTGATAGTTGCACAGCGATGGAGTTTGCCTTGGAGGTAGTCGAACGCGCCCAGGCTTTTTACGATGAAGAGCGCTTTGCTCAATTTACTTCACTAGGGGATGAGGCTGAAAAGCAGGATCGCAGCATTGTGCTTTCCTGTGGCAAGCTGCGGGATGTCTTTGGTGTTCAGCAGCGTAGCTGGAGGCAGGGGCTGACGCGCCAGGTTGAGCTGTGGTTGGAGCGCCTGCACGCAACTCCGGAATAGTTTGATTTCTGTTGTGCAGTCAATAAAAAGGGCGCCGCGAGGCGCCCTTTTTATTTCGATTAGATTTTATCGAATATCAGGCAGGCATTAGTTCCGCCAAAACCAAAGCTATTGGACATAGCCCGTTTGACTTCAGTCTCACGCAGCTGGCGGACAAGGTCCATGCCTTCCGCAGCGGGGTCGAGGTTCTCTACATTGGCTGATGCAGCAATAAAGTTATTCTGCATCATCAGCAGGCTGTAAATGGCCTCCTGAACCCCTGCAGCTCCCAGCGAGTGCCCTGTCAGAGATTTGGTAGAGGCGAATGCCGGAACTGTATCTCCGAAGACTTCACGCATGGCCTTCAACTCGGCGATATCGCCTACAGGCGTAGAGGTGCCGTGGGTATTGATATAGTCCACGCTACCCTGCAGCCCTTTGCCGTCCATACCGGCCAGAGCCTGCTGCATGCAGCGGGCGGCGCCTTCACCGCTTGGGGCAACCATATCGTAACCATCGGAAGTTGCGCCGTAACCGGTCAGCTCCGCATAGATGGTCGCACCGCGAGCCAGGGCGTGTTCCATTTCCTCGAGTACCAGGCAGCCACCGCCGCCAGCGATCACAAAACCATCGCGATCTGCATCGTAGGGTCGAGAGGCATGAGATGGATTGTCGTTGTATTTGCTCGATAGGGCTCCCATAGCATCAAACAGGTGGGTGAGACTCCATGCGAGTTCTTCACCGCCGCCGGCAAAGATAACATCCTGTTTACCCATCTGGATTAACTCGGCTCCGTGGCCAATACAGTGGGCACTGGTAGCACAGGCTGAGGAAATACTGTAATTGACCCCCTTAATTTTGAAGGGGGTAGCTAGGCATGCAGATACGGTGCTACCCATTACCTGAGGAACGCGGTAGGCGCCAACGCGGCGCACGCCTTTTTCTTTCAGGGTATGTGCGGCGTCAATAATCTGTTGGGTAGATGTACCCCCAGAGCCCATTACGATGCCTGTACGCGGGTTGGAAACATCGGTCTCTTCGAGGCCAGACATATCAATAGCTTCTCGCATGGCTATGTACGCATAGGCCGCGGAGTCGCCCATAAAACGCAATTGCTTGCGATCGATATGCTCCTTGAAATCGATGTCCACAGGCCCGGCCACCTGGCTGCGCAGGCCGAGTTCCTTGTACTCTTCTTGGAAGCGAATGCCGCTTCGGCCAGATTTTAGTGACTCGGTGACTTCTTTAGTATTGGTACCGATACAGGAAGTGATACCCATTCCGGTAATGACGACCCGACGCATAGTGATCTCCAGCATAGCTTGTCGGCAGAGGACTGATGGTTTCTACCGGTTTTAGTCTTAAACGAGTTTAAAAATTATCCGTACGGGTAAATAAGCCTACGCGAAGATCCTTAGCGGTGTAAATTTCCCTTCCATCCACTGAGACACTGCCGTCGCCAATACCCATAACAAGCCTGCGCTCAACAATCCGGCTCATTTGGATATGGTAAGTCACCTTTTTGCTGGTGGGGAGGATCTGGCCAGTAAATTTAACTTCCCCGCAGCCCAGTGCGCGACCGCGGCCGGGATTTCCTTTCCAGGCTAGGAAGTAGCCCAGTAATTGCCACATGGCATCCAGACCCAAGCAACCGGGCATTACAGGGTCGCCAGGAAAGTGGCAGTCGAAAAACCATAGATCGGGGTGAATGTCGAGCTCAGCGATCAGCTCTCCCTTGCCGAAGGCGCCCCCTTCTTTAGATATATGGGTTATGCGATCAAGCATTAACATATTGGGAGCCGGCAACTGGGCGTTGCCTGGGCCGAACATCTCGCCACGGGAGCAGGTCAGAAGCTCCTCTCTGGTATACTCACTTTTTTGTACAAAATTACTCATCATTTCCCCGTTAGTGGGTGGTTATGCAATTGAGATTGGACACTTTTGCAAGATCGGGCATTCTAAGGGCTGTGTGTCGCTTGTCCAGTCGGTCAAGGCGCTTTTTGTGACTGGCGCGAAAATTGTCTTCACAAATACCATCTCTTTAGCGTATTAATTCCCCAATATATTCTGATAGTTTCGGTGTTTATCCTCGGGGAAATTCACATTTTGGGCCAAGTTTAACGTTATCGTGTGTAAGTGCTCGCGCCACGACGCTATGATACGTTGCCTGCCCTGCGCGGGGTGCGCTGTTTTAAATTGATTGGGGGAGCAGAATGCTCAAGAAATGCCTATTTCCTGTTGCCGGTTACGGCACTCGTTTTCTTCCTGCCACTAAGGCAATGCCGAAAGAAATGTTACCGTTAGTGAATAAGCCACTGGTTCAGTATGGCGTTGAGGAAGCTATAGAGGCAGGACTCACCGAGATCGGTTTTGTCACAGGGCGAGGCAAGCGTGCAATTGAGGACCACTTTGATACTAACTTTGAGTTGGAACACCAGATTGCTGGTACTGGTAAAGAGCGTTACCTGGACTCAGTGCGGAAAGTGATCGATAGAGCGAGCTTTTCTTATACGCGCCAGGGTGAAATGAGAGGCCTCGGCGATGCCATTTTGCAGGGACACCGTCTGGTTGGCGACGAGCCGTTTGCCGTCGTATTGGCTGACGACCTTTGTCTGAATGAAGATATAGGCGTTTTGGGGCAAATGGTTCAGCTATATAAGCAGTTTCGCTGCAGTATTGTTGCTGTAGAGGAAGTACCGAAGGAGCAGATTCATAAGTTTGGTGTGATCGGTGGTAACGAGATTAAGCCCGGCTTGTACCAAGTTACCAATATGGTTGAGAAGCCCGCAGCGGAAGATGCCCCCAGTAATATGGCAATTATCGGTCGCTATATTTTGACACCGGATATCTTTGACCTGATCCGCGATACCCCGCCAGGCAAAAATGGTGAGGTCCAGATAACCGATGCGCTGATGGCGCAAGCTCAACAGGGCTGTGTATTAGCTTATGCCTTCAAAGGTCGCCGCTATGATTGTGGCTCTGTAGAGGGCTTTATCGATGCTACTAACCACGTTTATGAGAATGTGTATTTGCCAGAGCAGGCTGCTGAGGAGAAAAGCAAGTGAGTGAGCTGACTTGCTTTAAGGCTTATGACCTTCGCGGCCGTGTTCCCGATGAACTTAATACCGATGTTGCCTATCGAGTGGGGCGTGCCTTTGCCCAGTTCCTGAATGCTCGTCGAGTAGTTGTTGGGCATGATATTCGGCTTACCAGTGGTGAGCTGACTGATGCACTGGTGAATGGATTGCGAGATGCGGGTGCCGATGTTTTCCATATCGGCGAGTGTGGTACAGAAGAAGTCTACTTTGCCAATTTCCATGGGGACTTTGACGGCGGTATTTGTGTTACTGCTAGTCACAATCCTATGGACTACAACGGCATGAAGTTTGTACGTGCAGGCAGTAGTCCAATCAGTGGTGATACCGGTCTACTGGATATCAAGCGCTTGGCAGAAGAAAACAACTTTGCTCCGGTTGAGCAAAGAGGCACTTTGCAGCGCTTTGAACACCGTGCTGATTTTGTGCAGCACTTATTGGGGTATATCGATAATACTGCATTGAAACCATTAAAATTGGTGGTTAATGCTGGTAATGGTGGTGCAGGGGCGGTAGTTGATGCGCTGGCTCCACACCTGCCGTTTGAGTTTGTGCGAGTTCACCACGAGCCCGACGGCAACTTTCCCAACGGTATTCCCAACCCAATTTTGCCAGAAAACCGCAATTCTACTGCCGAGGCAGTGCGGGCAAGCGGCGCTGATTTTGGTATAGCCTGGGATGGTGATTTTGATCGCTGTTTTTTCTTCGATGAAAGTGGTGATTTTATTGAAGGTTACTATGTTGTTGGCTTGCTGGCAGAAGCTTTCCTGGCAAAAAACAGCGGAGCCAAAGTTGTTCATGATCCACGCCTGCTCTGGAATACCGAGGATATTGTCCGCGCTGCTGGTGGAGAGCCGGTGCAGAGCAAAACTGGTCATGCCTTTATTAAAGAGCGTATGCGCAAGGAAGATGCCATTTATGGCGGTGAAATGAGTGCGCACCATTATTTCCGGGATTTTGCCTACTGCGATAGCGGTATGATTCCATGGTTATTGGTCGCTGAGTTGGTAAGTCGCAGTGGTAAATCGCTGTCACAGCTTGTTGGTGAACGCATGGCTGCTTTCCCATGTTCGGGAGAGATTAATTCAAAGGTTCAGGATGCTGCAGCACTGTTAAAGGCGGCAGAGGAAAAGTATGGACCTGCAGCTGACAGCGTTGAGCACGTGGATGGGTTGAGCATCGCTTACCCCGAGTGGCGTTTTAATTTGCGTATGTCAAATACTGAACCAGTCGTCCGCTTGAATGTTGAATCCCGGGGAAATGAGGTGTTAATGCGGGAAAAAACAGAGGAGATTCTTCAGCTAATAGGTTGATATCTGCTTTCGATTTTAAAAGCCCTGCAAATGCAGGGCTTTTTAGTATGTGCGCTTACCTGAGCCATTGTTGTTTAAGAAGGGCTTACAGGAGTCGGGTGACGGCTTGAATTGGTCCTTTGGGAGTTTTTAGATGCTGAGAATAGATTTGCCACTGATTCTTGACTCGCACCCCAATAACAGAGGCGTAATCTGTATAGGCGTGATGGTGGGGTTTCAGGGCTGAACGTCCAAGAGACTTTTGAACTCCGCCAAAAACCCAGAACTTCCCTCGGTTGATAATGGCATTGTGGGTGGCTAGTCCATTAAGCCCCTGCTTTTTCCTTGGACGAATGTGGGCAACGACCGGCATGTTTGCGTTGTGTCCGCCAATGCAGAAGCAGCAGTCACTGAGTTGCCCGGTAATCATAATGTCGGCACCGCTTCGCATTTGATATGGCTCAATACGATCTAAGGAGAGGTCTTCGTCCCAGTCAATCATGCGGATATGGTGAACTTTAGTTGTCTGTGGATCTTCGATAAAGGTCCCGTTTGGATCAAAAGCAAATAATTCATTGGGTTTATCGTCGCCGGACGCGCCCATGTTCATGGTGTAGGTCCCGAATTGATAACCCATAATTCCGGTCTTCTTTGTACCGGTTATTTTTACTAGATTGCTTCCTAGGAATATCTCTGGGTAATTCTTTAGCTGGTAAAGCGCAGTAGAGCTTTTCATATCCTGGTCTCTCTATGCCAATAATTTTTGGCTTGTCACTTTTGGCACCAGAGGAATCGATGTTGGCGCTTAAAATTGCAAGCAAAACAATCGTACCTAAAACTGTGCAGGTGATGGAAAATAGATATGAATAAAGCTAAGTCGCTGGTCAGGAATGCCTTTTTATGGTTGTGAAATAGTGATGCGGGTAAGGGGGAGTGCTTTATTTTATATTTTGTTGGAGATGTCGACACTGCCCGAGCCGTGACTATAGCTCGGGCAACATATACTTTTAGACGTTTCTCTCTATAGCAAAGCTCGCCAATTGCTGCAGGGCGGTTTTCTGTTCGCTCTCGGGCATAAAGGCCAACTGCTTTTTGGCGTCTTCTACAGCGGCCCGGGCACGATCCATGGTGTAGTCCAGTGCACCGCAGGCTTCAATGGCCTCTACTATTTCACTGAGCTTCTCTGCACTGCGCTGTTCAATTGCAGTTCTCACCAGCAGTGCCTGGTCCTTGCTGCCGTTGGCCATGGTGTAGATCAAGGGCAGGGTCGGCTTGCCCTCCGCCAGGTCATCACCAACATTCTTACCCAGTTCTTCTGAATTGCCGCGATAGTCGAGAGCGTCATCAACCAACTGGAAGGCGAGCCCCAGGTGTCGGCCGTAGAGTTTCAGTGCAGTTTGCTCTTTACTTGAGCAGTTGGCTAATACGGCCGCGGTTTCACAGGCGGCTTCAAACAGTGCGCCGGTCTTTTTGTGGATAACGGTGAAGTAATTCTCTTCGCTTACCGCGGGATCACCGGCGTTGACCAACTGCTGTACTTCACCCTCTGCGATGGTGTTGGTGGTCTCTGAGAGTATTGCCATGATGCTCATGTCTTCCAGGGCAACCATCATCTGGAAGGCGCGGGAATAGAGGAAATCTCCCACGAGTACGCTGGGCGCATTGCCCCACTTGGCATTGGCGGTAAGGCGGCCGCGGCGCATGTCAGAGGTGTCTACAACATCGTCGTGCAGTAGGGTAGCAGTGTGAATAAACTCAATAATTGTGGCGAGATCGATATGGTTCTCACCCTGATAGCTGCAAGCTTTGGCACAAAGCAGTACCAGTAGTGGGCGCAGGCGCTTGCCTCCGGCTTCGACCAGGTAGTGACCTATATTTTCCACCAGGGGAACGTCCGAGTGCAGTTGATCGAGAATGCGCTGGTTAACCGCAGCAAAGTCTTCGGCGGCGACCCGGTGAAAAGGCAGCATGTGAGAGTTCCTTATACGACTAGACAGAGGCCTCCCGGGGGGCCGGAAGGCGAAGGGGCGCTATTGTATCAACCCGGCGAATTGATTAGAATCTGCGCCCCGCCAATTGCGGGCTCTTTGCGGCTATTGGGTCGTCTGCGGGCCTTTTGGCGAATAGATGTTAAACACACGGCGCAAGCTCCCGAAATGCGGAGCAGTGACTTACTGGTCCTCCCGCTGCTTCGTGTCGTCCTTACCGGAGCATAGAAATATGTACGCTGTTTTTGAGAGCGGTGGCAAGCAACACCGTGTAGAGGAAGGCGAAGTACTTCGCCTGGAGAAGCTGGAAGTAGCAACTGGCGAATCCATCGATTTTGATAAAGTGTTCATGGTTGTCGATGGCGACAAGATCAACATTGGCGCTCCTGTTGTAGATGGCGCTAAAGTAACTGCTGAAGTGGTAAGCCACGGCCGCGGCGAGAAGGTGAAGATCATCAAGTTCCGTCGTCGTAAGCACTCCATGAAGCGCCAGGGCCACCGTCAGTGGTACACCGAAGTTAAAATCACTGGCATCAAGGCATAAGAGAGGAGTAACGACTCATGGCACATAAGAAAGCTGGCGGTAGTACGCGAAATGGTCGCGATTCCGAGAGTAAACGCCTGGGCGTGAAGCGCTTTGGCGGCCAGTCTGTAGCAGCAGGCAATATCATCGTTCGTCAGCGTGGCACCAAGTTCCACGCCGGTGTTAACGTTGGTATGGGCAAAGACCACACCCTGTTCGCCACTGCGGACGGCGTTGTGAAGTTTGAAGTTAAGGGCCCCAACAACCGCAAGTTCGTTTCTATCGAAACTGCTTAAGCGGTCATTAGCCCAAGCTTCATAAAAAGCCCCGCTATTGCGGGGCTTTTTTGTTGGAAAAGTCGCAAAAAGACCGCGACGGGAAGTTAGGGTGGCAGTTGCCCACAGGAGGCGGCTTGTCGGCTGGTATGATGATAGTGCGCGCATCTGCGCACCGGATGAGACAACCGCTGTGGCGGTGGAGTGATTATGAAGTTTGTCGATGAGGCGCCCATCTCTGTGCAGGCAGGCAAGGGCGGCAATGGCTGCCTGAGCTTTCGCCGGGAAAAATTTGTTGAGAAGGGTGGCCCGGATGGCGGTGACGGCGGCGATGGCGGCTCCGTGTACCTGGAAGCTGATGATTCCCTGAACACCCTGGTGGATTATCGCTACCAGCCCCGCTACGCCGCCGAGAGTGGCCAGCCGGGTCGGGGGCGCAACTGCACTGGCGCCAAGGGTGAGGACCTGGTCCTTAAGGTGCCGGTGGGCACCACGATCATTGATGCGGATACCGGCGAGACTATCGGCGATATGACCGAAGCCGGTGAGCGTCAGCTGGTGGCCCAGGGAGGCTTCCACGGCCTGGGTAATACCCGATTCAAGTCCAGTACTAACCGTGCGCCGCGTCAGACCACACACGGCACTGAGGGTGAGATGCGCAGTCTCAAGCTCGAGCTGAAGGTTCTGGCAGATGTGGGCATGTTAGGACTGCCCAATGCGGGTAAATCCACGTTTATTCGCGCCGTCTCTGCGGCCAAACCGAAAGTGGCCAACTACCCCTTTACCACCCTGGTACCAAATTTGGGGGTGGTGCAGGTTCAGAAGCATCGCAGCTTTGTGATTGCAGATATTCCCGGCCTGATTGAAGGTGCAGCCGAAGGGGCGGGCCTGGGGATTCGCTTCCTCAAGCACTTAACTCGCTGTCGTGTTTTGTTGCACCTGGTTGACCTGGCTCCCTTTGATGGCTCTGATCCGGTAGAGAATGCCCGAGCCATTGAGCGTGAGTTGTCCACCTTTAGCCCGACACTGGCTGGGCGTGAGCGCTGGCTGGTATTGAACAAGACCGACCTGGTTCCCGCTGCGGAGCTGGAAGAGCGCTGTCAGGCGGTAGTGGATGCTCTGGGCTGGGAGGGGCCTGTGTTCCGTGTGGCAGCTATTCGCAAAGAGGGTACCGATGCCCTCGGTGGACGCTTGATGGATTACCTGGAAGAGCGCCAGGAAATTGAGGAGCGAGATCCCGACTTGGCTGTGGCGGAGCTGGAAGCGCAGCGCCAAATGCAGCGCGAAGCTCGCGAGCGAATCGAAGAGTTGAGAGAGAGTCATCGCGCCAAGCGCAAAGCGGCCAAGGGGCAGGTGGATGACGACGAGGATTGGGATGATGACGACGACCACGATGTGGATGTTGAGTATCGCTCTTAAATTGTGTGGAGCGAGCAGTTGCTGAGTTCGCCTGGCTCGCTCAATAGTTATCTTGTCCTGAGGGGGAAGCATGGACTCCGCAACAGTGTCCCGGCAGGCGTTGACCAAGGCCCAGCGGTGGGTGGTAAAAATTGGTAGCGCCCTTCTGACAGATAATGGTCGAGGTGTGAATACCGCTGCCATTTCTGCCTGGGTTGCACAGATGGCTGATTTGCGCCGTCGAGGGATCGAAGTTGTTCTGGTTTCATCCGGTGCTGTTGCGGCCGGAATGGACCGGTTGGGTTGGTGTCGCCGGCCCGAGTCTATCCACCAATTGCAGGCGGCTGCCGCTGTGGGGCAGAGCCACCTTGTGCAGGTGTATGAGCAGGCTTTTGGGTGCTTTGATATTCGCAGCGCTCAGATCCTGTTGGATCACGATGACCTTTCCAATCGCACTCGCTACCTGAATGCTCGCAGCACCTTGCGGACGCTCCTGTCACTGGGGGCTGTGCCTATCGTGAATGAAAATGACACGGTAGTGACTGATGAGATACGTTTCGGCGACAACGATACCCTGGCGGCCCTGGTTGCAAATCTGGTTGAGGCAGATGCGCTGCTAATTTTGACAGATGCGGATGGGCTGTTTACTGAAGATCCCCGCGATAATCCCGAAGCAGAATTAATTAGTGAGGCATCTGCGCTTGATCCCAAGCTGCTGGAGATGGCGGGGGATTCCCGCAGCGGTCTGGGTCGTGGTGGTATGACCACCAAGGTGCGCGCAGCGCAGCTGGCAGCGCGCTCAGGGGCTCGCACAGTGATCGCTGGCGGCGCCCTGGAGGCGGTGATAGATAAAGTCTGTGCCGGCGAGCAGCTGGGTACCCTGTTGCTGCCAGAGGCAGACCCCTTGGCGGCGCGTAAGCGCTGGCTCGCGGGGCAGTTGCAGGTGCGCGGAACCCTGTTAGTGGATGCCGGTGCCGAGGCGGCTATGACTGGGAGTGGTAGCAGTCTGTTGCCGGTGGGGGTTACCGCTGTTGAAGGGCGTTTCAGGCGGGGGGATCTGGTGTCTTGCAGGAATGCTGAAGGTCGCGAGATAGCGCGGGGCCTGGTCAATTATGACAGTAGTGAGAGTGGTCGGATTCTGGGGCAGTCATCGGAGAAGTTTGCCGACCTTTTAGGGTATCGGGATGACGATGAATTGATTCACCGCGATAACCTGATCCTGCTCTAAATTGGCAAGTTTCGAATACAAAAAAGCCCCGCAATGCGGGGCTTTTTTGTGTCTGCTGCCTAAGGGTTTAGGCGGCCAGAGCTTTGATCTGAGCGTTCAGACGGCTCTTATGACGAGCGGCTTTATTCTTGTGAATAATGCCTTTGTCTGCCATACGGTCAATAACGGGAACTGCTTCTGCGTACGCAGTTTTTGCTTTTTCCGCATCGCCGGCATCGATGGCCGCAACTACCTTCTTGATGTAGGTGCGCACCATGGAGCGCAGACTGGCGTTGTGCATGCGGCGCTTGTCGTTCTGGCGCGCGCGTTTCTTCGCTTGAGGTGAGTTGGCCACCGGTTGCTCCTGTCTGGAATCTATAAATCTGTAACTAACAGGCCCTGGGGCCCGATCGGGACGCGACATTATCCCCACAGTTGGTTGTTTGTCAACCATAGCGGGCATCTCGGTGCAGATATGTTGTTAATCCACAACGGCGGTTACCCGGTCGGCAACTCCAGGCTGAACTCTACACCGCTGCCCTCGCTGCGGTTTCGGGCTTTTAATGATCCACCGTGGAAGTCTGCGATCAGCTTGGCGATATGCAGTCCCAGCCCCAGGTGGCCGGCATTATCGCCTTGGTCGCGCACAGAAACGAGAGAGTCAAATAGCTTGTGAGCGTAACCTTCCGGGAGCAGAGGGCCGTCATTGCCTACTGTGATCAGGTACATTTCTCTGTTTATTGCCACTGACAGGCAAATTTCACTGCCTTGTGGGGCGAAGCTGCAAGCGTTATCCACCAGCTTGTCCAGCAATTGAGCCAATAACTCCGGTGCGCCGTGGCAGGCTAGCTCCCCAGTGGGTTTGTTCAGAGTAAATTGGTGTTCACTGTGAGCATCGCCATAGCACTGTGTCATGACTTCAAGCAGGTCTGCCAGGTCGAAAGGCTCCCGCTCCGCTTGGTGGATGCTGGTTTCAAGATTGCTGGCTGCGGAAAGACTGTTGAGAATCCCCGACAGCCTTGCACTGCCATCCATAGCCCGCCCTGCATAGCGGCGGCTGTGGTCGTCGAGTTCCCCGGCGGCGAGGTTATCCAGGGACGAGCGAACCACTGCCAGCGGTGTGCGTAGCTCGTGTGACAACTTACTGGCGAGAGTGCGCAGGTACTGGTGATATTGGTCCAGTTCTGCGAGCAGGCTGGCGAAGGCTCGGTTTAGGTCTCCCAGTTCATCGCCTGCCTTTGAATGGGGAAAGTTGCCGCGCAGTTTGCCGCTGGAATCTACTGCGTTGCGGGCGGCCTGGTGTAGCTTGCGCACGCGCCAGGAAAGCCAGCTGGCGTAGCCCAAAAGGAAGAGCAGGGCGGTTGCGGCTGCGGCGCAGCTGATCAACCACAACCGGTGGGCTGCTCCCTCGGTGACTGATTGCATCGCTTCGCCAGATTGCAGGACGAGGACCTGCCCCAGAAGTGGCCGCTCAACCACTTCGTCGACCCGAGTGATAACGGGCACACTCACCGCACCAATTCGGGATTGCAGCGGCCCTGAATACCATTGCTCCTGGGGGCCACGGCTGTCAGGTGTCGGAAGAGGCAAGCTATTTTCCGGCAGCTGTGGCAAATCCCCCCTGGAAAGCAATTTGCGATAAGCCCAGTCTCTCAGCCACGAATCGCTTTCGGAATCTGTAAGGTGTAGTTGTCCGTTGCTGGCAAGAAGAAACCCCTCGCTGTCCACTACTGCGAGGCGCAGTCCAGGGCGCGCAAAGTGGTCGAGTTCTCTTTGAAGGTCTGGCAGAGGGCTTACCAAGCGTCCTGGGTGACCATCTGCCGGAAGTGTGCTGGCGCTGCGAGTCGGTGAGGAGCCACTGCTGTTTGCCCTGTCGTGAATACGGATAGCGAGGGCTCCACCGGTTAGGGTTTGTGGTAGAGCCAGCTCCAATTGGTAACCGGCACCAGAAGTAGTCCATCGGCCCCTGAAACGCAGCTCGCGCTCGTAGCGGCCCTCTCTAGGGTTGTGCCACAAGGCGCTGGCGGCCCCCTGGCTGGCGACGGGCAGGATATAGTGCTGGTCAGCGGTAAACAGCTCTACGGTGTCACCACCAGCGATCAGGCCTGTGCGGGGATCCCGGTAGGCGGGAGTTGAGTCCGAAACAGTGAGAAGCAGGTAGACTTGCTTATCCAGTTGCCCCAGCGTCACCTGGGCCATAGGGGATAGCTGCCCGTCCTCAAGGGTTCTGGGCTCAAGTTGCTGCGCTCGCCACTCATCGCCATAGCCGTCGACTCTCGGAGCTTGAGATAGGGGATTCAGGTAGAGCTGAGCCCCTGGTGGGCGCGATAGGCGCTGAGGATCCGGGGCGATAAGCTGGGGGGCGCTGGCCAAGCGCGCGGCAATTGCCGCCGCAGTTGCTTCAATTGCCTGAATCTGGCCTTGCGCTAGGGCGGCGTCCACCTGGCGGAGGTACTGGCAGCCGGCCCAGGGCAGGGTGAGTGCGACAAGGCTGACGAGCAAGAGTTGGCGGCGTAGGTTCATACTTAAATTTTTGAAATTGTTCGCCCGATGGCGGTTTACAGCTGCCAGCGATACCCCATGCCGTAGGCGGTTCCTATGGCATTAAATTCGGTGTCCAGCGCCTGGAACTTGCGCCTGATTCTTTTGACGTGAGAGGTGATGGTGTTGTCATCCAGCACTACGCGGGCCGCTTCCATAAGTTGGCTGCGGGATTTAACGTGACCGGGCCTTTTGGCCAGGGCGTGGACAATCCAGAATTCGGTCACGGTCAGGTCCACGGGTTGCTCATCCCAATGGCAATGGAGCCTGGAAATATCCAGCCATAGCTTTCCCTGAGTTAAGCTCTCGCCTTCATCGTTTTGATCTCGCAGCACGCTAACGCGGCGCAGTAGGGCGTTAATTCGCGCCTGCATATGGGGTAGGGAGATATCCTTGGTGAGGTAATCATCAGCCCCCAGGCGCAGTCCGGAAATAATATCCAGCTCTGAGTCCCTGGCGGTGAGAAATAATATTGGCAGGCTCGGTGCCATAGCGCGCAATTCCCGGCAGAGCTCAAAACCGCCCTCCACCTCGCTGCCCAGGCCAACATCGATCACGGCCAGGTCCGGCAGCCGCTGGCGAAAAGCATCCATGGCCTCAATCCTGGCGCTGTATAAATCGACCCGGTAACCGTGGCGGCGCAAAGCATCGCGGTAGTTTTCTGCGATAGCGCGTTCATCTTCGACAATGGCGATGGTTGCACTCATGACAAATCCCGACTTAATTCCTTTCTGGCGGAGAATCATGCACGAAGTTGCAGGGGTTAGGCAAAAAGGCGGGCGCAAGGCGCCCGCAAATACAACAGGGTTTCTATCAGCTTGGAGTTGCGTGAGTGGATTTGCGATCCACTCACGCTTATGTAGTGCGGCTTGAAGGCGAAGGGATATGCGGATTTGTTGTCCGCCGTGCCCCTTTAACTCAGAAGTTTCCCGCCATGGACTCCGGAAGGGAGAAGCGGATGTCGACGCGGCGCTCCATGGCGTAGGCGTCTACATCGCCTCGGGCTGCCTGGGAGTAGGTGGAGCCGAGTGCGCTGCGGCTGATTCTTGAGGCATCAACTCCCAGCGATACCAAAGCCTCTTCCACACTCAGGGCGCGTTGATCGGACAGTACATTGTTGTAGCCGTCGCTGCCGCGAGGATCTGCGTGTCCCTCCAGGTGAATTTGCAGGTGGGGGTGGCGCTTTAGGAAGTCAGCCATGGCACTCAGTTGGTGCATTTGGCCCTCCTGAAGCTCGTCCTCCCCAGTGGTAAACAGCATTTGGAATTGCAGTGAATCCAGGGCCAGTTGGCTGGCGTCGTTCGCGGACAGTTGAGCCGCATCCAATTGCTGTGCCAGGTTGCTGAGCTCTGCACGGCTCTCTGTCAGTTGTGTTGCCAGCATATCTGCCTCGTCTGCTTGCTTGATCTGCTCTCCGAGCCAGGCTCCGCCGAGTGCTCCGGCGATAAAGCCAACGGGCCCACCCAATGCTGCACCGGCAATTGCAGAGCCGGTAAAGACTGAGGCCTGCTTGGCCGGAGTCAAATTGGATTCGTTTTGTTCCTTAGCGTGGGCTCCGGTGGCAATCAGAGAACCCAGGGCGACGGCCATCACTACTTTTTTCATTGTTCTGCTCCTTAGCGGCTTTTCTTACTCGTTTGGGCCTGTTCTGTTGTGGCCCGTTTGAGTGTTATTAAAAAGCTCCAAGGAGGCGCTGGCGTGGCGCAGCTATGACCAACTGCGGCTCAATTGTGGCGAAATATGGCGATCGCTCCGAAACCCAGCTCAGAAGCTGGAAGGGGCTGGGCGACCGCAGTTATAGCAGGGGTGGATGGACAGACGGGGCTGGGGCCATCAACAGCTGCTATGTACCGCACAATTGCCAGAACCAGGGCAATAATCAAAGCACTAATGGTCATCCCTTTTCTCTCCGCACCACCAGCTCCTTGGGTGGCGCGACTAGCTCGCTCTTAGTATAGGCTCGCGGTCCCGCAGTCGCAGGGCCTCAGCTCTGTAGAGGAGCCCATATATCCCCAGGTTTTGGGGTAGACTTGCCGGCCAACAAGTTTCAACTTTCGCCAGGAGTCCGAGTTTTGTCGCAGTCATCCCCAGCTCAGGAACAGGCAGTCGAAAAATCTGGTGCTTCCAGATTGCTGCGGGGCAGCTCCGTGGTCGGTGCTGCCACTATGCTGTCGCGAGTGGCCGGGCTGGTTCGCGATGTGGCGCTGGCCCGCTTTGCCGGTGCGGGTGATGCTGCCGATGCCTTTTTTGTCGCATTCAAGATTCCCAACTTTTTTCGCCGTCTATTTGCCGAAGGTGCATTTGCCCAGGCCTTTGTGCCGGTACTGGCCGAATACCGCCAAAAGGGCGGTAAGGCGGCTGCGCGAGAGTTAAATGATCGGGTTGCGGGCGCCCTTGGCGGCGTACTTTTGTTGGTTACTCTGTTTGGTGTTCTCTGCGCTCCACTAGTTACGGGTATTTTTGCTTTTGGTTGGTGGTGGGACGGCAGTGAGCGTGAGAAGTTCGATCTCGCTACCGATATGTTGCAGATCACCTTTCCCTATTTAATGCTGATTTCCCTGGCGGGATTTACCGGGGCAATACTCAATACTTTCGATCGTTTTGCGATTCCGGCGCTAACCCCGGTGATGCTCAACCTGGTTTTGATTGCTGCGGCGACTGTTGCTACCAGCTGGTTTGATCCGCAAATTATGGCGCTGGCTTGGGGTGTCTTTGTTGCGGGGGTGGTGCAGCTGCTGTTTCAACTGCCTTTTCTCGCTCGTGAAGGTTTGCTGCCTAGCCCTAAGTGGGATTGGCAGCACAAAGGAGTGCGTAAAATTTTACGCCTGATGGCGCCGGCGATTTTTGGTGTGTCAGTGACCCAGATCAGCCTGGTGATGGACACCCTGCTGGCTTCATTCCTGCCCAGCGGCAGTGTTTCCTGGCTCTATTTTTCCGACCGCCTCACCGAGCTGCCCCTGGGAGTGTTTGGGGTTGCAGTGGCCACGGTAATTCTGCCGAGCTTGTCGCGTCAGCACACTGATGGAGACCCTCGCCGGTTCCGTCATACCCTCGACTGGGCTTTGCGCAGTGTCACGCTAATTTCCCTGCCCGCTTCTGTAGCCTTGGTGGTACTGGCTGAGCCGCTCCTGACAACCCTTTTTCAGTATGGGCAGATGCAGCCGCGCGATATGCAAATGGCCGCCTGGTCCCTGCGCGCTTATGCCATGGGGCTGTTGGCGTTTATGCTGATTAAAGTGCTGGCGCCGGGCTATTTTGCCCGCCAGGACACCTATACCCCAGTGCGTTTTGGCTTAATTGCTATCTCGGCCAAAATGGTGTTGAGCCTGCTGTTTGTGATACCGCTTAACTACTACTTCAAACTCGGCCATATGGGCCTGGCACTGGCTACGGCTTGTCAGGCCGCTATTAACGCCTGGTTGCTCTATAAGGGCCTGCGTCGAGATGATGTCTATAAACCTGAGGCTGGGTGGGGCACTTACCTGGTAAGGTTGCTTCTGGCGAATTTGGCGATGGTAGCGATTTTGCTCGGGGCCCTGCACTTGTGGTCACAGTGGAGTGAATGGGCCTGGTATGACCGTGCCTGGCGTATGGGTCTGATCGTAGCTGCGGGGGGAGCGACCTATCTGTCCGTTTTACTGGTTTCGGGATTGCGCCCCCGCCACTTCCGCGCCACAAGTTAGTTTATTAAGTGGGCATATCTGGATAAATATGGCCTCTGGCCGCCCAGTGGGAATCCGCTATACTGTGCGGCTCGATTTTATGAGGATGGGAAAATCGCTTTGGCCCAGGAGCGCGAACTAATTCGCGGGTTGCACAACCTGCGCCCCCGCCACCGGGGAAGCGTGGCGACAATCGGCTCGTTCGATGGTGTACACCTCGGTCACCAGGCGATTATTGCGCAGCTCAAGCAGCGCGCGCAGGAACATGATCTGCCCTCGGTGGCGATTATCTTTGAGCCCCAGCCACATGAGTTCTTCTCTGGGGAAAGGGCGCCCGCGCGTCTGATGCGCTTTAAAGAGAAGGTATTGGCGCTATTTGATGCTGGTGCCGACCGGGTGCTGTGCCTGCAGTTTAACGAGAAACTGCGCAACCTGAGTGCCGATGCCTTTGTGCGCCGTATTCTGGTGGACGGCCTTGGAATCCGCCATTTGGTGGTGGGAGACGATTTCCGCTTCGGCTGTGATCGCAGTGGCGATTATCAATTCCTTCAGGGCGCCGGGGCCGAAAATGGATTCACGGTGGAAGACACGGCTACGCTTGAGATTCGCGGAGCCCGGGTGAGCAGCACCCGCATTCGCGAAGCCTTGCAGCGGGGCGAGTTTGAGTTGGCCGAGGCCTTACTCGGACGCCCTTACAGTATTACCGGACGGGTTGCCCCCGGCCGCGCCTTGGGCCGGCAACTGGGTGCTCCCACAGCCAACGTGCGTTTGCACCGCTACCGCTCTCCGCTGGTTGGCGTTTACACCGTTCGCACCAAGGCCGCGAATGGAAGTGAACTCGCAGCTGGGCGGCCGGAAATTGACGGTGTTGCCAATGTGGGGTTTCGCCCAACAGTTGAGGGAGAGGGCGCCCGGCCACTACTGGAAGTCAACTTGTTTGATTTTGATGGCAACCTCTACGGGAAAGAACTAGCAGTAGAGTTTTGCCACAAACTTCGCAATGAAGAGAAGTTTGCCTCCCTGGAAATCCTCAAAGCCCGCATCGCTCAGGATATTGACGATGCTAAAGACTGGTTTGTGCAAAACCCTAAGGGGCACTAACCGGTGTATAGACGATGAATTATTCTCTACTAGAGCTGAAGTAGACATCCAATGACTGATTATAAAGTGACCTTAAACCTGCCTGAGACCGACTTTCCTATGCGCGGCAATCTGCCCCAGCGCGAGCCGGCTATTTTAAAGAAGTGGCAGGAAACCAAGCTCTACGAAAAAATCCGCGAAGCGCGGGCGGGGCGCGAGCAGTTTATCCTGCACGACGGTCCTCCCTACGCCAACGGGGATATTCACATAGGTCACTCGGTCAACAAGATTCTCAAAGATATTATTATCAAGTCGAAAACCCTGAGCGGTTTTGACGCCCCCTATGTGCCGGGCTGGGATTGCCACGGCCTGCCGATTGAGCACCGCGTCGAGAAAAAGATTGGCAAGGCTGGCGCAAAGGTGGATCACAAAACTTTCCGCCAGAAGTGTCGCGAGTACGCAGCCAAGCAGGTGGACGGACAGAAGAAAGACTTTATTCGCCTGGGGGTGTTCGGTGAGTGGGACAACCCCTACCGCACCATGGATTTCCAATTTGAAGGCGATATCATCCGAGCGCTTGGACGAGTGGTCAAAAATGGCCATTTGGCACGGGGTTTCAAGCCCGTGTACTGGAGCGTTGTGGGAGGATCAGCCCTGGCGGAAGCGGAAGTGGAGTATCAGGATAAAACCTCCTACTCCATTTACGTTTGCTATCCGGCGACGGAAGAGACATCCCTGGCTATCGCCGATGCGGCAGGTGGACACGCGGGTGAAGGCCCCCTATCTGTTGTTATCTGGACTACAACCCCCTGGACGCTTCCTTCCAGCCAAGCGGTTTCTGTCAATGCTGAGCTGGAATATGTTGTGGTGCAAACGGCTGAGCGCCGATTGCTCGTTGCCGAAGCACTCAAAGATGCCGTATTGGAGAAGGCGGGGCTCGAAGGTGAAGTGGTAGGCCGTATTCGCGGTGCCGCCTTGGAGCACCTGAAGCTAAACCATCCTTTCTACGAGAAGCAATTGCCGATGATCCTCGGCGACCATGTCACCACTGATGCAGGTACAGGCTGTGTACACACTGCGCCGGACCATGGTCCCGATGACTTCCAGGTGGGCAAGCGCTACGGCATCGATACCCTGAACTATATCGATGACAATGGCGTATACCGCGATATGGTACCGCTGTTCGCCGGTGAGCACGTCTACAAGGTGGACGACAAAATTGTGGCCTTGTTACAGGAGCGCGGAGTACTTCTGCACCAGGGTAAGATGGAGCACAGCTACCCCCACTGCTGGCGCACCAAGACGCCGCTTATTTACCGTGCGACTCCGCAGTGGTTTGTGAGCATGCAGCAGAATGACCTTCTGGAGAATGCACAGAAGGCTGCGGATGAAGTTCAGTGGATCCCCGGTTGGGGCAAGGCTCGTATCGATGCCATGCTCGATGGTAGTCCGGATTGGTGTATTTCCCGCCAGCGCACCTGGGGCGTGCCCATCGCTTTGTTTGTTCACAAAGAGACCCATGAAATCCATCCGGACACCCCCGCTTTGATGGACAAAGTGGCTGAAAAGGTCGATGCCAAGGGTATGGATGTCTGGTTTGACCTGGACCCGCAGGAGCTCCTGGGAGATGAAGCAGACCAATATCAAAAGGTAACCGACACCCTGGATGTCTGGTTCGATTCAGGTGTGACTCACTACGCCGTACTGGAGCGCCGCAACGGCCTGCGTTTCCCGGCAGATCTGTACCTTGAGGGCTCTGATCAGCACCGAGGCTGGTTCCAGTCTTCACTGAAGACCTCTATCGCCATCAACGATTGTGCCCCTTATAAGCAAGTGTTGACTCACGGTTTCACAGTAGATGCACAGGGACGGAAAATGTCCAAGTCCATCGGCAATACCGTTGCGCCACTGGATGTGATAAATAAGTTGGGTGCAGATGTACTGCGCCTCTGGGTCTCCGCCACTGACTTCAGTGGTGAAATGGCGGTTTCCGATGAGATCCTGAAGCGCACAGCGGACTCTTACCGTCGCCTGCGCAATACGGCTCGTTTCTTCCTGTCCAACCTGGCTGGGTTTGACCCGGAAAAAGATTTGTTGCCGGAGAGTGAACTTCTGGCGCTGGATCGCTGGGCGCTGGATAAGGCTGCGCGTCTACAGGATGAAATTATCGCGGCTTACGATAACTACCAGTTCCACCAGATCTATCAGAAGTTACATAACTTCTGTGTCGTGGAAATGGGTGGTTTCTACCTGGATATCATCAAGGATCGCCAGTACACCACCAAAGAGGACAGTACTGCACGCCGCTCTGCGCAAACTGCCCTCTATCATATTGTTCAGGCATTTGTTCGCTGGATTGCGCCTATCCTGAGCTTTACCGCAGAAGAACTGTGGCAGTTTATTCCCGGTGCCAAAGCGGACAGCATCTTTATTGAAGAATGGTATTCGCTGCCGAAGCTGCCCGCAGACTCGGTTAAAGGTGCGGACTATTGGGCTGCCATCGCCGAAGTAAAAACTGCAGTAAACAAGGTGCTTGAAGAGCAGCGTGGAGCCGGTGCTATTGGCGGCTCCCTGCAAGCGGCGGTGACTCTGTTCGCCGAAGATGACCTGCGCGAAAAGCTCCTGGAGCTCGAAGACGAGCTGCGCTTTGTATTGATTTGTTCCTCCACTTCTGTTCAGCCGCTCAGCGATGCTGCTGGTGCAGAATCCACAGAACTGGAAGGGTTGAAAGTCAGCGTAAGCAAAGTGGATTACCCCAAATGTGCGCGCTGCTGGCATTACCGTGCTGATGTAGGTGCAAATGTGGACTACCCGGATATTTGTGAGCGTTGTGTAGAGAATGTCGCAGGTGAAGGAGAGGTAAGGCACTATGCCTAATTCCAACCCTTTATGGGGACACCCCTGGCGCTGGTATTGGCTGGCGCTGGTAGTGGTTGCCCTCGATGTCGCCAGCAAAGTCTGGGCTGTGGATATGTTTATGCACGGCCCGTCGATGCAAATTATTCCCGGCTTGCTGCAATTTACTTATGCGGAAAACTACGGTGCTGCCTTTAGCTTCCTATCTGATGCTGGGGGGTGGCAGCGGTGGTTTTTCGGAATTATTGCCTTTGTATTTAGCGTTGTTGTCAGTGTTTGGCTATGGCGTTTGCCGGCAACAAAGCGCTGGGAGCCCTGTGCCCTGGCGCTGATTCTGGGGGGAGCCTTGGGCAACTTGTGGGATCGCGTGCTGCTGGGCTATGTAAGAGATTTTATTTCGGTTTATTACGGCAACTGGCACTTCCCGGTATTCAATGTTGCGGATATGGGAATTAGTATCGGCGCAGCAATGTTGGTTATTGAGCTACTTTTTTTTGCAGAAAAAGATAGTGGCAAAGCAAAAAATAACGTGGAAGTTTAACGAACTATGAGTAATGCCGTTATCGGTGAGCACTGCCGGGTGACACTGCATTTTAGCCTTAAATTGGACGATGGTACTGAAGTGGATTCAACCTTCAAAGGTGATCCCGCTTGCTTCAGTGTTGGTGATGGCAGTTTACTGCCGGGTTTTGAAAAGGCGCTTTTTGGTTTGAAGGCGGGTGATGAAGCCGAAATCGAGATACCGCCAGAGATAGGATTTGGCCAGCGTAACCCGGAAAACCTGCAAAAGGTAAGGCGGGATACTTTTTCTCCCGATATGGAGCTGGAACGCGGGTTGGTAGTCTCTTTTGATAATGGCAGTGGCGAGCTTCCTGGAGTAATCAGTGAGATTGGTGAGGATGATGTTACTGTCGATTTTAACCATCCGTTGGCCGGTCAAACCTTAAATTTCCATGTAAAAATTATTGCGGTGGACTCGATCCAATAGGGTCGGGTTCCCCCTTTGCAGCAAGTAGAGTACTGAAGTAGACATGCAAATCCGAATGGCTAACCCCCGGGGCTTTTGTGCCGGTGTTGACCGGGCAATTGATATTGTAAATCGCGCCCTGGATGTATTTGGTGCTCCAATCTATGTCCGCCATGAAGTGGTACACAATAAGTTTGTGGTGGAGAGCCTGAAAGAGCGCGGCGCAGTTTTTGTCGATGAACTCGATGAAGTGCCCGATGAGGTTATCGTTATCTTCAGTGCACACGGTGTTTCAAAAGCTGTGCAGCGCAAAGCTGAAGAGCGAGGCCTGCGAGTATTTGATGCTACTTGCCCGCTGGTTACCAAGGTGCATATTGAAGTGAGCAAGTTCAGCACAGACGGTGCCGAGTGCATACTTATCGGCCACGCCGGGCATCCGGAAGTGGAGGGCACAATGGGACAGTATGATAACTCTGCTGGTGGTGCCATTTACCTGGTCGAAGACGAAGAGGATGTTGCCAACTTAACTGTTAAAGACGAGAGCAATCTCGCCTATGTTACCCAGACAACTCTATCCATGGATGATACCGCTCGAGTAATTGACGCTCTGAGAGTACGTTTCCCTGAAATCCGTGGGCCTCGTAAAGATGATATTTGTTACGCAACTCAGAACCGCCAGGATGCCGTGAAACAGCTAGCTTTGGAAAGCGATCTGGTTCTTGTTGTCGGTAGTCCAAATAGTTCTAACTCCAATCGTTTGCGAGAACTTGCAGAGCGCTGTGGCGCTGATGCCAAGTTGATTGATGGTGCGGATGATATTGATGCTGATTGGCTAAAAGGTAAGTCGGCGATTGGAATTACTGCTGGAGCTTCGGCGCCTGAAGTTCTTGTGCAAGGAGTGATTCACCGGCTGCAACAACTAGGTGCAAGCCTTCCTGAAGAAATGGATGGAAGGGCTGAGAATATACGTTTCTCCCTACCTAAAGAGCTGCGCTAATCAGCAGCTCTACCCCCTTCCGGCTCTGACTAGCCCACTTATCGCTCCCCTCAATCCGTTTGTCGGCAAGCGGCAAAACTATCGATCCCATCGCTTACCTGCTCCCTGTAAACTGGTATATATACGCAGATAGAACGAATCCGAGAACTGAGTTTTCACTTTGCTTTCACATTGTTTGTGAACGATGAAACAGGTCTTTTTTTGTGTGAATTTTATACTGTCTGATTGCATACTTCAGAGAGCAATAGGTTTACTCTTTTTATGATGTAGAAATATCGCTCAGTATTTTTGGATTCTTTAAGGCATGGATTAATGAAAAATTTTAAATGTATCAAAGGGGTAACCCTTATAGAGTTAATGGCCACTGTTACTGTTTTAGGGATAGTTGTGGCTATCGGACTTCCTTCCTTTAATGCGTTAATTGAGCACAATCGCCTGGTAGCTATGACTAATGACTTGAATGGAACTCTTCAATACGCACGATCAGAAGCTGTGCGCCGAGGGGGCGGTGTAGAGATCACGTCTATCAATGATGATATAGAAAATGGCGTAATTATCTGGGTGGATGATGATGGAAATGATGCTTACACGGATGGTGAAGAATTAAGAATATTAAGAGTCGAACATGAGGATATTAGTATAGTTGCTGATGTTGCAGGAGCTGCTGTGACAGACTTGGAATTTAGCTTTAATGCTCATGGCGAAATCAGTCTCGGAACCACTTTGACATTAGACTTATGTGATAACCGAGCAGGTGATTATGGCCGTCAGCTGCAACTTCTTGTCTCTGGGGCTTTACGATTGAATACAGGTATAAACTGCCCATAGTAGGGGTATGTTAGAGGAGAAAAAGTTAAATGCTCAAGCAAAAAGGGGCAACCTTAATCGAAGTGCTTGTATCGGTATTGGTTCTGGCAGTCGGGCTATTAGGGCTGGCTGCAACGCAGGTGATGAGTTTGAAAAATGGTAATGGGGCTCATCATCGGTACATGGCTGCGCTAGCGGCACAGGAAATTATCGAACGTATGAGAGCGAATCCCACTGGGACTATCGATGGAGAATATGATGGTACTGTTGGTGGTTCAGGTGATGGTGGTAGCAGCTCGACCCCAGACTGTAGCAGTGCTTGTTCAGTAAGTGAATTAGCTGAGTTGGATTTGTATGAATGGGAACTGATCCTGTCTTCAAATTTACCTGCAGCCACAGGAACGATTGCTCATAACTCAGGTGAAGTGACAGTAACCATTTCTTGGAGTGAGCAGCATACAGGAGAAAATTACGGGGAATTAGATGGTGGTTTGGATGATGCCACATTTGAGATGATAGTGGAGCTTTAATAATGCAAGCTTTTAGTAATCAAAGAGGGCTATCATTAATTGAGTTAATGATAGGAATTTTATTAGGCTCTCTACTTTTACTTGGTGTTTTACAGATATTTCAAAGTAATAACGATACTTATCGTATGCAGGATGGATTCTCACGAGTGCAGGAGAGCGGTCGATTCGCAATAGATCTTTTGAGCAAGGAAATACGTCTTGCTGACTATTGGGGTTGTACACCAGATCAAGACAGTATTGAGAATAGGCTGGATACTACTGATGCTTTCTTAACCTCGATTGGTTCTGATGGAATTCAAGGGATTGATAATGCAAGTAGTCAAACAATTGGCTCAACGAATGTGCTGGATGGTAGTGATGTATTAATTCTTGGGGGAGTTGTCAATGCCTGCAGTGGCTCTGGACGTATGCTAGACCCAAGTGGTAGCGATTTGATTGTAAGCTCCAATTGTCCCGTAGAAGCCGGGGATATTGTCTTAGTTTCAACCTGTATTAACGGTGACATCTTTACCATAACGGATATCGATGGGGATATTGGTGATGGCGACCGAACCTTAGAGCATGAAGACGGTGCTATCGACAGCGATTGGGTTCAAAACCTGAGTGATACTCTTCAGGAAACCTATGGAGCAGACTCAGCTATCTTTTTGCCATATCAAAAAACCTACTTTATTGCTGAAAATACAGCTGGGACCAATTCTTTATTTGTAAGTGATGAGAATAATTCCGTCGAAGAACTAGTGCCCGGTATAGAAGATATGCAGGTTTCATATGGTCGAGATACAACCGGTAGTGGAATAGTTGATACCTGGCAAAGTGCAAGTTCGGATGCTGATGAAATGTCAGAAGTTATTGCTGTTAAATTGGAGTTATTGGTAGCTAGTGATAGCGATGCAAGTGTAAATAGTCAAACTATTAGCCGACTTGATGGTAGTGAAACTGAATATACGGACGGACGAATTAGAAAGCTATACGTTGCAACGGTAAAAGTACGCAATCGAGGTGATATGTAATGAGGGTAATCAGGTCGCAAAATGGCGCTGTGTTAATGGTTAGCCTGATAATTTTATTAATACTAACTCTGATTGGTATTTCAGGAGCTAGGGGTGTTTTGATGAGTGAGCGTATGACCTTTGCTTCCCGTGATGCCAAAGTGGCTCTCGAGGTGGCAGAGTCTGTTGCGCGTCGAGGTGAAGATTATATTGAGACACTGACAAACTTAGATGATTTTGGAACTACAGGTTGGCGGCGTACTGCAGGTGATGGTCCAGATGATTTATTTGATGGGAACACTTGGACCGATACCAACTCAGTAGAGCAAGAGGTATCTATGGAGGGGGTTGATGGTGAGGTCCTAACTGGTCGTATGTTTATCGAACTTGCAGGGCTTACTGAAGATGACACAAATGTTACGGATGTAGATCTGAGTGCAGGTTCTAATGCAAGCGACGGTGTAACTATTCAGGTGTTTAAAATTGTTTCTCGTGGCGTTGGGATAGGTGGTACAGAGAGAATCATTATCACTCTCTATGGTAAAGAAATATAAAAGAGTAAAAAAATGAATTTTTCGCTATCAAGTAAAGTCCGATTTCCATTGAAACCTATAGCTGCCGTTGTGTTGTTTTTTTGCGCTAGCAATGAGGCTTTTTCTGCACCGGGTGAGTTGTCTGATGTTCCACTTTATTCCCGCGGTTCAGCAGAGCCCAACTTGATGTTTGTGTTGGACTCTTCTGGATCCATGAATGAAATGGTTTTGCCGGTAGATGGCTATGATACTTCAGATCCTGCGGGGTCTAGCTGTAGCTCTCCAATATCAATGACGTACACATCAAACTCTTGTCGAGGCGGTGGTTCCTGTACACGTTATTATGATGACGTTGAATATCAAGTTGATACTTCCGATGGGAGTGTTGATATTAAATTAGTGGATAGAAATCGCGCAGAAAGTGAGTGGTTTACCTGGAATAGCAGCAGTAACTGTTTTGACGAAGACGAAAATTATTCTGCCTGGCTTTATGCTGCGAGCAGTAGCGGAGGGGGTAGCTATTATACTACAGGTTCTTCCTCAGGGTATTATAGAGAAACCGTTACTGGTCATTTCCTGAACTGGTTTTTCTCCAAAGAAAATAGTAGTGGAGGCTATGAGGCGGACGAATTTAAGGATGATGATGATAATGCAGCTCGTTCCAAAGTAGATATACGTCGAACCGATATTATGATTGGCGCTGCCCAAGAGTTAGTAAATGGGTTGGATGATGTACGTATTGGGTTGATGCAATTTAACAGTACTTCAGGAGCTAGATTACTTTTCGGGTTGGAAAGTCTAACGGATAGTAATCGAACAGATATTCTCGATATTATTGAGGATATAGATGCAAATGGTTATACCCCTCTTGCAGAGAGTTTTGCAGGTGTTGGGCGTTATTTTATTAGTGGCTATGAGGGAAATAATCTCACCTATATAGATTCTACTGGAGCAGAAACACAGGATCCCGGAGAGGATATATTTGTTGGTGCAACTTCTGGGAATAGTACAACCACGATACTTGATTGGAATAACATTAGTGCACCTGACAATACGATTGATGGCGGGGCTATCCAGTATTATTGCCAAAAGAGCTTTATGGTGGCTCTAACTGACGGTGAGCCCACAGAGGATAACAGCATCAGCGATGACTTAACCGGCTATGATTATGGTTGCTCCTCAAATAGTGGAGGCTGCACAAGTGATGAGATGGATGATGTCGTTAAGGCTCTTTACGATATTGATTTACGACCGGATTTGAAAAAGACTGATGGTGAAGAGGTTGTTAACAATATTACCAGTTACATCATTGGCTTTGCTGAAGATGGTTTGTCAGATACTGATCTGATGAAAAATGCTGGGGAATTAGGTGGCGGTGGTGTGTATACTGCAAGTAATGCTACTGAACTTCAGCTCACCTTTAACACTATTATAAATAATGTTCAGTCTATTGTTGGTAGTTCAAGCTCTGTATCATTTAACACTTCTTCACTCGAAGCAAACTCAGCCATATTTTCTGCAAGTTTTGACAGCAGTGCATGGTCAGGTGATTTAGAGGTTTGGTCACTTGATGATGAAGGAAATATCTCCTCTACTTCCTCGTGGCAGGCTAGCTCTGAGCTAGAGTCTATAAGCGCTGATAATAGAGTAATGCTTTCCTATCGTGGTGGTGCTGGTGTAGCTTTCACTGCGTCTGGGCTAGGCACTTCGGGAACAGATCATGCTGACGATTTAAATCTTGATATTCAATCCAACGCGGGGGTTGATGATGGCCGTGCCTCAGATCGTATTGATTATCTAAGGGGGGATCAAACTGACGAGGGAACTGAGGCAGGTGACTTCCGAGTTCGAGAAAGCCGCCTTGGTGATATTGTAAGTTCAACCCCAGTATATGTGGGGGAGCCCAGTTCGTCTTGGTCCGAAGCTGAATTTAGTGAAGCTTCCAGCTATGATAGTTTCGTTAGTTCAAACAGTAGCCGTACGCCAGTTGTTTATGTGGGGGCGAATGATGGTTTTTTACATGGCTTTAATGCGAATGTGAGTGGAGCTGACGCAGGTAAAGAATTAATTGCTTACTCCCCTGCAGCCTTATTAAGCACTACTGCAGATGAAGGTCTACATGCACTAAGCTCACAGTACTATACCCATAAATATTATGTTGATGGTACTCCTACCGCTTCCGATGCATATATTGATGGAAGCTGGGAAACAGTCCTTGTGGGTGGTTTAGGTGGCGGCGGTAAAGGGTATTATGCACTGAACATTACTAACCCCTCAGATTTTACCGAGGCGAATGCTGCCGATATTGTTATGTGGGAGTTTACGGATTCAGACAATAACAACCTAGGTTATACCTTTAGTCGACCTCAGATTGGTCGTATGTCAAATGGTGAATGGGCTGCGATATTTGGAAATGGATATAATAGTTCAACGGGTGATGCTGGCCTGTTTATCGTATATCTGGATGGTGAAGATAGTAGTGGTAATTCCCATATCTATATTTCAACAGAGACTGCCGACACCGATGACAAAAATGGGATGTCAACGCCAGCGATTGTCGACTCCGATTTGGACGGTACTATAGATCGTATTTACGCTGGAGACTTAAAGGGAAATATGTGGGCTTTTGATGTCTCAAAGACAGGAAGTTGGGATGTTGCTTCGTCAACTACTTCCCCATCGCCACTTTTTTCAGTTTCAGGAGAGGCAATTACTGGTGCTCCTCTCGTTGCAAGAAATACAGATAACTCTTCCGGCGCTTCCCCTAATTTATTGGTTGCATTCGGTACTGGGCAATACTTAGTAGACTCAGATACTAGTGATACTAACCCAGGTGGATTTTACGTTGTATCTGATAATGACGTATTTAATTTAGACACAGATAACTTGGAAGAACGCACTCTGACATCTGAGGTTCTTACCTTGGATGATGGAAGTACTACAATTCTGAGGACTGTGTCAGGATCAGAGTTTACCTGGAGTGATAAATCGGGTTGGTATATGCCTTTGCAAGAGGGTAGTACAGCAAGTCAGGATGGAGGTGAGCGTGTTATTACTCGGCCAGAACTACAGAACTATGTCTTATTTTTCAATACCCTGATCCCTACAGGACAAGTTTGTGCTGCCGGGGGCTATGGTTGGTTGATGTCGGTGGATGTTTGGACTGGCTTGGCTCCAGAGGACTCCGTTTTCGACGCAAATAATGATGGTGTAATTGATGAAGATGATTATGGTTATGTAGGTGAAATGCTCTCCGAAAGTAGTCCAAATGAATCAGGCTTCTTGGGTACTAAGCAGTATACCGGTACCAGTGATGGTGAGGTTCATGAGCGAGAGGTGGATTTTGGTGATGGAGATAGAGCCGGTCGCTTATCATGGGAAGAAATTACTCCAAATTAATGGCATTTGGTTAAAATATAGTGCCCGGCTTTGCCGGGCCATTCCAGGTATGAAAATAAATGAAAAATTATAGTGGGTTTACTTTAATTGAGTTAATGGTAGTGGTAGCAATTATTGGTATTATTGCTGGACTGGCTTGGCCTGCATATCAAAATCATATAGTTACTTCTCAACGCGCTGACGCTCAAGGAGCATTAATGAGTATGGCGCAAGCAATGGAGCAGCATTTTACACAGAACGGTTCTTATACTGGAGCTGCAGATGGGGGAGCAGATACTGGATCTCCTTCTATATTTTCTACAGAAGCTCCTCTCGATAGTAGTAATAAGACTTATGATTTGACCATTGAGAGCGCCGATGACTCTTCCTACACCATTCGGGCCACACCCAAAAATACTCAGGCTGGTGATGGGGTAATTGAACTCCGCTCTAGTGGCGTTCGTGCTTGGGATAGAGGAAATGACGGAGCCTTCGCTGATCCGGATGATTTGTGTTGGAGTTCTGTTTGTAACTAACACCTTTTACTGACAGGTTAATTCAACTCCACTACCATTTTCTACAATATTATTCCCATCTTTATCTTTTGCATAATAGGGTCTTCCAATAGCATTAAGAATGATAATCCATCCATACTCTGCCTCGCCACTCTCGGGGCAGAATGAAAAATTTCCACTTTGAGAAGGAGTGGTTCCCGTTGGCTTATAAATCAGGAACCCCTTATTATTAAACGCATTCCAGCTAAGAGAAGCTCCCTTTTCAGTTTGACCTAAATATCTGATTATTTGATCTTCTGAATCCAGCTTGCCATTGCCGTTTTCATCAGCAAATAATAAAGCTCCATCTGACCAGTCACTGGAGCACTCATTAGCTAATCTTTTCTTTGGGCAAAGTGTGAAACTGCGCTTCTCATTCAGCGCTCTGTTACGCATAAGTATAAGTAGTTCAAAAAGCTCTCTCTGTTTGACTTTGTTTTTATAGCGTTTAAAAAAGTCGTTAAAAGAGGGCAGGGCTATAGCTGTTAATACAGCAATAGTCATTATGCAAATGATTAATTCCATGAGGGTAAATCCAGCAAGGCGTTTCATTGTGCAAACTCCTTCGATTTGAATTTACACTAGAATACTATCTGGATTGCATATTCCAACTACATTAAATTACGGTACGACAGTTCCAACTATGACGAATCTAATTCTCAAGTCCAAGCTTTTTTAACCTATACCTAAGAGAGCGAAAGCTGATACCAAGCTTTTGGGCTGCAGCAGTTCGATTCCATCGTGTTTTAACTAAGGTTTCCTCGATAACTTCTTTCTCTATCCTTTGTAGGAATTCGTCCAGTGAATCGCTCTTGTTTGCGTTGAAGTTTTCTATGCTGGTGGTTTTTTCTGCCTGAGGTAGGGTAATGCTGCGCTTTTTATCTAAAGAGTTTTCTTGACTATTGTTACACTCAAGTAGGAGGTCTTCCTCTCGAATTATGTTTTGATCAGATAAAGTGAAAGCTCTTTCAAGAATGTTCTCAAGTTGTCTGACATTTCCTGGGAAGGAATAATTTTGCAAAGCAATCATAGCTTCATGTGATAAGGCTGGAGGGGTAAGCCCTGCGCTAGAGGCTATACGTTGCATAATGACATCAGTTAGTAGAGGGATATCTTCGGTCCTGTCACGAAGAGGAGGGACAGTAATTTCGATAACATTTATACGATAATAAAGGTCGTTTCGGAAACGCCCGCCTGTTACTTCTTCACTTAAGTCCTTGTGGGTTGCACTTAGAATGCGTGTATCTATTGATATTTCTTTGTTGGAGCCAATTGGTCGTATGGATTTTTCTTGAATTGCTCTGAGAAGCTTTACTTGCATTTCCAGAGGAAGGTCTGCTACTTCATCCAGAAAAAGGGTACCGCCCTCCGCGCTTTGCAGAAGGCCTTTATGATCTTTGTGCGCACCGGTAAAACTTCCCTTTTGGTGGCCAAAGAACTCACTCTCCATAAGTTCAGAAGGTATGGCACCGCAGTTTATCGCAATAAACGGATTTTCAGCTCTGGGGCTTTGTAAGTGGATAGAGCGAGCGGCTAACTCTTTGCCTGCTCCGGATTCACCACTAATGTAGATAGGGGCATCACTGCGGGCCACCTTGCTTATTTGCTTACGCAACTTACGTATATTAGCCGCCTCTCCCAGGAGGAGCTCTTTTTTAGAGTCACTCTGTTGTGGTACTTGATCGCTGTCTAAGCGAAGGGCGAGCTGTGCCAAATTTCGCAATCGTTCGAGATCTACTGGTTTACTAACGAAGTCAAATGCCCCGAGTTTTAGTGCTTTAATCGCTGTATCCATATTCCCGTGGGCCGTTATGACCGCTATGGGAAGTTCTAAATTAGGGGTCCCTTGAATGTATTCGACTAATTGTAAGCCGTCCCCATCAGGCAGGCGTAAATCGGTCAGGCAAAAACTATAGGTATGCTTGTGGAGTGCCTGTTTAGCTTCTGAAAGTGTTGCTGCTGTATGGCAGTCAACGTTCATCCTTTGAAGTGTGAGGCTGAGCAGATTACATATATCTGGTTCATCATCGACAACTAGTGCCAGTGGGCGCATTTTTATTCTATCTTTCTCGTTTCATTCACTTTATGCCAAAAAGGCATGAGATACGATTATGTCAGAAAATTTTCGTAAATAATGGTCTATTCAGCGGAAAAATTTTCTGCGCTAGATCAGTTCACCGCCATAGAGTGGGAGAATTCAAGTCTGAAACAACTTTTATCATCCTCACTTTGACAGTGATATAGGCTGATCCTGTTTGCTTCGCAAAGCTCTCGAGCGATGTATAGGCCAAGCCCGCTACCACCATTATCTGTAGTGAAAAAGGGCTCAAATACCTGATTCTTCAGATCAGAGGGGATACCACTACCGTTGTCTTTGACGTCCACCACAGAATAGCCCTTCTCGTTATTGTAGTAGGCATGTATGGCTGCATAGCGTGTCCCAGTTTCCATCTCTGAGTGACGGAGGGCATTATCGGTAAGATTTGTAATGACCTGAGATAATTGTGCAGAATCAAATGAAGCCGGCAAAAATTGATCTGGTAGATCTAGATCTACTTTATTGTTTAGAGTGTTACCAGCATTGAAATCGATAGTAAACTGTTGTAGCCAGTTACGAAGGTCGTGCTCCTCTGGGGAATTTGCTCGCCGCCTTGAAAGCTGCATTACGTTTTCAATGATCTGGTTTATGCGACGACTTTGTCGGCAAATAATATGCGTAAGGTGGAGATCTTCATCTGTGAGCTCTGTGGACTCTGATAATAGTTGAGCGGCGTGGTTGATAGCAGCGAGAGGATTGCGTATTTCATGTGCAATAGATGCTGTTAAATGGCCCAGTGATGCTAGTTTAAGCTTCTGTGCAGCCTCTGTAAGCTTTCTGTTGTCTTCAATAAAAATTAATGTGCTATCGCCACTCTTATGGCGTAGTTTAGCGAAACTGAGTTGTAGTTCGTCGTTATTGTCTGCCTGAATTAAAACACTTGCGGTACCATTTTGATCGCGCCAAGAGTGAACTTGACGATAGAGTTCAGAATTATGGCTTTCATCAGGAGCAAATTGACCACCTAGAAGTCGGGTTGCAGCTCTGTTGATCAGCTCTGGCTTATTGGATGGCCCCAAAACAAGTACGCCAGTATTCATCCTTTCAATAATCTGTTGTGCCAATCTTTGGAGGTGTGCTGCCTGGCGGCTTTGCTGGTCTGCCCGAAGGTTGGCTTTGTGAATACGTTCAGATAAATATTGAATTGCGCTGACTGTTACGAACATCAGTAAGCCAAGCCCTCCCGCAGAAACAATTTCCTGACTGGAGCCGGAGCCTGACAAAAGGTGAAACAGTTGGAGGGAAATTACCCCCAAGCTGGCTATGGCTGCAAAGAATACGCTCAATCGCCTATCCAATAAAATGGCACCGATTGAGCAACTGATCAAAAGCAGGTATCCCAGGCCGGAGTTCAGTCCCCCACTAGCCTCTATCAGCAATAGAAAAACCAGGATATCGCATCCCAAAATAATCCCGACTTGACTGCTATTGGTTTGATACGCTTTTTGGCGAAGAAAAAGTAACCAGGCGGTATTAAGCAGGGCATAGGAAGCAGCCGTATATATAAACAGTGTTGGTAAGTGCTCACCAAGAGAGCCCTCCCCAATATCTGAGAAAAATACCCCTAATAAAACCAAGGCTATTGCAACCCGATATATTGCGCTAATCCGCAAGAGTTCGTGGTGTTGTAAAGGGGATGTTTGGGAACTGCTCACTTTAGGTACCCGGTATTCTTGTTGTGGTGAGCCGCTGCTGTTGTTACTTCGATAGGGTTACAATAGCGGCCTGTCATGTCCGAGGTTCAATGATGTCTACTTTGCAGTTAGTGCTGGCACAAATCAATTCCCTGGTTGGAGATATTCCTGGGAATACCAAGCAGGTGATAGAAACTGCGCGCCGGGCGCATCGAGAAATGGGTGCTGATTTGGTACTCTTTCCAGAATTGACTCTGTGTGGTTACTCCCCCGAAGATCTGCTGTTGCGACCCAGTATGCAGATTCGTATTGATGCAGCATTGGATCAGCTGAAAGCTGCAGAATTGCCCTGTGCCATTGTTGTGGGTTATCCGAAGTTGCACGGTGGCAATATGTTCAATATGGCTGGTGTCATAGTCGAGGGACAGCTGATCGCTGAATATGCCAAGCAGAAACTGCCCAATTACCAAGTATTTGATGAAAAGCGTTACTTCAAGCCTGGCAAAGGTCCTTGTGTTGTAGATATTAAGGGAGTCCCTGTGGCTCTCAGTGTGTGTGAAGACATCTGGTATCCAGAGCCAATCAAGCAGGCGGTGGATGCTGGGGCCAAGTTGATTCTCAATATCAATGCTTCACCATTCCATCGGGGCAAAGCGCAACAGAGATTGGATTTGCTTTCCAGGCAGGCGAGGGGTGCCGGGGTACCAATTGCCTATGTTAACTGGTGTGGTGGGCAGGATGAGCTGGTGTTTGATGGCGGCTCCATCGTCGTTGATGCGGAAGGAGAGGTCTGTGCAAGGGCTGAGGAGTTCCGAGAGCAACTGCTGCCCGCTTCAGTATCTCTTCAGGGACAGAGCTTGACAGTGCTTCCTGCAGAAATAGCTTCTCCACTAAGTGATTTGGCCTCCGTATACCAAGCTTTGGTTCTCGGAGTACGTGACTACGTCAATAAGAATGGTTTCAATGGTGTTGTGCTGGGGCTGTCGGGTGGAATCGATTCGGCTCTGACTTTGGCGGTCGCGGTTGATGCGCTGGGTAAAGAGCGCGTCGAAGCTGTGATGATGCCATTTCGCTATACATCTGATCTCAGCAAGGATGATGCCGCTGATCAGGCGGAAAGAATGGGCGTCCACTACCGGGAAATCAGTATTGAACCCATTTTTGATTCCTTTATGGGGGCTCTCGCTGAGGAGTTTGCTGGTAGTGAAAGAGATACCACTGAAGAGAACCTGCAGGCTCGCTCCCGAGGGGTGCTTTTGATGGCTATCTCTAATAAAAAAGGAGCGATGGTCCTGACTACCGGTAACAAGAGTGAGATGGCCGTTGGTTACGCCACGCTATACGGGGATATGGTAGGGGGCTTCAATGCCTTGAAAGATGTCCCCAAGGTATTGGTATTCGAGTTGGCCCGTTACCGCAACACAATATCTGAAGTGATTCCTGAGACGGTGATTACCCGTCCACCCAGTGCTGAGTTGGCACCGGATCAAGTGGATTCCGATAGCCTGCCGCCCTACGAAGTTCTAGATCAAATTCTCAATCTCTACGTAGATCACGACCACAGTGCTGAGGCAATTATTCTGCGTGGGTTCCGCAGAGAAGATGTGGAGCGGGTAGTGAAACTGGTTGGGCGCAATGAGTACAAGCGGCGCCAAGCAGCTATTGGGGTGCGTATTTCTGAACGGGGATTTGGAAGGGATCGCCGTTATCCAATCACTAACGGCTGGAAGCTGGGTGAGTAGAAAGTTTTCCTGGAAGTAGAAACGGCGCCGAATGGCGCCGTTTCTACTTTAAATGACTGATTATAGAAGCTCTGGGGGAAGGGGAGTTTCATCCCGATTGTATTCGGGGTTATAGAGCTCGCGGCTATCGAAGCCTCGAGGGTCGGATTTCTCAAATAAGCCCAGAGTGACCCTGTGTACCAGACTGCGGCCGCTTGGGCCTTTGTAAAAATCGTAGTTAAAGGTGCCATCTTCGTTAAAGGCGGGGTGTTTTGGATAGTTGTTGCGCAGAACATCCAGGGCATTGGCCTCGAGTTCAGGCATTTCCATCAGGTGATAGCCTTGGACCATAACAGCCAGGGCGTCCGGAATGGCGGGGGTTTGCTGGAAGTTCTCCACAATGTAGCGACCGCGATTGGCTGCCGCCAGGTAGGCACCGCGCTTGAAGTAATAGTTAGCTACGTGAACTTCGTAGCGGGCCAGCAGGTTGCGCAGGTGGATCATGCGCTTTTGGGCGTCGGGAGCATAGCGGCTCTCGGGATAGCGGGCCATCAACTGGGAGAAATAGGCGAATGACTCTCTCGCTGAGCCGGGGTCGCGACTGGTCAAGTCGGTAGGCATAAAGCGTTCGAACAGACCGGTACCCTCAGTGAAAGAGGACAGGCCTTTCATGTAGTAGGCGTAGTCGACATTGCGATGCTGGGGGTGTAGACGGATAAAACGGTCTGCAGCGGCAATGGCTGCGTCATTTTCATAGTTGCGGTAGTAGGCGTAGATCAGCTCCAGCTGAGCCTGCTCTGCATAGTTGCCGAAGGGGAAGTTATCTTCCAGGGCGCGCAGGTTCCTGATTGCAAGGTCCCACTGGCTGGTTCGCAGCTGTCGCTGGGCCATTTCGTAGTATGCTTGCTCAGTACGAGCTCCGGTGGGTAGGCCCACTTCCGAATCATCTGTGTTGGCGCAGGCAACCAATATTGCGGACACCAAGGCCAGCCACAGCATTTTCCAGGTCTGCATAGCCCCTCGCTCTATCATTCTCACACTCTACCTTATTAAACTACCCACCAGTATTAACCTGGCGCGTCGGACATTTAACCACAGTCGCGGAGCTGCCCAAAGTATTTGCAATTGATTGATGATTGAACACCTAAAACTAGATATTCAAGTTCCGGCCAGCATGGCTGGTCGACGTTTAGACCAGGCAGCAGCCGAATTAATTCCCGATTTCTCGCGCGCGCGCCTTCAATCGTGGATCAAAGGGGGCCAGCTCACCCTTAACGGCGCCCCAGCCAAAGCCAAAGAGAAGCTCTTTGGCGGCGAGCTTATCCAGCTTCGCGCAGAGCTGGAACCCCAGGGCAGCTGGGCGGCCCAGGACCTCGACCTGGACATTATGTACGAAGATGACTGCCTGATGGTGGTCAATAAGCCTGCAGGCCTCGTAGTGCACCCCGCTGCCGGCAATCCCGATGGTACTCTGCTCAATGGCCTGCTTTATCACAATCCAGCCCAGGAGCTGATACCGCGTGCCGGCATTGTGCATCGCCTGGACAAAGACACCAGTGGTCTGATGGTTGTGGCCAAGACCCTGGCTGCTCAAGCCCATCTAGTGGATCAATTAAAGCAGAGAACAGTCAGTCGACAGTATGATGCCTTGGTCCAAGGATACATCACCGCAGCAGGCCGTGTTGATGCACCGATTGGTCGGCATCGCCAAAATCGTCTTAAGATGGCTGTTTTGGACTTTGGAGGCAAAGAGGCGATCACCCATTATCGTGTACAGGAGCACTACAGCGCTTACACACTCTTACGCTGTAAACTGGAAACCGGCCGTACTCACCAGATCCGGGTACATATGGCTCATATCAGGCATCCGTTAGTTGGAGATCCACTCTATGGCGGCCGCTCAAAGTTGCCGCCGGAGGCCTCGGCAGATCTCATCAATGCCCTGCAGAGCTTCCCCCGACAGGCGCTCCATGCGGCTGAACTCGCGCTTGTGCATCCTACAAGTGGACAGGAGATGCATTGGTGTGCGCCAATACCGAGGGATATGCGGGCGCTTCTCGAGCAGCTGAGGACAGATGGCTGCTGAGGTGCCAATTGTCAATTCGTGTGGGTACCTGTAGCAGGTTCTCAAGTAGAATTATTCTGAAGAGCAAGATACCTCAATGTCGAGTAACCATTACCTGATACCGAATTGGCCTGCACCTGCCAGGGTGCGGGCTGCGACGACTTTGCGTACTGGCGGCCACAGTGCTGGTGGCTTTTCTTCTTTCAACTTGGCTGCCCATGTAGGAGACCAGGAAGAAGCTGTTGCCGCTAACCGTCTTCAACTGCGGGAGGAGTTGAAGCTCCCATCAGAGCCACAGTGGATGGAGCAAATTCACAGTGACAAGGTAATCGAAGGGAGTAACGACGATCTGGTTCGAACGGCAGACGCATGCTTTAGCTGCAATAATGATGTTGTTTGTGCCGTGCTAACGGCTGACTGCCTACCAGTTCTTCTTTGCGATAACACTGGCACGCGGGTTGCGGCTGTACACGCGGGCTGGCGTGGCTTGGCCGGTGGGGTTTTGCGCAACACTGTGGAGGCAATGGCGTGTGAGACCACAGAAATGATGGCCTGGTTAGGCCCGGCTATTGGTGCAGAAGCCTTTGAAACAGGGATTGATGTCCTGGAAATGTTTTTTGAAAACTCCATGAGTGGTGGGCATACAGGAGCAATTGCCAGCTGCTTCCGTCCACATGTAAAAAAGCCTCTGTACTTCTTGGCTGATATCTACGCCCTTGCCCGGGCAGAATTAGCGGAGATGGGAGTTACCCAAGTGTATGGAGGTGATTTTTGCACAGTGTCAGAACCGGAGAGATTCTTCTCCTATCGTAGGGAGAAAGTAACTGGTCGGATGGCATCACTGATTTGGATGGAAAACCCTTGATAAGGACAGACCTATTACTATGGAGGTAACCTCTGACAAACCATCGGTATTTATTGGGGGTGCTCCTTGAGATTGCAAGGTAGCTATTTTACTAATCTACAAAAAATATAAGAATTTAATTGTCGTTAAAATAATTTACATCGAAAAAATGTCGTGATTGATTTAAATCATTGAAAACCCTTCCTGCGTCCCTATTTTACTTCTCGGCACCACATTAAATGCAAAGTGAAAAATAGCGTCACTATTGCATTGATTCAGAAAAACTGAGTAAAAGAGGTTTCGTTGATGCGAATTGACCGAATGACAAACCCGCTACAGGCGGCATTTGCCGATGCGCAATCCCTGGCGGTAGGGCGTGACCACAATCAGATCTATCCTGAACACCTGATTCTGGCACTGCTCAACCAGAACAACGGCAGTGTGCCCGCATTTCTATCTCAAGCCGGCTTTAACCTCAACGGGTTGCGCAATGATCTCGCAAAGCGGTTGGACAGTCTGCCAAGGGTGACTTCTCCCACTGGCGATGTGGGAATGTCCCAAGAGCTAATGCGACTTATGAACCTCACTGATAAGAGGGCCCAACAAAACGGTGATAGTTTTATTTCGAGTGAGACCGTATTGCTGGCAGCATTTGACTCTGGGGCGGGAGAGATCTCCAAGATCTTAAATGCCAATGGTGACGTTAAACAACTTGAGGCGGCAATTCAAAAAGTGCGCGGCGACGAAAAGGTGGATGACCCCAATGCGGAGGAGGCGCGGCAAGCGCTGGATAAGTATACCCTCGATCTGACCGAGCGTGCCCTGGCAGGCAAGTTAGATCCAGTAATTGGCCGTGATGACGAAATTCGCCGAACGATTCAGGTATTGCAAAGACGCACTAAAAATAACCCTGTGCTTATTGGGGAGCCAGGTGTAGGTAAAACCGCCATTGTTGAAGGGCTTGCCCAACGCATCGTCAATGGCGAGGTGCCGGAGGGACTTAAAGACAAGCGGCTTCTCTCTCTGGACTTGGGAGCCTTGCTGGCTGGAGCAAAATTCCGCGGCGAATTTGAAGAGCGATTAAAGGCTGTGCTCAACGAATTATCCAAGCAGGAAGGACGTATTATTCTCTTTATCGATGAACTCCATACCATGGTGGGCGCTGGTAAAGCTGAGGGGGCAATGGATGCAGGAAATATGTTAAAGCCCGCGCTGGCGCGGGGTGAATTACACTGTGTCGGTGCCACCACTCTGGATGAATATCGCAAGTATATTGAAAAAGATGCAGCGCTTGAGCGGCGTTTCCAAAAAGTATTGGTAGATGAGCCCACTGAAGAGGATACCGTTGCGATTCTGCGCGGGCTAAAAGAACGCTACGAAGTTCACCATGGTGTCGATATCACAGACTCTGCGATCATTGCCGCGACCAAGTTGTCACAGCGCTACATTACCGATCGCCAGCTACCGGATAAAGCAATCGATCTTATTGATGAGGCAGCCAGCCGGATACGGATGGAAATAGATTCCAAACCGGAGTCAATGGATAAATTGGAGCGTCGCTTAATTCAATTAAAGATTGAAAGAGAGGCTGTAAAAAAAGATACAGGTGATGAAGCGACCAAAAAACGACTGTCAAAACTAGAGGATGAAATCCTACAGCTGGAGCGAGAGTATTCGGATCTCGAAGAAGTTTGGAAAGCGGAAAAAGCACAACTTGCTGGCAGCCATGATCTAAAGGAAAAACTTGAGCAGGCCAAGCTGGATATGGAGTCTGCCCGCCGCGCCGGCGATCTTACAAGAATGTCTGAGTTGCAGTATGGGGTCATCCCTCAGCTGGAGCAACAACTTAAAAGTGCCGCTAATGCCGAGGCTTCTGAAGAACCACGTTTGCTGCGCAACCGGGTAACAGATGAGGAAGTGGCTGAAGTCGTTTCCCGTTGGACTGGTATTCCTGTTTCCAAAATGCTTGAAGGGGAGCGGGAGAAGCTCCTTAGGATGGAGGATGAACTGCACAAGAGGGTAATTGGGCAGGGTGAGGCGGTGGATGCTGTTGCTAACGCAGTGCGCCGTTCCAGGGCTGGCCTGGCAGACCCCAATCGACCCAATGGCTCATTTTTATTCCTTGGCCCAACCGGTGTTGGTAAAACTGAATTATGTAAAGCCCTGGCCCAATTCCTCTTTGACACCGAAGATGCCATGGTGAGGATTGATATGTCAGAGTTTATGGAAAAACACTCCGTTGCTCGTTTAATCGGTGCGCCTCCCGGGTATGTAGGGTATGAAGAGGGCGGCTATTTAACTGAGGCAGTTCGGCGCAAACCCTACTCTGTGGTACTTCTGGACGAGGTTGAAAAAGCGCACCCTGATGTATTCAATATTCTCCTGCAGGTGCTTGACGACGGCAGATTGACCGATGGTCAAGGTCGCACGGTGGACTTCCGTAATACAGTTGTTGTAATGACGTCAAACCTGGGGTCCGACTTGATTCAAAAGTTCGCCACAGGAGAAAGTGGAGATGACTTGGATGCTGAAATTCGTTACCGACAGATGAAAAGTGCGGTTATGGAAGTTGTCGGCAACCACTTTAGGCCTGAATTTATTAACCGTATTGATGAGGTTGTCGTCTTTCATCCGCTGGACAAAGCGGAAGTGCGTTCAATTGCGGAGATTCAGCTGCAACAACTATGTAAGCGCCTGACCGAGAGGGACCTGAAGCTAGAGGTTTCTGAAAAGCTGTTGGACAAATTAGCGGAGGTGGGATTTGATCCTGTATATGGTGCCCGTCCGCTAAAACGCGCAATACAGGTTTGGCTGGAGAACCCTCTGGCGCAAGATGTTCTTGCGGGTAAGTTCTCTCCCGGAGCAACGATTCACGCAGATGTTGAGGGGGATAAAGCTGTTTTTCGGTAAATATTCAAAACGGGGCGCAGATATCAGGCGCCCCTGGTTTCCTTCCCAATCGCCAATCCCCCCATATCTATACTCACAAGTGCGCTAATCTGTTTTGCTTGGATTTCTCTACGGCAAGTTATTTTTGCTGTGAGACCTCCAAGTCTATTTCGGTTTTAAGGATTTATTAACGACAGCTTACGGGGGCAGGTATCAGTAAGCGTATGTTGCTAATGCTGCTGGGATGTCTTTTGCTTTTCGGCGGGATTTTTGCTTTCAAGCTATTTGGCAGGCATATGTTGAATCAATTTCTAGACAATATATCCCTGCCAGCGGCTACTGTTACTTCAGCTACTGCGGAGGTTCAATATTGGAAAGAGGACCTGGGCGGTATAGGGACAGTACGGGCTGTTAATGGTGTGGAGGTAACTACTGAAGCTCAGGGAGTTATCAGTGCTATTCACTTCAAGTCCGGGCAATACGTACAGAAAGGAGATCTATTAGCGGAGATATTTGCTGAGCCTGAGAAAGCACAGCTTCAGGTATTGGATGCAGAGCTCCGCTTGGCCCGTCGTAACTATGTTCGTATAAAGGCCCTGCTGGACCGAGGTGTGACAACTGAGTCAGACTTGGATACAGCGCGCAGTACGTTAGATCAGGTTGTAGCAAATATAGAAGTGCAGCGTGCCCGAGTGGACCAGCGTGTGATAGTGGCGCCTTTTAGTGGGGTATTAGGAATTCGACAGATTGATCTCGGGCAGAATGTAAGTCCCGGTGAGGCAGTGGTTTCCCTGCAACAGCTCGACCCTATTTTTGTTGATTTTTCCTTGCCTGAGAAAAATTATGCCACGGTGAAATCGGGGCTGCCTGTTATCCTAATTACAGATGCTTTTCCAGGAAATTCCTATAGGGGAAAAATCACAGCGGTGGACCCCCAAGTAGACAGTGCTAGTCGAAACTTCCTTATCCAAGCAACCCTAAAGAACCCCAAGCAACATTTAAGACCAGGTATGTTTGCCCAGGTATCAGTACAGATTGATGCGCAGAGAAAAGTGCTGGTTATTCCTAGGACGGCTTTGATTTTTGCGCCTTACGGTGTTGCAGTATTCGTACTTGAGCCAGATGAAAATGGTGATCAAATGATTGCTGCCAAGCGATTTGTAAAGACTGGTGAGGAGCGCGGGGACTTGGTAGAGATTACCCAAGGATTACTTGAGGGGGATATTGTTGCAAGTAGTGGCCTGTTAAAACTGAGAAATGGCGAGAGCGCAATAATCAACAATCAAAATCAACCACCAGAAAATGCCAATCCCAAACCGGGGAACAGTTAAATCTGGAATAAATAACTCGTGAATTTCACAGAAATTTTTATTCGAAAACCGGTTTTGGCTTCTGTAGTAAGCCTGTTTATTTTCCTATTGGGTTTGAGATCTCTGACAGAACTAAATGTGCGGCAATATCCTGAGCTTGAAAATGCTGTGATTACCGTAACAACAGTGTATGTCGGTGCAGATTCTGATTTGGTTCAAGGTTTTATAACAACGCCTTTGGAGCAGGAAGTTGCCACGGCTGATGGTATTGATTACATGGTATCCACCAGTGTGCAGGGGCTTTCGACGATCAATATATATGTGAGATTTGACTATGATCCAAATGAAGTTTTAACCCAGGTAGTGGCCAAGGTTAACAAGTTGCGTAGTGAATTGCCCGATGAATCGGAGGACTCCAGTGTAGAGATGCAGCTTGGGGAGACTACAGCTGCTATGTATCTTTCCTTTTCTTCTAATATCCTCGCAAATAATCAGATTACAGATTATTTAACCCGAGAGGTTCAACCAAAATTAGCCACTATCGCTGGAGTTCAAAGGGCGCGGTTATTGGGCGATAGCACTTTTGCGATGAGAGTATGGCTAAAACCAGCTGAAATGGCAGCGCTGGAAGTAACACCGGCAGATATAGCGGATGCATTAAGGGATAATAATATCCTCTCAGCGGTAGGGTCGACAAAGGGAACCCGTGTCGCACTGGAAATCCGGGCGGATACTGATATTGCCCGCCAGTTAGATTTTCGCAAACTGGTTGTTCGCGCCAATGGAGATAAGCTTGTTCGATTAGGTGAAGTGGCAGAGATAGAGTTAGGTGCGGAATCCTATGATAGTTCTGTCACCTTTAATGGACAGTCTGCTACCTTTTTCGCTATTGAAGTGGCACCCGATGCAAACTCTCTTGAAGTTATTAAAAAAGTTCGAGAGGAATTAGAGGGGAAAATTTTCCCTCAGCTGCCCGAGGGTATGTTGGGAGAAATTCCATATGATAGTACTGAGTATATTCAAGATTCCATCGAGGAAGTCGTAAAGACAATTATTGAAGCCGTATTAATTGTTATTCTGGTCATTTATCTGTTTCTTGGATCAGTCCGCAGTGTTTTGATTCCGGCAATTGCATTACCCTTATCTCTCGTTGGGGCACTTTTCTTAATGCTGCTAATGGGCTTTTCCATAAACTTACTGACATTATTGAGTATGGTTTTAGCCATTGGAATTGTTGTTGATGATGCCATTATTGTTTTGGAGAACGTCCACCGACATATTGAAGAGGGCTTGTCACCAAGAAATGCAGCTATCGTTGGGGCTCGTGAGTTAGCATGGCCTGTAGTCGCTATGACCACTACATTAATTGCAGTTTATATTCCCATAGGTTTTCTCGGTGGTTTAACAGGAACGCTATTTATCGAGTTTGCATTTTCGCTGGCGGGGGCGGTGCTGTTGTCCGGGGTGGTGGCCCTTACTCTCTCACCAATGATGGCATCTAGAATTTTAAAACCGCGTGATGGGGGAGGGACCCGACTCGAAATATGGCTGGAGCGTCAGTTCGGGAGGCTGCAAGTGAGTTTTGAGCGGGCGCTACATGCGTCACTTGATGAGCGCCGTGTGATTTTGGTTTTTGGCTTGATTGTATTGGTAAGCTGTTATTTTCTGTTTGTCACCTCCCCCCAAGAGCTTGAGCCCACAGAGGACCGAGGACTGGTTCTAACTATCTCCACAGCAGATGCTTATGCAACTTTGGATTATGTAGAACAGTATAGTGGTGAGCTCAATGTGATAGCCGAGCGATTTACTGAGGTTGAGAATATTTTCTTACTCAATGGAATCGGAACTTTTTCCAGTGGTGTGAACAATGCGGTGGCAGGTTTTGTTTTGGCCCCCTGGGAAAACAGGAGCCGTGATACAGAGGATATGCAAGAACTAATTAGTAATGATGTCCAGCAAATTGCTGGGTTAAAAGTGGCAGTCGTTGTCCCCCCAAGTCTGCCTACTGCCGGAGGGCAACTGCCAGTAGAGTTTGTTATTGGTGCAACCGAGCCTATGGAAAACCTGGCGGCGGTAGCCAGTGAAATTATGTCTAAAGCCCTCGAGAGCAGAAAATTTATTTTTTTGGATTCTGATTTAAAGATTGATAAGCCCAAGGTGGTTATTGAAATTGATCGAGACAAGGCGGCTACCATGGGTGTACAGATGGTGGACTTGAGTCGCGACCTGGGGGCCATGCTGTCCGGTGCTTATGTTAATCGTTTTTCCTTAGACAATCGTAGTTACAAGGTGATACCGCAGGTAGAAAGGGTAGATCGCCTGACTCCGGCCCAATTAGAACAATATTATATTCGTGCAGTTAATGGAAACCTGGTTCCGGTGAGTACTTTGATAAAGCTCAAAGAAACGGTTGAGCCACAGCAGCTTAAACGTTTTCAACAATTAAATGCTGTCACTATTTCTGGTGTACCGCGTCCCGGTATTACATTGGGTGAGGCTTTGTTGGTATTGGAAAATGCCGCTAACGATATTTTGCCGGTCGGGTACTCTGTTGATTATTCGGGGCAGTCCAGGCAGTTTAAAACAGAGGGGTCGGACCTGGTAATAACTTTTTTCTTTGCTCTGATTGTGATTTACCTGGTGTTAGCAGCGCAATTTGAATCCTGGCGAGACCCGCTGATTATGTTGGTTACGGTACCAATGAGTGTTTGCGGTGCAATGATTTTTGTCAGTCTGGGATTGACGACTCTAAATATTTATACACAAGTGGGGCTGGTTACATTGATCGGGGTAATTTCCAAGCATGGTATTCTAATTGTTGAGTTTGCCAACAAATTACAACTTTCAGGGCTCGATAAACGATCAGCTATTGAGCAAGCTACATCAATCCGCTTGCGGCCAATCTTGATGACTACGGCATCTCTGGTTCTGGCGATGGTCCCCCTGTTAATCGCTTCGGGGCCAGGGGGAGGAGCGCGCTTTGCAATGGGCCTGGTAGTTGCTACCGGCATGACAATTGGAACTTTGTTTACTTTATTTGTCGTGCCGGCGATGTATATGTATTTGGGGCGGGACTTTGAAGTTAAGGGTGTTGTGGCCTCGTAACCACCCTCTCATTTTTTACGCTTCAAAGATATTCCTGCCGGAATTACTGCGGCGAAATTCAGAAGGTGTGACCCCCTCATGCTTTTTGAAGAAACGTGTAAATACTGCTCGTTCGGCAAAATGAAGTTGTACCGCGATACTTTCCACTGAGTCATTGGTTGACAGAAGAAGGTGCTTGGTCAAAGAGAGCGTGACGCCATCTTTTAGCTGCTGAAAGGTTACTCCTTGTTCTCTCAGTCTGCGCTGCAAGGTTCTGCCGCTGGTACGGAAATATGTAGCGGCTTGTTTGATGGTAATTTCTTCCTTGAGCAGATGCTTTTCAAGCCAGGCACGCAAGCTCGCTGCCAGGTTGTAACTGGTCAAAGTATTGTGTAATACCGCCTTTAAGATATTGCGACTTTGGCTGCGGAGAATCTTATGGTAACTGGGAATTGGAAAGTCCAGAATTTGGGAGCCCAGGATTATCGCATTTTCATTGGCTGAAAACTCGATCGGACACTGGAATATTCTCTTGTGGATTGAGTCATCCTCTGGTTGCTCACCACGCAGTTTTAACCCCTGAACCTCTGGAAATTTCGGGTTTAAGGTACGTAACAGGTCTACCCCGCGACTCATCAGCATTTCAGCAATAAAATGATTGACTGGAGCACTGAATAGCTCTTGTTGCCAGTTGAGTGTAAGTACCTCTGCATCTCCTTCCTGGTAAGTTTGAAAACGCAGCAGGGGTGCCAAGGTTTGTGAAAGTACGATTTCGGCAGGGCGAAAAATCTCCCTCGGCCGTCTCAATGAGGGCTGAGCTTCAATAATAGTTTCTTCAAGCCAGAGCATAATCGGAAAGCGGCTAAAGCTGAGACCCGGTGAGGTAACAGGGGATAGCGCCAATATGCTTTCAATCAAGGCATTGAATTCACTGTAGTTAAGCCACTCACTCTCCGCTGGGTTCCAGCTAAATGAGAATGGCAATCGCTCAATTAGTGTCTCTGTGGGGATACCGAGCCTGGCTGCGGCAACCACAAAGTAGGGTGCAAATATTTTGGGCACGCCGGCAGAGCCGGACATATTTTTATTTTGGTCTCTCATGACTTACTGCCGTCCGGGTGGCGTTGTCGGCATCATAGCAAAGGCGCCTCAAACCTCGAATACTATTTGAGAAATATGACGAATTGGTCGCTTCACGTGGCGGATTCAACCCCCCTCTGGCGCCATTAATCCTATTCTCAAACAGAGCCTAGAGGATAAGTTTTATTGGTCTGCAGTACATTGCGTTATTCAGATAATTAAAACTCTTCGGTCACAAGAGTTGCCACTTACTAAAACAATAAAGGAAAACAACAATGGCACTGTCTAAAAGGCTGGGTTCAGGCCTGTCTATTTTTTTCTCAGCGATAATTGGCGCTTCATCAGCGGTGGCGGAAAACTGCTATATCCTAGTTCATGGACATGGAGTCGAAGGGCATACAACAAGCGTAAATAGTAATGGGAGTTTAGTGCAGCCAGCATTGGATTATTGGAGCGAGGCGGTTTTTGACGAATATTCCAATAGCGATTTTATTCAGCAGTTGCTGGTTGATGGCGGCAACTACGGCGTTGTCGGATACAACTCAACGGATGAAGGCGAATACCCCTACTGGCATGACGAGACAGCCGGCGAAATTGCTCGTCAAATTATAGAGATCCGCTCAGGTCAGGGGGATCGGTTTGAACACGACAGCCAGTGTTCGGCAGAGGACACTTTCTGGATTATTTCCCACAGCCAGGGCGCCGCGCAAATGATGTATATCGCCGGTAATGCTGTTGAGGGGTCGCCCTACTACAATCGCGCCTATAACCAGTTCGATACCAATACAGAAATTCAAGAAGTAAAAAAATGTTCCACAACCTGGTATGGCAGTAAATCCTGTAAAACAGTTGAAGAGGAAGTCCGAGTTGCCGGGCTCAATGATAGCTACGCAGTGAGTGTCGATTTTGATTCGGCGATCAGCGGTGTTGCTGCGATATTTACCACGGGAGGTGCAATTACCGGTACCGAGGGCGTTGATCGGATATGTAATGGCAGTTGGTATGACGATTTGGTCAATGCACTGTTTCTGGGACGTGAATGTTCTGCGGTTCGCTATATGCAGACCAATGATGTTTATACCGTGAGAAATTATGTGGGTACGAATCTCGGTGCGCCAGTCTATAGCATTGGGGGCTATGCAGGCTTCCCAGGTATAGAAAGTGCTACCTCCATGCTGCTGAATGGTGAGGACGACGGTTATATTAATTTGGCTTCGCAAATGAATTGTTCCGGGTCTGCCAAACGCAACCTATGGTCAAACCTCAAAGAATATGAAACCCTGTTTGGCGTAGCTTACGGCAGCGCAATATTTTCCTGCGACAACGACAGTAAAGGTACCGCCCGATCTTACAATCTGGCCAGTATCTACACGGATCATGATGCGCAGCGTAATGGTGGCATTCTATCCCCAGACTACGATTCCATTCCCGATGGGTTGGATTGTGGCTCAGGTAAGAATAGCGCGGGAAGAATCTCAGCCTGCACAAATTAACAAAAAAATAAACGGCTTCGGGGGTATTGATGTCCACATCAATCAAAGATCGATCAAAGGTCCGGCTGGCAGTCTGGGGTGTTGCAGTCATAGTTGCCGGGCTGGTGGGCTACTGGGCCCTGGTAGGCAGTGATGAGGTGACGCCCACTGTTGTTGCCAAAGCTAAAGCTGAGGAGCGATCTATCCGGAGCCATAACCCAGATACTATAGAGCCGGCGGAACCAGAGCAGGAGGAAGAGGGGCAATCGGTAAGGCTCTGGAAGGAAATCCAGTCATTGCCCAACAAAACTGAGTTGCATGAGTCCCTGCTCTCAGACATGGCTCGCTTCCATCGCTACCCCCCAGAAAACAGGGCGATTAAAACTCCAGAGCAGGACCCTATTACCCAGACATTCGCTGTGGATGAAAGAACCACTCACAGTGAGGAAGGGGATTCGCTGACTCTGTGGACGGATGAAAAGTTCTATTTGCGTGGCGACATCATACGGGTCTTTGCTTATCAGGCCGACAGTGATGGAGACCGGGTCAGCGCTGAGTTGACTGCACTGCTGGTTTACGAGGATCAAGAGGTGGTGGGCACTTTGGCCTTCAGTGATTCCGATGGAGACTTAATCTATGAAGTGCTGATGGAGGCGGGCTCCTTTAATGGCCAGGCACTGGAAGCTGGGATCTTCAAAGTCATTGTCGACACTGATATTGACGGCCTCCGCGATGCAGCAGCCTTTACTCTTTCTGAGGATACGGGAAGCTATACAGGATCTTTGCGAGATTCTGTTACTGCCGATGGCAATTTGCTCATTGAGGCGGAAGTCGAGATTAGCAGGGATGGGCGGTATTATTTTCAGGGCTCCCTGTATAACGATGATCAATCCCCGATAGGTACAACGCAAAATGCTTTTGAATTAACGGTGGGGCGGCACTGGGTTCCCTTGGAATTTTACGGACTACTGATTCGTGATGCCGGGCAGGACGGCCCATATCTGGTAAAACAACTGAGTATCGCCAGGGTAACGGTGCCTATGGCCAGGGATAGTGCTTTTGAACCAGGCTATTACACTGAGCGCTACAGCCTGGATCAATTTACTGATATTCCCTACCGGGAGTTGTAGGGGTAGTTAGGATCTAACAGTTATTTAGGATACGTTGTTGAGCGGTAGATATACGTTGCTGCCGCTCATCCTCTGATAATCTTCTATGATTTCCGTTTTGGTCGACTTCACTAATACGAGAGTGAGCATTTAAAGAATTCAGAGACTTCCTTGCGGATTCACAACGTCTGGCGCGCAGTGCAGCTTCCAGTTGGGCAGTTTTCTGCTGTTCTTGCTGGTGTAAGTCTGGTTGCTTTTCGGGCTGCTTCGCTGGTGCGGGTTTTGGCTGTTCTACAGGCTTTTGGGAGCTTAAGGCCTCCTGTTCAGCCTCCCATTTTTTATAGCGCTCCGACTTGGGCTTCTTGATTACGTCCACCTGGGCATTGCCTGGAGGTTGCTCACCAAAGTGGACTACACCATCCTCATCCACCCACTTATAGATACCACTGGCGTGAACGGTCGTGGCTGTAACTGCAATCAGTAGCGACAGTAAGATGCGCATGGTGCTTACCCCTTATGTTGGTATTCCTTCCGTTTCCCCATTGTACCGATACTGGCGGGTTTTCCTGTAACTGTCTTAACACTTTCATGAACGCCTATTGACAGCCAGGGCTCAATTGGCAAAATCGGGGGTTTACTCAGTGGCTAGATCTCACCGCACACCCGTGGTTTTGAGTCTAACCCTGGTGGGACACCCCCCATCGAAATTCCGCTGAGTGGCCCTCCTCACCCCTGGAGGCCTGCTAATCCTGTAGTGAACTTGTGTAGCTTTACTCAGGCTTAGGTGTTTATGCGCGATCAGTTCATCCTAAAAATCGGCAGTTAAACACGCAACAGGCTGATATTTGTCACCATTTTCCCCTATAATTGCTGTCTGGCATTCTCGCCAATCGGCGTTTTATACGTTCTCTGGTGATGGCTATCCTACGAAACAGGAAAATTGAGGAGACTCAAGTGGAATTACTTTCCGGCGGCGATATGTTGGTTCGCGCGCTGCAGGATGAAGGGGTGGATCTGATTTTTGGATACCCGGGCGGCTCAGCGTTGCATATCTATGATGCTATTTTTCGACAGAAGTCGATTAAGCATGTTCTCGTGCGCCACGAGCAGGGTGCGACCCATGCTGCCGATGGCTATGCACGGTCTACTGGTAAGGCGGGTGTAGTGCTGGTGACATCTGGTCCTGGTGCTACCAACGCGATTACCGGTATCGCAACTGCCTATATGGATTCTATTCCCATGGTGGTGATATCCGGTCAGGTGCCCAGGGATAAGATCGGTGAGGATGCGTTCCAGGAGACGGATATGGTCGGCTGCTCCCGGCCGATCGTAAAACACAGCTTTTTGGTCAAGAATGCGGAAGATATTCCCACGGTCGTAAAAAAAGCTTTTTTTATTGCCAATACGGGCCGTCCAGGCCCGGTAGTCATCGATATCCCGAAAGATGTCACCAACCCGGCAGAGAGGTTTCCTTACCGTTATCCAGAAAAATTGCGGATGCGCTCCTATACACCTGCCGGTAAAGGGCATAGTGGCCAGATACGCAAAGCCGTAGCAATGCTGCTCTCTGCTCGTCGCCCGGTAATTTATGCCGGTGGGGGGGTAGTACAGGGCGATGGTGCTGAGCTGCTCACTGAATTGGCAAAAAAGCTGAATTATCCGGTGACCAATACTTTGATGGGGCTCGGAGCATTTCCAGGTAGTGACCGGCGTTTTCTCGGTATGCTCGGAATGCACGGCACCTTTGAAGCCAATACGGCAATGCACCATGCCGATGTGATTTTGGCCGTGGGCGCGCGTTTTGATGATCGGGTCACAAACACACCTGGCAAATTTTGCCCAGGGGCCAAAATTATCCACATTGATGTCGATCCGGCATCAATTTCTAAAACGATTGTTGCCGATATCCCGATTGTGGGAACGGTTCAGGCGGTCCTCAGGGAAATGCTTGAAGCGCTTAAAGCCAATGATGAGCAACCGGATCACTCTGCAATAGTAGATTGGTGGCGTCAGATCGACGATTGGCGTGAGCGCCACGGCTTGTACGCGGCCCCCCGTTATCAGACCAATGGTGCCCTGATAATGCCGCAGGATGTAATCAAGGCGGTGTATGACATTACCGAGGGTGATGCATTTGTTACCTCCGATGTAGGACAGCATCAGATGTTCGCTGCGCAGTATTACCTCTTTGATAAACCTCGTCGCTGGATTAACTCCGGTGGGTTGGGAACCATGGGTTTCGGCTTGCCGGCGGCCTTGGGGGTGAAAATAGCTCATCCAGACAAAGAGGTTGTGTGCGTAACTGGTGAAGGGAGTATCCAGATGTGTATTCAGGAGCTCTCTACAGCTACCCAGTATCATCTGCCCGTAAAAATCCTCTGCCTTAACAATCAGGCCCTCGGTATGGTGAAGCAGTGGCAGGAGATGCAATACGAAGGGCGCCTTTCCAATAGTGTTTATGAAGAGTCGCTACCTGACTTCGTGAAACTCGCTGAGGCTTACGGCCATGTCGGGGTGAAAGTGGAGCGGCGTGAAGATCTTCACAATAAGTTGCAAGAGGCATTTGCAATTAAAGATCGCACTGTATTTATCGATGTTTACGTCGACCCATCCGAGCATGTCTATCCCATGCAAGTGATGCCGAACGGCTCCATGCGTGACATGTGGCTGAGCAAAACCGAGCGAACTTAAAGGGTAGGGCGATGCGTAGAATAATTTCGGTTCTGATGGAGAACGAGCCCGGGGCTTTGTCCCGCGTAGTTGGTCTGTTTTCCCAGCGTGGTTATAACATTGAAAGCCTCACTGTGGCGCCTACTGAGGATGCGACTTTGTCGCGCCTCACACTGGTGACAATTGGTGATGATCACAAGATTGAGCAAATTACCAAAAATCTAAACAAGCTTATCGATGTTGTGAAATTGGTAGACCTCACAGAGGGCTCGCATATTGAGCGGGAATTGCTGCTGGTGAAAGTGCGAGCCAATGGTGCCCAGCGCGATGAAGTGAAACGCAGTGTCGACATTTTTCGCGGACAGATTGTCGATGTCACCAGCAGTATGTACACGGTTCAGGTGGCTGGAACTGGTGAAAAAATTGATGCGTTCCTCCAGGCATTGGGGGAGCACACAATTATGGAAGTGGTGCGGTCCGGGGTCTCCGGGATTGCCCGCGGTGAAAAAGTATTAAGTGTATAGAGTAAAAGAACAGGAACTGAGCGATGCAAGTTTATTACGATAAAGATTGTGACCTTTCTTTGATCCAGGGAAAAACAGTTGCGATTATCGGTTACGGGTCTCAAGGTCATGCCCATGCCAACAACCTGAAAGACTCTGGTGTAGCGAATGTTGTTGTTGGCTTGCGCGAGGGGTCTGCCTCCTGGAAGAAGGCTGAAGACGCGGGCCTGAAAGTGGCGGAAGTTGTTGATGCGGTTAAAGATGCCGATGTAGTGATGATTCTTGCGCCTGATGAATACCAGGCGAATATTTATAAGGATCAAATTGCTCCAAATCTTAAATCGGGCGCGGCCCTGGCTTTCGCTCATGGTTTTAATGTGCATTTCGAACTGATTGAGCCGCCTTCAGATGTCGATGTGATTATGATTGCCCCTAAAGGCCCTGGCCACACTGTTCGTTCGACTTACCTTGAAGGGGGCGGTGTGCCCACATTGATTGCGGTTTATCAGGATGCGACTGGTAAAGCAAAAAATTTGGCGCTTTCTTATGCTTCAGCCAATGGTGGCGGCCGCTCAGGCATTATTGAAACCAACTTCCGCGAAGAGACTGAGACAGATCTTTTTGGTGAGCAGGCTGTGCTCTGTGGGGGTGTTTCCGCACTGGTAACTGCTGGTTTTGAGACTCTGGTAGAAGCTGGGTATGCCCCGGAAATGGCGTATTTTGAGTGCTTGCATGAATTGAAGCTAATTGTCGACCTGATGTATCAGGGGGGCATTGCCGATATGCGCTACTCTATTTCCAATACTGCTGAGTATGGCGACTACGTTACAGGCCCGCGTATTGTCACGGATGAAACCAAGGCGGAAATGAAGCGGGTTCTTAAAGATATTCAAACCGGAAAGTTTGCCAAAGACTTTATGCTTGAGTCACTGGCGGGGCAGCCGCGCTTGAAGGCGGAGCGCCGCATTGGCAGTGAACATGGAATTGAGCAGGTGGGAGCAAAGCTCCGCGCTATGATGCCGTGGATCAAGGCGAATAAGATTATTGATCGCACTGAAGGTAATAGCTGACCTGAGGTGTAGAAAAACGGCAGGGGTGACCCTGCCGTTTTTTTTTGCTCTGGGCTCAGGCGGTAAATTGGCGTTAAACTCGCTGACTGCACAATGCATCAATGGAGAGTATA
>NZ_CP029064.1:4800000-4802500 GCF_003076275.1 Microbulbifer sp. A4B17
CGCGCATTATAGCGACCTCTCCGTGCTTGGCAAGCTCTTTTTTCAAAAGGTTTTCTTAAGAAAATCAACGACTTAGAGCTGCCTTCCCACTGCTGCCTGAGCAGCGAGGAAGCGAACTATACGGACTTCAGGGAGGCTCCGCAAGCATTTTATGAATAAATTTCCAAAATGGTTTTTGGTTAAAAATCAGACTGCAAATGCATCCCCTGGTGGTGGAAACGGAAAATATAACTATGAATAAAATCCCAACATCACTATCGGGGAATATGCGCGTAGTTTTTTAAAAGCACGGTATTTTCCGCACTATTTGGCAGCTAGATTGAATAACTTTTAGGGATACTAGGCTCTAGGGGATAACTTTCTGGGAGTATTTAGTGGCTTACTAACTCTGGTAGTTTTGAAGCCATTAAAAATACAAACCTAAAGTTCATGAAAGTAGTTTTAAGTGTGTATCCAGTGGCAAATTTTTGCAGAAGCTCTGAAAAACTTGAGTAAGAAACGTAAAGATCTTTTAGGGGTTTATTTTTTGAAGTGGAAACTGACTAATTTATTTAGAGCTATTTTTACAAGTTATCGGAAATACTGGACCCACACTGTAGGCGGGCAGTTCTCGTCAGCCTGCGGTGCATGACTCCGGATTTGTGAACGGCTCACATAGCAGCGCAGGCACGCGAGATAGTGAAAATATTTACCGCACCCTAAAAAGAAAACCCCGGCAGTGCAGCTGGTGTAGGTTTCTTTATTAGAAACCTGACAGCTGGTGACGGTTTAGCCTGCCGAAGGCCGCTCGGAGGGTGAGAGCCACAGGCTCGAACCACTATGACTTTGCACGCAGCGCGTCTCTCTTCTTTCCCTTTCTTAGTTTTTTTGTTTTTTGCTTCTTTAAAATATTTTTCAGCCATAAAAAAAAGGGCCACCCTGTTGGGTGGCCCTTTTCGGATTAGAAGCCTGACGATGACCTACTCTCACATGGGGAAGCCCCACACTACCATCGGCGATGTTGCGTTTCACTTCTGAGTTCGGCAAGGGATCAGGTGGTTCCACAACTCTATTGTCGTCAGGCAAACTGGCTTGGGTTGGCGTTGGTCTTATAAGCAATGTGCTTGGCCTGCCGCGTTATCGCTGTTTGCCTCGGTCATGTTGTTGACCGGCGATAACCCCAAATAAGTCGGTAAAACAATCTGTAGTAATACACCGCAAGCGATCGTATGTCTCTAACTCACAATCCGCTAGCTTCGCTAGTCGTTAGTAACCATCTCTGTTGTATGGTCAAGCCGCACGGGCAATTAGTACTGGTTAGCTCAACGCCTCACAACGCTTCCACACCCAGCCTATCAACGTGGTAGTCTTCCACGGCCCTTCAGGAGGCTCAAGGCCTCAGGGAGATCTTATCTTGAAGGAGGCTTCCCGCTTAGATGCTTTCAGCGGTTATCCCGTCCGAACATAGCTACCCGGCAATGCCACTGGCGTGACAACCGGAACACCAGAGGTTCGTTCACTCCGGTCCTCTCGTACTAGGAGCAACTCTTCTCAAATCTCCAACGCCCACGGCAGATAGGGACCGAACTGTCTCACGACGTTCTAAACCCAGCTCGCGTACCACTTTAAATGGCGAACAGCCATACCCTTGGGACCGGCTTCAGCCCCAGGATGTGATGAGCCGACATCGAGGTGCCAAACACCGCCGTCGATGTGAACTCTTGGGCGGTATCAGCCTGTTATCCCCGGAGTACCTTTTATCCGTTGAGCGATGGCCCTTCCATACAGAACCACCGGATCACTATGACCTACTTTCGTACCTGCTCGACATGTCTGTCTCGCAGTCAAGCGCACTTATACCATTATGCTCATTGCATGATTTCCGACCATGCTGAGTGCACCTTCGTACTCCTCCGTTACTCTTTGGGAGGAGACCGCCCCAGTCAAACTACCCACCATACACTGTCCTCGATCCGGATAACGGACCAGAGTTAGAACCTCAAACATACCAGGGTGGTATTTCAAGGACGGCTCCACAACAACTAGCGTCGCTGCTTCAAAGCCTCCCACCTATCCTACACAAATAGGCTCAAAGTTCAGTGCAAAGCTGTAGTAAAGGTTCACGGGGTCTTTCCGTCTAGCCGCGGGTACACTGCATCTTAACAGCGATTTCAATTTCACTGAGTCTCTGGTGGAGACAGCGTGGCCATCGTTACGCCATTCGTGCAGGTCGGAACTTACCCGACAAGGAATTTCGCTACCTTAGGACCGTTATAGTTACGGCCGCCGTTTACCGGGGCTTCGATCAAGAGCTTCGCCGAAGCTAACCCCATCAATTAACCTTCCGGCACCGGGCAGGCGTCACACCCTATACGTCCTCTTACGAGTTTGCAGAGTGCTATGTTTTTAATAAACAGTCGCAGCCACCTGGTCACTTCGACCGGCCTCAGCTTAGGGAGCAAGTCCCATCACCAAAACCGGCGTACCTTCTCCCGAAGTTACGGTACCATTTTGCCTAGTT
>NZ_CP029064.1:4807500-5035829 GCF_003076275.1 Microbulbifer sp. A4B17
GAACCCACTTTAGTATTTCGGCTGGGACTTCATTGCTAACTGGCTGCTGCTTCCAGACACTTTCCAACTCCAACCACTGTTTTTCTGAATCTGCTTCAGTCATTTTTTACCTCCAGAAAGGCAGATATTAAGGCGCTCTTTTGCCCGATTGAGTCGCACTGCAATATTGGACTCCGTAATACCCAAGACTTCAGATATTTCTACATAACTCATCCCCTCTAAACGAAGGGTTAATGTTTGTCGAAGCCCCAAGGGCAATTTTTGCACTGCACGGACCAGCTGTTCGGATTTGCGCTCGGCTACCAGTTGCTCCGCTGGGCCCGGTTGATGGTCCTCAAGCTCTAATAAGTCATTATCATTCCCGTGATAAGGCTTTCTCCGAGTTAGTTCTGTTACACAGCGGTTGTGTGCAATGCGATATACAAAGGTTTTAAGGCTGGCATCGCCGCGAAATGTTGGTAGAGCCCGCCAAAGTCCCAACCAGATTTCCTGTAACAGGTCATCATGCTCAGCCTTCGATCGAACATAGCTGTGTACTACTCGGGAAACGCCCTCGGCATATTCCGCTATCGCTTGTTGAAATAATTGATCCCGTAATTCCACCGGCCACTCCATCGTCTATGCAAATTACTGTACCGGCTTCAAATAAAACCTTACAAAAAGTTTCGCTGCTCTCGATTGGCAGTATGTGTCGGTTCTGGAACAATGAAGGAGCGTGGTAAGTCCATACTTGCGCTACACTAGCGCAAAACTGCCACCAGTAAGTAGGGTGTGCCTATGGCCAAGTCCATAAACGAAGACCAAAAACTTGATAACCAACTTTGCTTTAGCCTGTATTCTGCCTCCCTGGCAATGAGCAAGATGTACAAGCCTCTATTGGAGACACTGGGAATAACCTACCCCCAGTACTTGATGATGCTGGTGCTCTGGGAAGATGACGGAATCACCGCTACGGAGTTGAGCCTGCGGCTCGGTCAGGATAAGGGTGCCCTAACGCCAGTTATCAAACGACTGGAGAATCAGAAGCTGATCAACCGCCACCGAGACCCGGAAGATGAGCGCCGAGTAATTATCGAGCTGACTGAGACCGGTAGGTCGATGCAAAAAGAAGCTGCTTCAATTCCCACTCAGGTGCTGAACGCCTGTGGCTTGAATCCTCAGTCTGCACGGGCGCTAAAGACGCAAATAGAGGCGCTTCGCCAATATTTATCGAACCCCTAACCTTCTCCCTCTTTTTATCGCCCCGCCATGAGCGGGGCTCCCGCTTTAACTCCATTCTCTATAGCTATCGGCCTTATAGAGATATTTAATTATCGCAACAACTATTATTGCAATAACTTTATCTGGCACCCAAGCTGACGCGCTGTTTAGAACCTGACTTAGAAATCCGGACTACTACCCCCAACTCAATAAATCCAGCGGGAAAAGTACTGGACCCCATTCCAGGTAGCTTCTGACAGACAAACACACATCAATGAGGACAAGTTAATGCAAACAGTTTACACCGCAGTAGCAACCGCAAATGGCGGCCGTGATGGCGAAGCTCAATCATCAGATGGAAAGTTAAGCGTCAAGCTCAGTATTCCCAAAGAGCTTGGCGGTCCCGGGGGCGATGGCACCAACCCAGAGCAACTGTTTGCTGCGGGTTACTCTGCCTGCTTTATTGGCGCTCTTAAGTTTGTCGCCGGTAAAGAGAAAGTAAAAATCCCGGAAGAAACCACTGTGCGTGCCGAAGTTGGAATCGGTACCCAGGGTAAGGGTTTCGGTCTGGATATTGACCTCTACATCGATCTTCCTGGCCTGGATCAGGCGACGGCAGAAAAAATTGCCAACACCGCTCACGATGAAGTTTGCCCTTATTCCAATGCAACCCGAGGCAATGTTGATGTGCGCCTGCACATATCTTCTTAAGCAACCGGTAGAGAATTGAAGGTATCCGTTATGAATGGCTTAAAAGTTTCCAAGCTGGCACTACCCCTTTTCTTTGCTCTTGGTATGACTTCTGCGTCTGCTTCTATTTCCCCTGGTGTTGAGAAAAATACCCAGGGGTTCCTTCAAGCACTGGCGCAAGGTGGCGGCAAACCCATTGAGCAACTATCACCAAAAGATGCCCGCGCCGTCCTGGTCGGAGCCCAAGAGGGTGCGCAACTGCCGCCCGCTGAAGTCAGCAAGAAAACCATTACGGTTAATGGCGAAAATCTGGAACTGACTATCGTTAAACCGAAAAACACCCGGGGCCAGATTCCCGCCTTTATGTATTTCCACGGCGGAGGCTGGGTCTTGGGTGACTACTCAACTCACGAACGCTTGATCCGCGATCTGGTTCAACGCTCCGGCGCCGCTGCGGTGTATGTAGATTACACCCCATCTCCAGAGGCCAAGTACCCGACTGCAATTAACCAGGCTTATGCGGCTACCCTGTGGGTCGCGGAGAATGGCGAAAAGATCGGTGTCGACGGCTCCCGTCTTGCCGTGGCCGGTAACAGTGTCGGTGGCAATATGGCAGCCGTGGTTGCCTTGATGGCGAAAGAGAAAGGAACACCGGATCTGCAATTTCAACTGCTGCTCTGGCCGGTTACCGATGCCAACTTCAACAACGCTTCTTATAAGCAGTTCGCCCAGGATCACTTCCTGACACGGGATATGATGAAGTGGTTCTGGAATAACTACACTACCGACCCCAAACAGCGCAACGAGATCTATGCTTCACCTCTGCGCGCCAGCAAATCCCAGTTGGTCGGCTTGCCTCCCGCTCTGGTGCAGACTGCTGAGATGGATGTGCTGAGAGATGAAGGGGAAGCTTACGCCCGCAAACTTAACGAAGCTGGTGTGACCGTAACCGCTGTTCGCTATAACGGCATGATTCACGACTACGGCCTACTAAATGCCCTGAGTGACGTGCCCGCAGTGCAGGATGCTCTTGATCAAGCAGGCTCCGAGCTGAGGGAACACCTCAAGTAAAACTAAAAGCCTCGCATTGCGGGGCTTTTTTATTCAAGTACTTACAGCAGCGTTTTAGCCACTGCCTCAATTTCTATCAATGTCTCTGGCGATGCCAGGGATGTGACTCCCACTCCCGTGATTGCCGGGCGAGTTGTACCCAAATATTTAGATAGCACGGGGGCTATTTCCCCCAGATGTTCACTCACTTCTCCACGAACATAGATGCGCAACTGCAAAAGGTTTTCTACCGACGATCCGGCCTCATCCAATACTGTCAATAAGTTTTGCATGGCGCTTTCCGCCTGTGCACCAACCCCTATGCTTTTAACTTCACAATTACTATCCCAATCCACCTGACCCGATACAAATACCAAGCCTGTTTTGGTATCAATCCGAGCGTGGGATAGGCAGGAAGAACTGCCATCATAAAGTGAAGAGGGATTAATATTCAGAATACTCATAACAGACCTGTACGCTTTCTAGCTTTTGAAAAAATCATAGTAGAAAGGCAGCCTTGCCAAAGCTATGGAGTAAAGCTTGTTACGGATACAATCAGGAAGCCATTGACTTAGAAAACTGTTGGTGCAGATCATTGAGAATCCAACTTACCAGTGGATCATTTTCCACTCGGGGATGAAAGGCGGCTACAACTTCGTAGCCAGGTGGATACTTGTCCAAGGTAATTTCCACCAAGCCCTCACAAGGCATCAACCTAGAGGGAATAAAGGCCAGGGTATCCGTCCTTTTCAAGAACTCCTGGGCTATATAAAAAGAGGGCGCCGAAACAACAATCTCTCTTTTTAGACCTTGCCCCTCTAGCCAACGATCGGCTGAACCGCGCAAGCCTCCAACCCCTGGCGATGTAATCACAAAATCAGATTGCATCAACTGATCAATAGGGACCAACTCATCTAAACTATACATAGGATTAGCCGATACACAGACATAACGCTCATTAAAGAGCACCTGTGTATTAATTCCATCAGGCACATACCCCGCTGATGTGAAAGCCAAATCAATTTCTCCCTGATGCATTTTCTGGGTGAGCGAGACGCTTTCAATATTAGTGACAATAAATTTCACTTTCGGCGCATATTGCCTGACCCTTTGGATCAATCCGGCAACAACCACTTTTTGCGCGTAATCTGTAGCAGAGATCACCAGGGTCCGGGAAGTCTGGCTTGAATCAAGAGAACCCGGGGCGGGAATCTCACTGAGTAACATCAGCACCTGTCGAATCTGTGGCTCTATAAATTTTGCATAACTGGTGGGAGCCATCCCATGCCCAGTGCGCACAAATAGATCATCCCCAACTATTTTTCTAATCTTCTTCAGCTGCAAACTGACAGCTTGCTGCGAAACCTGCAGATGCTCTGCAGCAAGGGAGATACTTTCAACCCTGAATAGTATTTCCAGGGTTCTTAGGTGATTAATTTCAAGATCTTTGATCATATCAACTGCAAAAGTGGAGCTTTCTGCCAGTCACTTACGGCTGTGGATAAAGATTAAAATAGTGGTTTCTAATACTGAAGTTAACGCGACCTCCAAAGCCATACAGGCCGCGCTGTATTATTAAAAAATACTCAGGGGATTTTTCTGGCCGCACGATTTGCAATTTGAAAACCTAAGCGGGCTGCGGTACGCGCACCATGATCCTCAATATCAAAATAGGGATTAAATTCAGCAATATCCGCCAAACAAACTTTATTGGATTCCAAAACGGTATCCAGCAAGACTTCCAGAAACTCCATGGAAACCCCCCTGCCAGAGGGGGCACTCACCGCTGGCATTACTGCCGCCGGCAATACATCCAGACATACCGTCAGATAGACAAAATCCACCTTCTCGATAAAGTCGCGGATTCGCGCCTGAACTGTATTCAGATTCCAGCTACTAATTTCACGATCCCGAATAACCTGGGCACCCAGCTCATCAGCTCTCTGGTAGAGAGCAGGTGTGTTGGCGTTATCCGCCGCACCCACACAGAGATAATTAAATTCGCGGCCATTTATCCTGCACTGCTCTGCGATCTGGAAAAATGGCGTACCCGATGACCCCTTTGGCGCAGGTGTGCGTAAATCCAAATGCGCATCAAAATTGATAATACCCAGGCTGCTCTCGCGGTGATGCTCGCGCATCCAGCGGGCAATTCCCTGATAACTGCCAAAAGCAATTTCATGGCCGCCTCCCAATACCAATGGAAAGTGGCCGGCACCAAGCAGCTCATTGATACGGGCACCCAATAGCGATTGAGCTGACTCCAAGTCTTCCCGTTCGACTCTGACGTTACCCGCATCGTATAAGGGCGCATCAAAAGTTGCTGGCAAGTTCGCCATGGCCAGACGCAATATTCTCGGTCCCTTGGCCGCGCCAATTCGCCCTTTATTCCGACGCACACCCTCATCAGAAGCGAAGCCGAGAATAGTCAGACCGGGAGGGTCATCCAGTTGCAAAGGAGAAATCCGCTGGTGCCAGCGCTCACCTGCACGTCCATCCTCAGAGTCGGTGCGACCACTCCATAACTGCATATCAGCAAGCTGTAACATCAATACCTCCGAGGAAGATCTTTATTGGCTTTAAGCCCCCACTTTGTAGGCAAGTTGATCCGGAATATCCATTGGCCGTGCGCGATATGCGCGCGCAAACCTTCGCACAGTGGGCTGTGGGAACTGTAAAGCCCCAGCGCGAGAGCTGCCGATACTTTTGGAAGTAGACGATCAAGCAATGCCCTCTGCGAGTACCTTAAAATATGTCACGAAAAAGAAGCATTTAAGTTGCGCTTCTACAACACTAACGTGCCGCATTTTTCAACAGCACGTGTTGCATGTCGGTACTATACCGCAGACGCTGCAGGCTGCTCCATAGCTTTCCCTTTATGGGAACGGAAATTAACCCAAGCTCGAGTCCCAAAATGAGAAAGCAGGAGTACGATAAACATTGCTGTTAACGTACTGGCCATACCAAGCTGCTGGGAACCAACTAACATTAATCCCCATCCAATTATCAACCACTGAGCGATATAGAACGGAGTTATGTTTTTACCCCAAAACACCATTACGTCAATGAGCTTTCTGTTCTTTACTTTGTTTAAGAGGAAATTACTAATCCAAAGCCAAAGGAAAGTATAGCCAATAAGCAGAATAATTAGACCTGGGCCACCTCTCATGTTTTCGGCAAAAAAGTATTGCGTATTCAACATGATTAGAAGGCCACCTATGCTCATTAGGGCTAAGCCAATCCATATGCTGCGTGAGAACAATGCATCTATATTTTTTGTATTTTTAAACCAGTAGCCAACTGCCATGCCTGCGAGGGGATAGGCAAGCCAGGAAAATAACGGGAACATTACCCCTTCGCGCTTATTGCCAAAAAACAACTGTAAAATTTCGTCAATAACAACGGAGTTACTGCCGATATCCCAGACGAGTGAGGAGCCGAATGCTACGATAGCTGCCGCAGCGAGCCAGTATATAGGATGAGGCAAGAAGTGCCTGACTAGTGCACAAATAGCGAGCGCAAGGCCAGCAAACTGGAAAATATCTACCATAAGAAATTCACTCAGCGGTGTGTATTCTCCCAGTTGCTCTTGTGTGACAAGACCAAACTGTAAAGAAAGCCACATAGGCACTGTGCCACGGGCGAAATTAAGTAAATACCCTATTGCAAAAAGACCAGCAGCACGAAACAAATCCTGTTTCAGACTCGGCTTCGAACTATAGCCAATGAAAATACCCATAATCAGCATAAACACTGAAGCTGCCGGAGTTCCCGCAGATACCTGGATAGCAACACCAATAGCACTGTCTGCCACGTCTGTTCGTCCATAATGATATAAGACGTGAATAGCAATCATAAACAGTACGGCAATGCCTCGGGTCAGATCAAAGGCCAAAATACGAGGATTTTTTTGCGGGAGCACCACTGCTCCTGAAAGATTGGAATTACTCATTTTCAAGAGTTCCTAGCTTTAGAGTAATAAATGTAGTGTGCATTAACTGATATAGAGATATTGCAAAGGCAAGATGCACTTCCTGTGAAAATGTAAGATATACAAAAATCCTTATTACTTATTTATCGGTTACAGTCCCCTGATCATTAATGTTAGGAGGGGACCGCTTATTTATTCCGATTGTAAATCTAAAGGAGCTTACAGTTTATAAGTATGCCCTATTTATCAGCCAACGCTGTGACATTGGCTAGCAATTTTAAAAAGTGTCGCCCATTGTAAATACAAAGCGACACTCATGAACTAAAAATAAAGCCCACGATAGATGCTAAACAGAGATCAACACTCCAAATATCAGATAATAATGGGCGCAAAAACCTTATAAAAATTGTTGATAATATTGTTGCTCATTTAGCACTAACTTATCCTTAATTCCGATGTACATCCACCCTAAGAATCAACATACCCGATTCTCAGTTGCATCTCAGCAAGCTGTAACATCGCGCCCCTCCAGGAAAATTCTTGCAGGCTTTAAGGCGCCCACTTCATAAGCGAGTTGATCTGGGGTATCCATCGGCCAAAGAACAATATCTGCTCGCAGCCCCTCGCGCAGTACACCGCGAGAACAGCACAAACCCAGTGCCCGAGCGGCTGCACGGGTAACACCTGCGAGAGCTTCTGCCGGAGTTAAGCCAAACAGCTGACAACCCATGTTCATCATCAAACGCAGGGAAGCGATTGGACAACTCCCGGGATTAAGGTCTGTAGCCAATGCCATACAAACCCCTGCCTCGCGTAATTTTTCAATTGGCGGAACCTGGGTTTCGTGCAGCGTGTAGAAAGCCCCTGGTAGAAGCACTGCCACGGTGCCGCTTTCCGCCATCGCCAGTACATCGGCATCGCTGATATATTCAATATGATCTACCGATAATGCCCCGGACTTTGCCGCCATTTCAGTGGCCCCTGTACGTGCCAGCTGCTCGGCGTGCACTTTTACTGGCAGGTCCAGTTTTTTCGCTGCATCGATAACTCTCTGGCACTGATCGACAGTAAATCCAATCGTCTCGCAAAACATATCCACGGCATCGGCCAATTGCTCGCGGGCTACAGCGGGCAATATCTGCTCGCAGATAAGGTCGATATATTCATCGGCACGACCGTCGTATTCCGGTGGCAGAGCGTGAGCTGCCAGACAGGTCGTTACTATTTCCACTGAGTTGTGTTGCGCCAGGCGTCTCGCGGTGCGCAGTTGCTTTAGTTCAGTATCCAGGTCCAGGCCATAACCGGATTTAATTTCCACGGTTGTAACGCCTTCGGCCATCAGGGCGTGCAGACGGGGCTCAGCCAACTTATACAGGTTCTCGGCACTGGCACCCCGTGTCGCCCGCACGGTAGAAATAATACCCCCGCCAGAGCGAGCCACTTCTTCGTAACTCTCTCCCCCCAGGCGACGGGCAAACTCCCCTGCGCGATGGCCTCCATATACAAGATGCGTGTGGCAATCGATCAGGCCCGGAGTTGCCCATTGACCTTCGCCATCAACAATGCGGTCTGGGGTGCACTCGGGCAGATCCCGGCGGGGACCAATCCAAACGATCCGACCTTTGGTTACCGCAATTGCAGCATCCTCGATAACACCGTAACCACCGGCAATGGATGGGTCCATTGTGGCGGCATTCAAATTGGTAATCAGCAAATCACAGCGTTCTGACATAAGCTTTTAGCGGCACGCTTTTCCTTTTAAACCATAGATGCTCGGCCCGATGACCGACAAACCAGTAACGGGCAGGATACAGCTCCCCTCTTCGACTTGACAGCCCGCAGCAGGGAAACCATAGTAGCCGTAACTACTCTTGTATATACAACAATATACAAGCAACGAAAGTACTGTACCTGAGTCTATGAATACTGCAAGTGAACCTCGATACGCGGCCATCAAGCGCCATATCCGCCAACAAATTGAGTCTGGCGAATGGCCAGTTCATTCCCAGGTACCCTCGGAAAACCAACTGGCGCAGCAATTCAGTGTGAGTCGAATGACCGCTAGACGGGCACTCACCGAACTAACCGATGAGCGCGTCCTGATGCGCTCCCAGGGGCTGGGTACTTTTGTCGCCGAGCCGGTGCCCGCCAGCTCACTGTTGGAAGTGCGCAATATCGCCGACGAGATCTCGGCCCGGGGGCACAGTTACAGCAACCGCATCCTGTTGGCTCAACCCTGTGTCGCCAGCGCCGATGTAGCCCTGGCATTGGAAGTGCCCGAACAGGCAAAAGTGTTTCACTCCATTATTGTGCACTGTGACAACGGTTTACCGGTGCAGTGGGAAGAGCGATTTACCAATCCAGCCCTAGCTCCGGATTACCTGGACCAAGACTTCGCCCACACCACCCCCAACGCCTATCTTTCCAAAGTCGCACCGCTAACCGAGGCCGATACAACCGTCGAGGCCATAGCTGCAGAAGCCGCTATCGCCCACGCTCTGGAAATTGCCCCCGGAGATGCCTGCCTCCAGGTTTGGCGACGCACTAAATGCAGTGCCGGTACCGTGAGCTTCGCGCGCCTGGTTCACCCAGGCAATCGATACCGCCTCGGTGCACAACTGAGATTCTAGTTATTGATTTATCCCGCGCGCCCTGGGAAAAGAAACAATCAAATCCGGGACGTGTGAATTTTTTTACGAGAAAAATTGACGAGGAAGCTATGTCTACCGACAAACGCCACGATCCCAGCCGCAAAATCCGCGCGCCTCGCGGCAGTGAGCTCAATGCCAAAAGCTGGCTCACCGAAGCTCCCCTGCGCATGTTGATGAACAACCTGGACGCCGAGGTAGCTGAACGCCCGGAGGACCTGGTGGTGTACGGTGGTATCGGCCGCGCCGCGCGGGATTGGGAGTGCTACGACAAAATTGTCGAAGTGCTGAAGCGCCTGGAAGACGACGAAACCCTGCTGGTGCAGTCCGGCAAGCCTGTCGGAGTCTTTAAAACCCACGCCGATGCACCCCGGGTATTAATTGCCAACTCCAACTTGGTACCCCACTGGGCCAACTGGGAACACTTTAACGAGCTGGATAAAAAAGGCCTGGCCATGTACGGCCAGATGACTGCCGGCTCTTGGATTTATATCGGCTCCCAAGGCATCGTCCAGGGTACCTATGAAACCTTTGCCGCCGTCGCACGCAAACACTTTAATGGCGAAGCGAAAGGCAAATGGATTCTTACCGGTGGCCTCGGCGGCATGGGTGGCGCTCAGCCACTGGCGGCGACCATGGCCGGTTTCAGCATGATCGCAGTAGAGTGCGACGAAACCCGAATCGATTTCCGTCTGCGCACTGGCTATGTAGACAAAAAAGCCACCAGCCTCGACGAAGCGCTGCAAATGATTGAAGCCGCGATGGAAAAAGGCGAAGCCATTTCCGTTGGACTGCTGGGCAACGCAGCAGATATCTTCCCGGAAATTGTAAAACGCAATATTCTGCCGGATTCGGTTACCGACCAGACTTCCGCACACGATCCTTTAAATGGCTACCTGCCCCAGGGCTGGACCATGGAATACGCTGCGGAGATGCGCAAGAAAGATGAAGCCGCAGTAGTTAAGGCAGCCAAACAATCTATGGCGGTTCAGGTTGAAGCCATGCTGGAGCTGCAAAAGCGCGGCGCCGCAACTCTCGACTACGGCAACAATATTCGCCAGATGGCCCTCGAGGAAGGTGTGAAAAATGCCTTCGATTTCCCCGGCTTTGTACCCGCTTATATTCGCCCTCTGTTCTGCGAAGGTGTCGGTCCTTTCCGCTGGGCGGCCCTGTCCGGCAACCCGGAAGATATCTACAAGACCGATGCCAAAGTTAAGGAACTGATTCCCGACAATCCGCAGCTGCACAACTGGCTCGACATGGCCCGCGAGCGGATTCATTTCCAGGGACTGCCCGCACGTATCTGCTGGGTGGGCCTGAAAGATCGCGCGCGCCTGGCACTGGCATTTAACGAGATGGTGGCCAACGGTGAATTGGAAGCACCGGTAGTGATCGGCCGCGACCACCTCGACAGCGGCTCTGTAGCGAGCCCCAACCGCGAAACTGAAGCCATGATGGATGGTTCCGACGCTGTCTCCGACTGGCCGCTGATGAATGCTCTGCTGAACACTGCCTCCGGCGCTACCTGGGTATCCCTGCATCACGGCGGTGGCGTAGGCATGGGCTTCTCCCAGCACTCTGGTGTGGTCATTGTCTGTGACGGTACTGAAGCCGCACGCAAACGTATCGAACGGGTTCTTTGGAATGATCCCGCCACCGGTGTCATGCGCCACGCCGATGCCGGTTACGAGATCGCAAAAAAATGCGCAAAAGAGCAGGGCCTGGACCTGCCTATGCTGAACGACTGATTTTTTACCGCAATAAAAATACCGCCGGCGGAAATCTTTTACAGCCCGAATAACTTTGATCGGGCTGCGCTGCCGGCGCCTAACAGGGTGTTGAAAAAGCCAACAAGCGACTTTTTCAAGCCATCTTTGCGGCACATGTCCACAAAGATGGGCACTCAAATCAAGCAATTGCAGTGCTTGATTTTGCGGCAGGCGCTTTCGCACCGCCCGCGCAGGCTGTTTTTCAACAGCCTGCTAAGCAGTAAATATTTTTTGGTGAATGAATTTATGTATCAATTGGAAATCAATCCCGGTCAATTGAGCCTTGCGCAACTGCGCCGCGTAGCCCGCGAGTCGGTGCAGCTGTCCCTGGCGAAAAGCGCCTATCCCGCTATTGAAGCCTCTGCTCACACCGTTGCCCAGGTTATTACCGAAGGGCGCACGGTTTACGGAATTAATACCGGTTTTGGTTTATTGGCCAACACCCGCATTGAAAAGCACGACCTGGAAAACCTGCAGCGCGCTATTGTACTGAGTCATGCCGCCGGTACCGGCAACTTTATGAGTGAAGCCACCGTGCGCCTGCTGATGGTATTGAAAATCAACTCACTCGCGCGCGGCTTCTCCGGTGTGCGCCCACAGGTTATCGAAACTTTAATGCAACTGGTCAATGCCGGTGTCTACCCCGCTATCCCTGAGAAAGGTTCTGTCGGCGCTTCTGGCGATTTGGCGCCGCTGGCTCATATGAGCGTGGTACTTCTCGGTGAAGGGGAAGTATTTATCAAGGGCGAGCGCAAGAGTGCTCACGAAGGCCTCAAAGCCGCAGGTCTTGAGCCCATTACCCTGGCCCCCAAAGAGGGCCTCGCCCTGCTAAACGGCACTCAGGCTTCTACCGCCTTTGCCCTGCTCGGCCTGTTCGCCAGTGAAGACCTGTTCGCCGGCGCCCTGGTAACCGGTGCCATTACCTTGGAAGCAGCCAAGGGCTCACGCCGCCCTTTCGATGATCGTATTCACAACGCCCGCGGCCAACAGGCTCAGCGCGACGTAGCGGCAATTTATCGGGACCTGCTCGGTGAAACCAGCCAGATCGGTGATTCCCACCAGTTCTGTGAAAAAGTGCAGGACCCCTACTCCCTGCGCTGTCAGCCCCAGGTCATGGGAGCCTGTCTGCAGCAGATGCGCTTCGCTGCCGAAGTATTGTTGGCCGAGGCGAATGGTGTTTCTGATAACCCGCTGGTATTTACCGACGAGGAAAATCCGGATAACTCCGACATTATTTCCGGTGGTAACTTCCACGCGGAGCCGGTAGCGATGGTCGCCGACAACCTGGCGCTGGCATTGGCAGAAATCGGCTCCCTATCCGAGCGTCGTATGGCGCTGTTGATCGACAGCAACCTATCCGGCCTGCCTCCCTTCCTGGTGGAAAATGGCGGGGTGAACTCCGGCTTTATGATCGCCCAGGTCACCTCAGCAGCGCTCGCCAGTGAGAATAAATCCATGGCACATCCCGCCTGTGTGGACTCACTGCCCACCTCCGCCAACCAGGAAGACCATGTATCCATGGCCACCTTTGCCGGCCGCCGTCTGCGGGATATGGCCGACAATACCTGTGGCATCCTGGCGGTGGAGCTACTTGCTGCCTGCCAGGGACTGGATTTCCGCGCGCCGTTAAAATCCACGGAAAAACTGGAGGCAGCCAAGGCAAAACTGCGCGCCCGAGTACCTTTCTATGACAAGGACCGCTACTTTGCCCCGGATATTGAGGAGGCGAAGCAATTGCTGAGCAGCGGCGCCTACTTAGAGTCAATAGACCCCAAACTCCTGCCCAGCAGTCACTAAGTTAAAGAGCCTTCAGGGCTTGATTCGCACATTGCGAGAGAACCATTTTTCTCACAATGTGTGAATTTTTAGTGGTTTCACCCGCCTGCCGACCTTACCTTTTCTCACTCTGAGAGTGCGTGTCCAGTTGCCGCGAGACTCGAAAGTTTCGATATGCCAATACAGACCCGCCTCGGTTTTCAGCTTTGTTAGAACATATATTTTGATTTGCGATGATTTATGCGACAAATCAACAGGCTGAATGTAGAAGTTTTACCCGCCAATAGGTGTGGAGGTCTTGATGAAACCGCTGCCCACTAGGTTGCTGCGTGGCTCTGGTTGTGTACTAGCCATGGCAGCAGGACTGGCCCTTTCGGCCTGTAATGGCACATCTGGCTACCCCTGTGGTGGCTACGACTGCTCTGCCAGTTATTACGGTTACAGCCCTTATTACAACAAGACGTATTACAACTTGCGTGGACGCTATGCCCACTGCCACCCGGATGGCACCTGTCACAATATGCAGCACTGTAACTTCTACTGGGACGGCAACTTTTATCGCCTCAGACCGCCCGCTGTCGTGAACACCCAATATCAGATCGTTGATCCGCCACCGCGCGCAAGGCCCTACTAAACCTCAAATTCCGTGCTCGCCTGTTTGGCGCACTAAAGGGGCTTGGCCCCTGCCGGGCCTCTCCGGGGGGAAATTCCACTTACCGGAGAAAGCACTATGAATAGAGCTGCTAAAACGGTGATACTCACCGCCATGGTGTGCACAGCCCTAACCCTGGGTGCCTGTGCCACCGATGGTTACTACACCACTTATACCAGCTATGGTGGACCAAGCGGTGGGCCAGTCGCGTATACCTCCTCCTACGCTTATCCCTATGCCACGCCCAATTACTACGCCTCAAGTAATATCTATTTAGCGTCCTATAGGACACCGGTTTATCAGACCGTTGGTTTCACACCAGTGAATACCTATTACTACGGCGGTGGCTACGCCACTTACCGATCCGCGTCATTCCGCGGCCACCCTCGCTATCGGGCTCGCTATTACTATCGCGGAATGCCCTACTACAACCGCTTCTATTATCCGCGGTCATCCCACGCACGCTTTCGCGCCCATAATCGAGCCTATAGAAGCTATCACCACCGCGCCAGCTATCGCAGCTATCGGGGCCATAGAGGCCACTATCGCGTTCGCGGCGGACATCACCGCAGTAGACGTTAGGCCTCACCTTCCCTAGGCAACCTGCTCCGCTGTGCACTGTCTCCCAAAATGTACAGCGGAGTTTTCATTCATTAACTTCGACATCTCCGCCCATTGAACCCACTTTCGTATCCCTAAGTCGATGTCGCCACTTTTAACAAATTGTCGTTAAAAACATCACAATGACAGCTATTACCTCTACCCTAAATTAACAAGTTATTCGGGATTGCGTCACTCAAGTCACACATAGAGGTAACTGCGGTGCAGAAAGTACTACTTATTCTGCTTGCCGTGGCCCTGGCGACAGGAGTTGCCGGTTGTTCGACAACCGCGCCCCAGGGAAGCCCAAAATCACTAACCTTAGACGGACAAAAATTCCGCTGTGTCGAACAGGAATTAGAAACCAAGATATTGGTAAGATGTGTTCGTGCGGGATAAATTAATCCTAAAGGTATTTTTTAACTGAAATTATCAGGGTACACGGACTATACGCAGGGTATCAGTGTGACCCCCGATGTCCTGCTGATAACCTCGGGATATCAATACAAAGTCCCCGGATATCAGCAGTTCTTGATCCAATAAATAAGAAATTGCTTTTTGGTCTCGGAGAGGACCATCCATATTAGACATATCCATTAATACAGGATCGACACCGCTGTACAGGGCCACTCGGTTACAACATTTTTGATGTCGACAAAAAGCATAGATAGGAATTAATGCACAGACTCTTGACATTAATAAAGCCGTATTTCCAGTCTCCGTCTGGCAAATTATCGCTTTTATTTCACGGCAATGATTAGCTATTGTCATCGCCGCCATTGCGATGCACGCATCACCCGCAGGGTAATCTCCACGAAGACTTTCCGGCATGGAATAATTTTTTCTATGCTTTTCTGCTCCAACAATTACATCAGCCATATGCTGAACGGTTTGAATAGGATATTCACCCGCTGCTGTCTCTGCAGATAACATCACTGCATCGGTGCCATCCAATACCGCATTGGCCACATCACAAACTTCCGCCCGGGTCGGAACCGGGCTGGTAATCATAGACTCCATCATTTGTGTTGCGGTAATCACTACCCGATTGAGATAGCGGGCATAACTAATCAGGTGCTTTTGTACCCCCATTAATTCCGCATCGCCAATCTCCACGGCGAGATCTCCTCGCGCCACCATAATAGCGTCACTGGCCAAAATCAGTTTTTCCAGGCGGGCATCATTGGCAACTGCCTCGGCCCGTTCGATCTTGGCAATGATATGCGCGGTGCCACCCGCCTCCCTTAATAGTTTTCTCGCCTTGTGGATATCACGGGCATCTCGGGGAAAGGAAACCGCGAGATAATCAACCTGCAAGTCAGCTGCAATCTTTATATCACTGCGATCTTTTTTAGTCAGTGCCGGTGCGGTAAGACCACCTCCCTGTTTATTTATTCCCTTTCTATCGGACAACCAGCCACCAGATTCAACTTCAGTTTTTAATGACAAGCCAATGATTTTTTTGATGCGTAAACTCAAGCGGCCATCATCCAGTAGCAGGCAGTCACCCTCGCTACAATCCTCAGCCAGGGCTTCATAATCAACCCAAACGCCTTCGGGACTACCACTTTCTTTATCCCAATCCGGGTCCAGAATAAATTCTTCACCTTTGCGCAAGTGAACACGCCCATCGGTGAATTTTCCGACACGAATTTTCGGTCCCTGTAAATCTCCCAGTAAAGCAATATGCCTGCCCTGGCGCTGCGCTTCCTCGCGAACAAATTTCGCCCTGCGACGGTGGTCATCAATTTTCCCATGGGAAAAATTCAGGCGAACCATATCGACACCGGCATTGATTAATTGCCGAAGTGTTTCTTCTTTATCAGTGGCTGGGCCCAGGGTAGCAACGATCTTGGTGCGCCTGATCATGTCGACGAACGTCCTTTTATCGAAGGCCAAATACTATTTTTCTACATCAGTGCAAGCATAGCTTGTCACTGCTGTCGTCTCCTCGCTGTAACCAACAACTAAGCTTTTGTGAAAGCCGTAAAGCGGTTGGCTGAGGTGTAGACAGGAGAAGGGTTTGAGTTTGGGAGTTATTCGCCGATGAGCAGGTTGGTTCAAATATGGCTGATAGGAGCCTTATTGGTTATCGGCGGATGTATTACAAATCGAATTGAGGAAGCCCAGGTTGTCCAGTCAGCGGGGAGCATGGGTGCTGTCTGTGATAAGAAATGGCAGTTGGTGCGTCTTCGCGTTGACGGCGCACTGGTACCAATCCAAAGACCCTCAGACTTTACCTTTGTCTGCAACCTCCAGGGTAATGTCATGGGAAGAAGTGGCATAAACACCTACCGAGGAGAGATGCAGGTAACGAATAACGGCCAGCTACTGTGGGATACCTCCAGCTTTGTCTCCACCAAGATGGGTGGGCCCGAGGCCTTACTGCAGCAGGAACATGCATATCTCCGCGCCCTCGCCGCTACCCGCCAGGCTTTTACCAAGTCCCGGGGTAATCGCCTGATACTGCGTGACCCATCAGGTGATATCTATATAGAATACGTAAAGGCCGGACCTTGAACGCGGCCACAGAAGGCCTGTAGATTTTTAGATTAAATGTCGCAAAAACAATGAGAACGACATCATGCCACGTCGTGCTTCTTACTTACTGCTGAGCATTGTCCTGGGCAACCTGGTTCTTGCAGGCTGCAGCACACCCCCTCCCCCCGTTCCCCAACTGCAGCGATCGGCTTGGTCTGCCTGTGAGCACGAGTGGGTGCTATCGAGCTTGTACTATTCCGGGCGTACTTATGATTCAACCCTTAGCTGGAGCAGATTTTGGCGGGATAGACCCTTCTTCAAATGCGACCGCTTTGGTTACGTTAGAGGCAATAGTGGCACCAACCCCTACCTGGGACGCTTTTCTCTCAGTAGCAGCGGAGCATTCACCTGGGAGCGTATCCCAGCGATTGCGCGTATGGGAGGCGCGCAACCCAGTGATGAGTTGGAAGTTGATTTCCTCAATGCTCTGAGAAAGTCTGATTTGATTGTTATCGTGGGCAACAAAATGATGGTCAGCAGTACCGATGGCACCGCCCGCATAGAATTTGAGCAAGTAGACCGCAGCTACCGGCAGGCACAACCCTATAAAAAAGGCGACCCATTGGGTCGCCAGGATCACAATCAAGAAGAATCAAAAAGATGAGCTTTAGGAGTCTATAAAAACCTCCTTGAGGGGAAAGCCTCAGCCGCGCATATTAATTTGCATAAGTGACAGATTAGTTACAAAAGAACACTTAGCGGCGCTTTTGATGTATTTCCAGATTCTCCTGCCGCTTGCGTTCACTCTTTCTCAGCAGCAGATAAGTCGCTCCCAAGCCCCCGTGTTGGGGTTGGGCACTGTGAAAAGCCAGTACTTCGTGCAGCTGCGGCAACCAGTGATTGATACAGCTCTTCAATAACGCCGGTTGCTTACGCCCCTCACCCTTACCGTGGGTAATCAGGGCACAGCGCACATCCGCTTCAACACAATCACGGATAAATTCCATCACGGCCCTGCGCGCCATCTCCACAGAATGGCGATGTAAATCCAGGCGCGCATCTACGCTGTATTTGCCCAGGCGCAAATTGCGATAGACCCCGTTTTGCACACCATCGCGCTTGAACTCCAACGGATCCCATGGCTCTACCAAATCGATATATTCACCGGACAGGGGGTTCATTTCCCGTTCTGTCAGGCGCGTAGCAGCGGCGCGGCGCTCCCGCAACATCGACTCAGATTGCTTCGGCTCCTTGCGTAAAGTGACACGGCGCTCCTGTGCCAGTGGTTTGACGTCTCCCATTTCGCCGAGAGCGTCTTTAAATAACTTTCTGTCGCTGCTCACAAATACCCCCTGCCAGCGTCAGTCGAGAAATAAATCCTTGGTTAAGTTGTCTGCATTGGCTGGATTGTGGGCATAGCCAGTGAAATCCTTCACACCGCGCTCTGCCAACAGCTCTTCATCGATTAACTGGCGACCGCTCAAGGCGACATCTCTGGTCGTCAGTATCTCGTAGGCCGCATCGGCCATAACGGCGGGCTTGCGGCTCTGCTCAAACATCTCGCGACTACCCACCGCAAATTCAATCGCGGCCGTGGCCACCAGTGTACGCGGCCACAGGGTATTTACACTAATCCCCGCCTCGCGCAGCTCTTCCGCCAAACCCAGGCTGAGAATGGTCATACCAAACTTTGACATAGCGTAAGGAGCGAAGGGCCCCAACCATTTAGGCTGGATATTCAGCGGCGGGCAGAGGCTGAGGATGTGGGCGTTGTCTGCTTTTTTCAGGTAAGGAATCGCCAGGTGGGCGGTGAGATACACCGCACGGCTATTGATGCTCTGCATCAGGTCGTAGCGCTTGGGCGGTGTCGATTCGACATTGGTCAGGTTGATCGCTCCCGCGTTATTAATCACTGCATCGATACCGCCAAATTTGTCGGCGGCCGCTGACATAGCCTGCTCTACCCGCTGCTCATCGCGCACGTCCACCTGCAGGGCCAGGGCTTTGCCACCGGCCATTTCCACTTCCTCCGCCACCGAGAAGATGGTTCCCGGGAGCTTCGGGTGGGGCTCTGCCGATTTAGCGGCAATCACGATATTGGCTCCATCTGCGGCACACTTAAGGGCGATCGCCCGGCCGATGCCGCGACTGGCGCCGGTGATAAATATGGTCTTGTCCTTAAGCGCCCCTGAATTGTTGGTCAGGGATACAAACTCTTCACTCATTTTTTTCAGCCTCCGGGGCAGTCACTGCCGGACTGTAAATTTCCTTGAAGATCGCCGGCATGCGTTTTGGCTTGCCAGTGGAAAGCTCAATGCACACCATCCGCCATTCGGCCCGCAATACCAATGCCTTATCGGCGGCGCGAAACACCTGAAAGCGGCGAGTCATATTCAGACGCCCGTCCACCTCAGTGAGCCAGGTGCCAAACAGCAATTCCTCCCCCTCTCTGGCCGCCAGTATATAGTCATACTCGCCATGACGAATTGCCATTCCCCGGTCAAGCTGCTGATAATTCGTGACATCCAAGCCCAGGGCTGCGCTGTGCGCCCAGGCGGTGGCCTCACACCAGCGCACATATTCCGCGTTGTTGGCATGACTCAGGCCATCCACATGTTTGGCGCCAACCGTCACTTTGGCGATAAATGGATTTGGCAGATCCCACTGCATAAGCGGCTCCAGGTTTGTACTGCGGTTGCGGAGGGGCAGTCAGTAAAATGGAAGCTATCCCCGAGAGATTACAGATATAAAAAAAGGCCCCGCTAAGGGACCTTTTTATCGTGCCAGCCGGGCTAAAGCGAATTAAGCATTCGCTTGGGCACCTTCTGACTCTTTCTGCGCCTTATCGAGGGCAGCAGCGAACAGGGCGTCGAAGTTCACCGGCGGCAACATCAGTGCAGGGAATGAACCTTTGACTACGGCATTGTCGATCACTTCACGGGCGTAGGGGAACAAAATCTGCGGGCAGGCAGTGTTCAGGGCCTGGGCCAGTTGCTGACCTTCCAGACCTTTGATACCGAACAAGCCAGCTTGTTTTACCTCTACCAGGAAAGCGGTGTCTTCTTCCAGCTTTACGGTGATAGTCAGGGTCAGAGCCACTTCGTACAGATCGTCTTCGATCTTCGCGGTCTTGGTGTTCAGCTCCTGATTAACCTGGGGCTTCCACTGCTTTTTGAAGACCTCGGCACCCATCGGGGTTTCAAAGGAGAGGTCTTTCAGGTAGATGCGCTGCATCGCAAATTGTACTTGTGGAGCCTCTGCGTTTGCCGCTGCGCCATTTAATTCTTCAGCCATGTTACAGCCTGTTCATTATAAAAAGTTTATTGATGCCTTCCGTGAGAAAGACTCCGGTAATAACTCAACAGTTGGGGCCTCGATAAAACGTTTCAAGGCCCGGACCGGATAAATAGCAAATATTGGAGACCGCATGTTGGCGGCCGCGTCAATTTTCTACTGACTCCGCTGCTTTCAGCAGTTTGTCGAGTTGGCCGGCGCGCTCTAACGCCATCAGGTCGTCGCAACCCCCTACATACTTATCGCCGATCCAGATCTGTGGGACCGAACGACGTCCCGCCTTGGCAGCCATTTCCGCACGCAAGCCGGGATTGTTATCCACGGGTCTTTCGCGATAGGCGACACCCTTGCTGTCGAGTAGCTGCTTGGCACGGACACAGTAGGGACAAAAACGGGTGGTATAAATGACAACATTCTGCATGACAAAACTCCGTCAAACTTATGCTTCAGGTTAACCTTTGCCCTTAACGACAGGCAGGTTCTGGTTAGCCCACTCGCTCATGCCGCCCTGCAGACGACGCACCTGGAAACCTTTCTGCTTCAGCATTCGTCCCACCGGGCCTGCATGCTGCCCCATTTTGTCGGCGACAATAATGGTTTTATCTTTAAAGGATTCCAACTCAGCAATGCGCTCAGCAACATCCCCGTGGGGAATATGCAGGGAATCGACGATATGACCGGAGGTGAACTCGCTGCGATCGCGGATATCCAGCACCTTGGCCCCATCGCTGTTGATCAGCTTGGTCACTTCGTGCAATGACGCAGGTTCACCAGACTTGTATCGCTCAGTCAAAACAAAAGCGTAAAGCAATGCCACAAGCAGGCCGACCAACAGCCACTGCTCAGCTAAAAAGTCGAGAAAATCCACTTCGCCCCCAAAATCCTCAAGTGGTTATCAACAGGGCGCTGCAGCGCCCGATGCCGGCGGGAGTATACACGATCATGGCGAAATTCTAACCAGCCAAATCCTTCCGCCCCAGCCCCTATGTAATCCGGCTTAAGCTAAATAACATGGTGAAATACCAGCCCCACAGGTTAAAATCCGCGTCCGCAATTTAACCCCCCGGAAGAGGAATACTGTCGTTATGGCCGCTACGCAAGCCCCGCAAAAACGCCCCCTGGTCCTGCTGATTCTGGACGGCTTCGGCCACAGCGACAATCCTGAGCACAATGCGATTCACGCAGCCAAGTCTCCGGTCTGGGACAATATCTGGGCGACCCGCCCAAAAACCCTGATCCAGACCTCCGGTATGGCAGTGGGCCTGCCCGATGGACAAATGGGCAACTCAGAAGTCGGCCATATGACATTGGGCGCCGGTCGAGTGGTCTACCAGAACTTCACCCGGATCAACAAAGCCATCCAGGACGGCGACTTCTTCCGTAATACCGCTTACACCACTGCGGTAGATAAGGCTATCGCCAACAACGGCGCCGTCCATATTATGGGACTCCTGTCCGAGGGCGGCGTACACAGCCACGAAGACCATATTGTTGCCATGGTAACCCTGGCGGCGCAGCGCGGCGCCCGCGCTATTTATGTACACGCATTTCTCGATGGCCGCGATACCCCACCGCGCAGTGCCGAACCCTCCCTGGCGCGCCTGATGCAGGTATGTGACTCCGTCGGCAATGCCCATATGGCTACTCTGGCCGGGCGCTACTTCGCCATGGATCGCGACCAGCGCTGGGAGCGCACCGAGTCCGTTTACGACATGCTGACCCTGGGTACAGCAAAGCACAGTGCCAGTGACGCCCTGGCAGGACTGGCCTCGGCCTATGAGCGCGGTGAAAACGATGAGTTTGTCGCGCCAACGGTGATTGGCGAGCCCGCCCCTATCCAGGACGGCGATTCCCTTATCTTTATGAATTTCCGCCCGGATCGCGCGCGCCAGTTAACCCGCGCTTTTACCGAGCAGGACTTCAGCGGCTTCGAGCGCAAAGCCAGGCCGCAGCTGACGGACTTCGTCATGACGACCGAATACGCTGCCGATATCCACGCCAGCTGTGCCTTCCCACCGGAAAACCTGGTCAATTCCCTCGGCGAGTACTTGTCTGCAGAGGGCAAAACCCAGCTGCGCATCGCCGAGACAGAAAAATACGCCCACGTTACCTTCTTCTTCAGCGGCGGCCGCGAAGAGCCCTACGAGGGCGAAACCCGCGAACTGATCAAATCCCCGGATGTGGCCACCTACGACCTGCAACCGGAAATGAATGCGCCAATAGTCACTGACAAGCTGGTAGCGGCAATTGAGAGCGGCGAGTACGACGCCATTATCTGCAACTACGCCAATGGCGATATGGTCGGCCATACCGGTGTTTTCGAGGCGGCTGTAAAAGCCGTCGAAGCCCTGGACCAGTGTGTGGAGCGCGTCGTAAACGCCGCTCTGGCTGCCGGGGGAGAAGTGCTGATTACTGCCGACCACGGCAATGTGGAAGAGATGTTCGACGCCAATTCCGGCCAGGTCAGCACCCAGCACTCAACTCTGCCGGTGCCTTTTGTTTATATCGGCGAGCGCAATGTGCAAATGTGTGACGGAGGTAGTCTGGCGGATGTAGCACCAACCATGTTAGCGTTGATGGATCTGCCACAGCCGGCGGAAATGACCGGCCAAAGTTTGGTAAAAATGGACTGATGAAAACTCTCGTACTCTTCCTGATCGCCCTGATTTCCCTGCCCGCCTGGAGCCAGGCGGAGGGAGATGAGCAGGCGCGCCTGGCACAGATCAAGCAACGCATTGAGTCCCTGCAACAGGAACTCAACCAGGTCCGGGGCCAGCGCGACCAATTGCTCAAGGATTTGGAAGAGAACGAGAAAGATATTTCCGGGCTGCACCAGCGCATAGACAAGATCAAACAGGATATGCGCAGCCGCTCGGACAAGCTGCGCGAACTCCAGCAGGAACAACAGCAACTGCAGGAGTCGCGACGAAGTATGCAGCGGCGGGTCGAACAGGAGATCGCCGCCGCATACCGACTAGGCCGACAGGAGCAGATCAAACTCCTTCTCAACCAGCAAGATCCACAGAACGTCGCCCGCCATCTCCGCTACCACGATTACTTCCTCCAAGAACGCAGCCGCATCATAGACACTTACCTGGAAACCCTCACCTCGCTGGAAACCGTATCCGCCTCCATTGAGCGCGAGCGCGAAACCTTGAAAGCCAAGCGAGAGCAGCTGCAGAAACGCCAGACCAGACTGCGCGTCGCACAGCAAAATCGCAAGGATACGCTGGATAAACTGGCGACACGACTTTCCGATGGCAGCGGTGAACTCAAGCAGCTCCAAGGGGATCGCACACGCCTGCAAAAGCTGATCGACGAAGTGGGCCGCGCCATCGCCTCACTGGTAAACCCCAGCGAGCAAAAACCCTTTGCGCGCCAGCGAGGCCGAATGCAGTGGCCGGTTGATGGCCGCCGCGCCAATGCCTATGGACAGCGCCGCGCCAATGGCATCACCTGGAAAGGTGTCACCTTACGCGCCAATGAAGGGGAGCCGGTACGAGCAATCCACCGCGGCCGCGTGGTTTTCTCTGATTACCTGCGCGGTCACGGCATGCTGGTTATCCTGGATCACGGCGAGGAGTACATGAGCCTCTACGCCCACAATCAGTCCCTCACCCGCAATATTGGCGAGTGGGTGGAAAGTGGTGACACCATCGCTCGAGTTGGCAATAGCGGTGGGCTCAGCCATAGCGGTGTCTACTTCGAAATTCGCCACCGGGGTAAGGCACAGGACCCCACAAATTGGTGCCGCTCCTGATTAGGAGCAGGGAATAGAGGGCACAGATCAAGACGTAAAGCCCCAGGCATTTGCCATGTAAACTCCAAGAAGCCCCTCTCAAATCACTGCAGTTGGGATTAGGAACCCGCCTAATCCGCACTACTTTACCTCTGAGCTCTCACCCCTGTGCTAATTAAATGAGACAACATCGCGACAAAAAGCCACGGGGTAACGGTTTTATTTTCATCACCAAAAGAGAATAAGAGTGGGAATCAGCCCAGGTGTAAGACCCTTGGGCTTATGACGACTAAGACTGTGACACTGTAGAATTTGGCGTCCGCTTAGAATCCCTGCCAATCTCTGCGGTCTACACTTTCGCAAAGCAGCGAAGAAATAAGGCAGAGGTCACAACAACATGTTTATCCCCAAGGCACTGACAACCCTGATCGGTGCTGCCGCTCTGACAGCCCTGCCTTTAATGGGTTTAACCGCCGGCGACAGCCCTCACCCGGTGGCTGCGGACAGTGAAGCCCGCCTGCCGCTGGAAGACCTGCGCAGCTTTGCCAAAGTGTTCGAGCAGATTCGGCAGGGCTATATCGAGGAAGTAGATGACCGAACCCTGCTGGAATATGCCATCAAAGGTATGCTGCAAGGCCTCGACCCCCATTCCTCCTACCTAGACCGCCGCTCCTTTGACGACCTGCAAGCCAACACCACTGGTGAGTTTGCCGGCCTGGGGATCGAGGTGGGAATCGAAAACGACCATATCACCGTCGTCACCCCCATGGATGACACCCCCGCCTCCCGCGCTGGCCTCAAGGCCGGCGATGTCATACTGCGCCTGTCGGGCAAATCCATGAAGGGCGTGAGCCTGGATGAAGCAGTGGAGTGGATGCGCGGGCCCAAGGGCAGCAGTGTGACCCTGACCATCGCCCGCAAAGGTTTTAAAGAACCTTTCGATGTCACTCTCAAGCGGGACACCGTACGCGTGCGCAGTGTTCGCAGCAAAGTCCTCGACGATGGCTACGGTTATCTGCGCATCAGCCAGTTCCAACTGGACACCGGCGCCGATGTGGCCGACGAGCTGATCAAGTTGCAGAAGAAAGGCACACTTAAAGGGCTGGTTATCGACCTGCGCAACAACCCCGGTGGCGTGCTGCAATCCTCGGTGGAAGTAGCGGATGCATTTTTGGAAGAGGGCCTGGTGGTCTACACCGAAGGCCGCAATGAAGCCGCCAACCTGAGCTATTCCGCCGAGCCGGGCGATTTAACCGAAGGCGCTCCGCTGGTTGTATTAATCAACGCGGGCTCCGCCTCTGCAGCAGAAATTGTCGCCGGCGCCCTACAGGACCACCGCCGCGCAGTGGTGATGGGCACCGACAGCTTCGGCAAGGGATCGGTACAAACTGTAATCCCTATCAATAATGAACGCGCCATTAAGCTAACAACCGCGCTCTACTTCACTCCCAATGGCCGCTCAATCCAGGCCCAGGGCATCACACCGGATATCGTGGTAGAGCGGGTGAAAGTCACCCGCTTGGACGACTCCCCCAGACCCACTGAAGCGGATTTGGCAGGGCATCTGGACAACGGTAATGGTGGTGCCGACCGGACTTCTGAAGACCGCTCGAGAGAACAGGAGGAACGGGAAGGCTGGATGGATCGCGACAACCAAATCTTCGAAGCCCTCAATGTACTCAAGGGCCTCAATCTCTACGCTCACAGGGACAGGGGTTTGCGCGAGCGCCTTGCCCGCGCAGACGAACAGCAGTAAGCAGAGTGCGGCGGGCCCTGGGCCCGCCGTGCAAGACCTACACCTACCTACAACCGCATTTCAATCCCTGCGCTGTGCATAAACGCTTTCGCCTCGGCAATGGTGTATTCGCCAAAGTGGAAGATACTCGCAGCCAATACCGCATCCGCACCGCCGTGCAATACGCCATCCGCAAGGTGCTGTAGATCTCCCACACCACCGGAAGCAATGACTGGCACTTGAACCGCCTCAGTAACCGCCCGGGTCAGGGCCAGGTCAAAACCGTTCTTGGTGCCGTCGCGATCCATACTGGTCAGCAGGATTTCACCGGCGCCATATTCGGCCATCTGCCGGGCCCAGGCCACAGTATCAATGCCAGTGGGCTGGCGACCGCCGTGGGTAAAAATCTCCCAGCGGCCCTCTCCCACCTGCTTGGCATCAATCGCCACTACAATACACTGGCTGCCAAAGCGCTCGGCGGCCTCGCGTACAAACTCGGGATTTTTCACTGCCGCTGAATTGATTGCAGTCTTGTCCGCACCGGCATTCAGCAGATTGCGGATATCTTGCAAGGTACGCACACCGCCGCCGACAGTGAGGGGGATAAACACCTCGTGGGCCATTTTCTCCACGGTGTGCAGGATGGTATCGCGCTGTTCGTGGGTGGCGGTGATATCGAGGAAAGTGACTTCATCCGCGCCCGCTTCGTTGTAGCGGCGGGCAATTTCCACCGGGTCGCCGGCATCGCGGATATCGACAAAGTTAACGCCCTTCACCACGCGGCCGTTGTCCACATCCAGACAGGGAATAATACGTTTCGCCAGAGCCATTATTTGTTCCGTTGGTCGCAAAGCTGCTGCGCTTCGCGCAGGTTCAACTTGTCTTCATAGATCGCCCTGCCGGTAATCGCACCGTAGATTTCACCGGCATTCAACAGCTGTTCGATATCCTCGATGCTGCTGACACCGCCAGAGGCAATAATAGGCACCTGCACTGCGCGGGCCATTTCCAGGGTCGCCTCAATATTGACGCCCTGCATCATGCCATCGCGAGCAATATCCGTATAAACAATAGAGCTGACGCCACAATCAGCAAAGCGCTTGGCCAGTTCTGTCGCCTTCAGCTCGGAGACCTCAGCCCAGCCTTCGGTAGCCACCAAGCCATCTTTGGCATCAAGTCCAACAATAATATGGCCCTCGAACTCGCGACACGCCTCTTCCACCAGCTTGGGATTTTTTACCGCCGCAGTGCCGATAATCCCCCACTGCACACCGGCATCCAGATAGCGCTCGACAGTGTGCAAATCGCGAATGCCTCCGCCAATTTGCACCGGTAAATCGGGAAACTGTTTGGCGATAGCAGTTACCGCTTCACCGTTCACCGGATTGCCGGCGAAGGCACCATTCAGGTCCACCAGGTGCAGGCGCTTGGCTCCCTCGTTCACCCAATGCTGGGCTGTCGCCAGGGGATCATCGGAAAATATAGTGGCATCATCCATCTCGCCCTGGCGCAGGCGCACGCATTGGCCGTCTTTTAAATCAATCGCGGGAATTACAATCATGTCTTTTCTTACGTCGGCAGTATTTCAGTGTGATCGGTGAGCGGGGCCTATTGAGCCCGGCCGTTCCAGTGGACAAAATTCTTTAGCAGCTGCAAGCCAGCCTCGGCACTCTTCTCCGGGTGGAACTGGGTGGCGAAGATATTCTCCCTGGCAACTGCGGCAGCCAGGGGAATGCCGTACTCGGTTTGCCCAGCAATATCCGGATTTTCAGCAGCCGGCACATAGTAACTGTGGACAAAGTAGAAACGGCTGCCATCGGCAATATCGGCCCACATAGGGTGCGCCTGCCGCTGCTGAACACTGTTCCAGCCCATATGGGGCACCTTGAGCCGTTCGGCAATCTGCGCCGAGGGAATGTTGTCACCGAAGAACTTCACCGGCTCCGGGAAAATCCCCAGGCAATCAACGCCATTATTCTCCTCGCTGTGGTGCATCATGATCTGCATACCCACACAAATGCCCAGCACCGGGGTGCCCGCACTGATGGCCTCACGAAGCAGCGGCGAAAAACCCGCATCGACAAACCCTGCCATACAATCCCGAATGGCACCCACACCGGGCACCACCAGGCGCTCTGCGCCCTCAGCCTGCTCCGGCGTCTGCGCCAGCACCACCTCAGCCTCCGGCGCCACCTTGTTCAGGGCGCTGGCCACCGAGTGCAGGTTGCCCATACCGTAATCGAGTACTGCGACCTTACCCATCACAAGACTCCTTTGGTGGAGGGCATGGTGCCGGCCATACGGGGGTCCGGGGTCAACGCCATACGCAAGGCGCGACCAAAGGCCTTAAATACAGTTTCCACCTGATGGTGAGCGTTGTGGCCACGCAGGCAATCAATATGTACGGTTACCAGCGCGTGGTTAACAAAGCCCTGGAAGAATTCGTAAAACAGTTCGGTATCAAAGTTGCCGATCCGCTTCTGTGTGAAAGGCACATCCATAACCAGGCCGGGCCGGCCGGAGAAATCGATTACGACCCGAGAGAGCGCCTCATCCAATGGGACGTAGCTGTGGCCGTAACGGGTCATCCCCTTTTTATCTCCCAGCGCTTCGGTAATGGCTTTGCCCAGGGTAATGCCGATATCTTCCACCGTATGGTGGTCATCGATATGGATATCGCCATCGCAGCTAATGTCCATGTCGATCATGCCGTGGCGGGCAATTTGATCGAGCATATGCTCCAGGAAAGGAACCCCAGTCGCGAACTTGCCATGGCCTTGGCCGTCCAGGTTAACGCTGACTTGAATCTTGGTTTCCAGGGTGTCACGAGTGACGCTAGCTGTACGCATCGAAAGCGATCCTTATTTGCACGATAAGACAGAGGGCGCAAATTATAGGATGAATGACACTCCCTGTGGTTCTCTAGTGTCAGATGAAACTTGATTCGTAATTGTTTAGCCCTATCATGCACCGCATGGTTACTCTAAAGCGCCGAAAATCCCATTACTGGGCCAGCCTGTTCCTGTTACTCGCCGTAGTAGCAGCTCAGCCGCTGTGGGCGGAGCACTTCCACCTGGGCAACACCCAGGTAGAGATGTGTGACCTGTGCTGCATGCATTCACCGGCAGCACTCGGCAGCGAGCCATTGCTCGTACAGGCTGAGCCCCAAAGTCACTATGTACGGCCCTCTGCGCCAACAGCTCACAATTGTCAGCCAGAGCGCCAGAGTGCTCGCGCCCCTCCCTTCTCCTTGTCACTCAGCTAACAAAAAAACCGATAATTTTTTAGTGAATGCCCGCGCTGGACGCGTATGGCATTGTCCGCCTGTGACAGGATTAAAAACCAATGACTAAGTTCAATACTTTGGCCCTGGCTATTGCCAGCTTGGCCGTACCCGCTATTTGCGCCGCAGAAGAAAGTAACAAACTGGAAGAAGTTAACGTAACCGTGTCCCCTCTGGATAAGCCTGCCGACGCAGTAGCTGCCCCGGTATCGGTGCTCTCCGGCGAGACCCTGCGCAAAGCCGCTTCCGCCACCCTGGGCGAAACCCTGAAGAACCAGCCGGGAGTGACCAACGCCTCCTTTGGCAGTGGCGTGGGCCTGCCGGTTATTCGCGGCCAGAGCGCCAACCGGGTGAAGATCCTGAACGACAACCTGGATGTCTCTGACGCCTCCAACACCAGCGCCGATCACGCCGCCAGTATCGAACCCCTGCTGGCCGAGCGCATCGAGATTCTGCGCGGACCTGCGGCACTGCGCTACGGCAGCGGCGCTATCGGTGGAGTGGTAAATATTATCGACGGCCGCATCCCCACCGAAGTGCCCGAGGAAGTTGAAGGCGCGGTTGAGATGCGCCACGACACCGCCAACAGCCAGGATGCCTCGGTATTCCGCTTTACCGGCGGTGCCGGGCAGCTGGCCTGGTACTTCGACGGTGTCTACCGCGAAAATGACGATACCGAAATTCCCGGCCTCGCTATTGTCGAGCACGAGGAACACGAAGAGCACGACGAGGACGAAGGCGAGCACGAGGAAGAATTCAACACCGACGGCTACGTCGGCAACACCAACGCCCGCGCCCACAGCTACAGCGGTGGAGTTTCCTGGATTACTGAAAGTGGCTATATCGGCCTCTCAGTAAACAAGCTGGAAAACAACTACGGTATCCCCCTCGGCACTCACGAGCACCACCACGAAGAGGAGGAGCACGACGAGGACGATCACGAGGAACATGAAGAGCATGAGGAGGAGAGCGAAGTCGAAGCTGTGCGTATCGATATGGCGCAGACTCGCTACGACCTCAAAGGCGAGCACCGCTTCAACAGCAACTATTGGGACAAGCTGCGCCTGCGTATCGGCTATAACGACTATGAGCACGTAGAGCTGGAAGAAGGTGAACCCGGTACCCGCTTTACCAATGAAGCCTGGGAAAGTCGCTTGGAGATCACCCACGACAACGATAGTGAGTGGCGTGGTGCCTACGGCCTGCAATTGTCCGACAAAGACTTTGCTGCAGTGGGCGACGAAGCCTTTATCCAACCCTCCCGCACCCGCAGCGCCGGCCTCTTCACCATGAAGGAACGCGAGTGGGGCAACTGGCACCTGGACCTGGGCGCGCGTATTGAGCTTGTCGATATCGATCCGGAGACCGCAGAGGATCGCGACTTCAATCTGTTCAGCACCAGTGCCACTCTGCAGTACTTCCTGCAAGAGCACCAACACATCAGCGTCGGCGCCACCCACTCCGAGCGCGCCCCGGTAGCCGAAGAGCTGTTCGCCGACGGTGAGCACCTGGCCGAGTCGCGCTACCTGATCGGTAACAGCGACCTGGACAAAGAACGCTCCTTAAACCTGGAACTGGGCTATCACCACCACAACGAAGCGGCCAGCGGATGGCATGCAGCGCAGATTGAAGCCAGCGTCTTCTACAACCGCATCGGCGACTACATCTATTCGCAGAATACCGGCCTTGAGTACGAAGAAGAGCTGCCCATTTACGCCTATGCCAATCGCGATGCCACCTTCTACGGTGCTGAAGCCTCGGTGAAATTTCCCCTGCGCAGCAACTTCTACCTGACTCTGTTTGGCGACGTTGTGCGCGCAAGCTTCGACGAAGATATCGCCGGTGAAAGTTCCGACGTGCCGCGCATGCCTCCCCTGCGCCTGGGTCTCGCTTTGGGAGCGGAATACGAACAGTGGGGCTGGGAGTGGCGCACCACTGAAGCTGCGGACCAGGATCGCGCCGGCGCCTACGAAGAGGAAACCGACGGCTATACCCGCATGGACCTGAGTGCCCACTACAACTTCAATATCGGCAGCAGCGACGTGGTGATCTTCGCCAGCGCCCGCAACCTGCTCGACGAAGAAATTCGCAACTCCACCTCACTACTGCGCGACTACGCTCCTGAAGCCGGTCGCAGCGTCGAAGCCGGTGTGCGGTTTATTTTCTAATAAACACCTGCTTCAATGGCCCCGCAGCGCTTTCCCAGCCTCGCGGGGCTGCATCTCCTACAATTCCGGCATAACCTATTTGTAGAAGTGCGCGGGAACATCGAGCCGCGCTGCGGCGTCATATGCGTGACACCACACGACAAATACACAGGGACAATGCTCTCCATGGCCTGGATAAAGCGCACTTTTATCGCACTTTTAATCGTTTTCCTGCTACTCGCTGGCGCCGTCGCCTGGCTGTTAGCAGGACTCGACATCAACCAATACAAACCCCAGTTAGAAAAACTCGCTGCCAAACAGGGCATCTCCCTGCAACTGGAAGGTGATATCGGCTGGCAGCTGTGGCCCAAGCTCGGCCTGCAACTTGAAGATGTACAGCTGGCACCATTAAAGCTACCAAAACAAACTCTGGTGAAAGCAGAAAAAATTGCCATTGGCGTGGCCCTCAAGCCACTACTGCAACGCAAAGTAGAGGCCGAAGAGATAGTCCTGGTAGCTCCGCAAATTGAGCTCACCGTCGACAAAGAAGGGCGCGGCAACTGGGAGCTGATCAGCGAGGCCCTGGAAGCTCAGAGCAAGCAACCTCCCAAACTCTCCATCCCCAAGGAACAGGAAGAGCCATCACAACAACAGGTCGACCTGAGCCTGCAAAAGCTGCGTATCGATAAGGGCGTGGTGCTCTACAGCGATGCCCAGACCAACAAAGAGTACAAAGTCCAAGACCTGCAGGTAAGCGTTATTAACCTGGTGCCGGGTGGCGAGCCGGGCAAACTCACGGCCGCAGCAGACCTTACCGGCAGCGACCTCAAACACCCGCTGAAGCTAAAAATTGACAGCACCCTCGCCCTGGATGAGGGCCTCAATGGGCTGCGCCTGCAACCGCTACAAGTAGACCTCACCTCTGAGAACAGCGCCAAGGCCAGCCTGCATATGCGCGGCTACCTGCGCAGGGACAGCAACACCCAACCCTGGCGTATACAACTAAACGTTAACGCCAATGCCGACCCTCTGCGCCCCTGGTTTGAACTGACGGGCACGGAAATCGATACCCGCGATAAAGCAGCACTGCAAAAGCTGAGTATTGAAGCGAGTGTGGAAGGTACCGAGCAAAAGCTCGACCTGACACCGCTGCAACTGAAACTGGACGACGTCACCTTTAGCGGCAACGCCCAATTGCGCAACGCAGAAATGCCAGGGCTAGACCTGAACCTGCGCGGCGGCGCCTTTAACCTGGATAACTATCTACCCCCTTCGACCGAAGATGAGGCTGGAGCCGCTTCGGCGGAACAAACCGAGGGAGTGGAAGCACAGAGTGCGCAGGCTCCTGCCGCTGAAGGCAAAAAGCAGGGAGAGCAGGCGGCACAGAGCGATCAAACTGAAACCGCAGAAAAACCAAAAAGAACAGTAGCTGCCAAGCCGCCCGCGGCAGAACCCCTGCCACTGAGCGACCTGCGCGGCTTCAACGCCAATATCAGCCTGGCACTGGACCAACTGCAAGCCGCTGACCTGCAAATGGACAGCCCGGAAATCCAACTCACTGTGGATAACGGCCTCTACCGCCTGCAAAAATTGAGCGCCGACATCTATGGTGGCCAGCTGAATACGAATGGCCAGCTCAACGCTCGCGCACAGACCGCCGAGGCGCAAATGCGCGGCGGTCTCACCAATGTGGATATCGGCAAGGTCCAGGCCGCCCTCTTCCCCAGTGAAGACGTCCAGCTGGCTGGGGAAGCCAGCGTTAACTGGAGTGCCAGCACCAAAGGCAAAACAACCACAGCCCTAGAGAAAAACCTGCGCGCCTCCGTTGAGGTTTCCAGTAAGGAAATATCGATTTCTCCATTCAACCTGGAGAAAAACATGTGCCAGCTGTTTAGCTACGCGGAAAATACCGAAATGCCCACCCGAGACTGGCCCAACAGCACCGGACTGCAAGACCTTCGCGCTACCATCGCGGTGAAAGGCGATCAGGTGGATGTGAGCGAAATTCTCGCCGGCATCGAAAATATCGCCCTGACCGGTGACGGAGAGGTGGACTTAAAGAAACAGGACTTCGATTTCAAGCTCGGCCTGGCTCTGGTGGGCGAGAGCACCTCCGCCGACGGCTGTACCGTGCGCAACAAGCGCTGGCGCAATCGCCCGCTGCCGCTGCGCTGCAAGGGTGACTTCGACGATGTGAACATCAGCACCTGCAAACCCGACAGCCGCCGTCTCGACGACTTGCTGCGGGAAGAACTGAAGCACAAAGCCGAAAAGAAATATGGCGATAAAGTTGAAGAAAAGGTCGACGAACTGAAAGAAAAATTGAAAAATCTCTTCGGCCGTTAATCGGAGCCGTGCCGGGCTCCGCCCGGCGCGCAACTCCAGCCCCGATATGCCTCTCCATCCAACCTCGCACTCGCACCAAAACAGCTTCAAAATGCCGCGCTGGCCTGCAATAGCTTATGGTAACGAGGAGAACGGAGCCGGAATAAGCCGCTCAGAGAGCAGTGTTATTACGAGTTAATTCAAGTAGTCAGTAGTGTATGCCTGGGGGCTAGTGATATGGCCGTCAAGGCACCCTAGACCATCCTCTGTCATTTTTATGCAGACGCCTGGCTTTTAGCATCGCGCGACAACTTCCACATTGCTTGCACTTTCTTTCCCCAAAATGAGTCCAGTTTCTATAAAGTCTATTGGTCATAACTAAAAGGAATAATAAATGACTTTACTGAATCCACAACGAAACAATGGTTCCAAGCAGGTGATCACCAAGCTGGTTACTAATGCTGCGAAAAACACGCCTGCGGAGGAGGAGTGGGGTAACAACCACGTTAACTGCTATGCGTGGGCTGCTAACTGCGAGGCCCCACACAAGGGCAAGCCTGACCCCGGCTCCTACTCCAACTATGTCGCGAGCCTGGAAGATGCCAGCCTGATTGAAGGAGCCAAACGTGATGGTATGGCCTATGTGGCCAACGCCCCAGCAAATGACCCACCACCTTTTTCAGAGGGTTGTTACTGTGTTGCCCTATATAAGTCCTCAACCGATCACCACTGGTACCGACGGGACCCGGAAACCGGCTACTGGACTCACAAACCAGGCGCTCATGGGGTGAAAAACTACGGTCCCGGCTTTGTGATTCTGCCCAAGCAGCTGGCAACGGCAAACCATAACTATGGTATGGCTGCCACGAATTATCGCTTTGTGGGCTACTTCTATGTGCCGGAAGAGGGCCTTCAGGTCTGATGGGCTAAGCGGCAGTTTTCATCGCGTCGCCCAGCCAGAGATGGGCAATACAAACTGTGAGGCATGCCCTACCGCATTTCACCTGGATAGCCCAAAGAATGACGTCAGTTCACGCGGGGCACATTCATAACCAGGGTCTGGGGATGCCTCTACCACTAACATTTTCTATTTCGGTGAGCTAGGTAGATCGCCCCCGGTACTAACTGATCAACGCTGATCTGAAAGTGCTGTAACCCCACCACTTTCAACACAATCCGCTGCCCTTGGCTGCTGAATTTAAAGATATAACTATTTTCAGCCTTGCCAGCCCGCTGGCACTTAGAATGGCTGCTAGGGGCACGCGCTAGGTCATGGCTCGACAAACAGGGCACAAAGACCTGCCCTGGCAACAAAGTATCAACACCTAGCGGGTTTGTGTGTCCACAATCGTTTGAAAGTTAGGTATCGAAGCGAGGGTGGAAGGTACCTAGTAATGGCTCTACCTGAAACCTCTGTACAATCACAATTGGACGACATCACCTATAGCGTCAACATGGAAATGCCTGAAATACCAAGATCAGGGGCAAAACCCTCTCAAGCCCTACAATCCCGACAGGCACCGCTACGACAACTTGCTGCGGGAAAAGCCAAAGTACAAAACCGAAAAGAAACTTGGCGATAAAGTTGAAGAAAAGGTCGACGAACTGAAAGAAAAATTGAAAAATCTCTTCGGCCGCTAAGGCCCCGCTAAAGTGCACCGGGGCCCTCCCGGTGCACAACTCCAATGTTCAACCACAGATTCCAGCCCGCAGTATCCCCATGACCCCAAAGCAGTTCCAAAATGCCGTTCTGAAATGGTTCGACAAGCACGGGCGCAAAGACCTGCCCTGGCAGCAGGACATCAACCCCTACCGGGTTTGGGTGTCCGAGATCATGCTGCAGCAGACCCAGGTCACCACAGTGATTCCCTACTTTGAGCGCTTTATGCAGAGCTTTCCCACCTTGGAAAGTCTCGCCCGCGCCCCCCAGGACAAAGTCCTGGCTCACTGGAGCGGCCTCGGCTACTACGCCCGCGCCCGCAACCTGCATAAGTGCGCCCAGACGGTACTGAAGGAATACAGCGGGGAATTTCCCCAGGACGTAGAAGTACTGACCGAATTGAGCGGCATAGGCCGCTCCACCGCTGGCGCTATTGCCAGTATCAGTATGGGGCTCAGGGCGCCGATCCTCGATGGCAACGTCAAACGGGTTCTGGCCCGCTTTCACGCCGTGGAAGGCTGGCCCGGGCAGACCGCGGTTGCCAATCATCTGTGGGAACTGGCAGAGACCTACACCCCGAACAAACGCATTAACGACTACACCCAGGTAATGATGGACCTGGGTGCCACTCTGTGCACCCGCTCCAAACCCCGCTGTGAAGAGTGTCCGGTGAAAAAGTCCTGTATGGCACACGCCCAGGGCAATCCACAGGATTACCCCGGCAAGAAACCGCGCAAGGAAAAGCCGGTGCGCAGCACCACCCTGCTCTTGCTTGAACACAAAGGTGAAATCTATCTGGAACAGCGCCCGCCCAGTGGTATCTGGGGAGGACTCTGGAGCCCACCTGAAGCCGACAATACCAGCGACTGGCTCAAGGCAAAGCGCTGGCGCGCCAGTGACACCCAGACCCTGCCGACCCTGCGTCACACCTTCACTCACTTTCACCTGGATATTTCACCGGTGTGGGTACAATTGAGCAAAGTCCCAGCACAGGTGGCGGAGAGCGGCGCTGGCTGGTATAAACTGCGGCGTTTAAACCGCCCACGCGCGGCCCAGGAGCTGGGGCTACCCGCCCCTATCGTCAAGCTGGCAAAACAACTACTGGCGATGCAGGCTCCCCTGCTCGCCCCGACCGCTGCCGACTAAAACCAGGAGGAGTCCATGTCCAGAACCGTATTCTGCCGCAAGTACCAAGAGGAATTGGAAGGCCTGGATGCACCGCCCTTCCCCGGCCCAAAAGGCATGGACATCTTCGAGAATGTTTCCAGAAAAGCCTGGCAGGAGTGGATGTCCCACCAGACCATGCTGATTAACGAAAAGCACCTGAACATGATGGAGCCTTCAAGCCGCGCATACCTGAGCGAGCAGATGCTGAAGTTCTTAAGTGGCGAGGAATACGACGCAGCCGACGGCTACGTACCGCCGGAACAGCAGTAACACAACGCCTCAAAGCTTCCCCGGCAAAGAAAGAAAACTTTTTTATAATCAAGGGGTTGACTCTGCCCCGGGGAAGGGCTTTAATACGCGCCTCGCGACGCAGGGGAAGCCCGGCAAGATCGCAAAGCCCGGATAGCTCAGTCGGTAGAGCAGGGGATTGAAAATCCCCGTGTCGGTGGTTCGATTCCGCCTCCGGGCACCATATTCAAAAAGCCTCATCCGTAAGGATGGGGCTTTTTTTATGCCCAAAATACTAAAGTAAGTTCGGATGTCCTCAAATTTGACATATCAGTCTATGTAAAAAAAGATATCGGTTCTCACTACCCCAAAAATTATCTCAGTTAATCCTCTAAGCTACATACACCATTCAAGTAAATTTACCCCCTCGTTACCACACCAGAAAGAGCCTTAGCCTCCCCTAATAATAAGAAAAAATGTAAGAGTGAACTTGTACGAAAGTCCAGCCTTTAAAAACTCAATAATTTCCCAGTTTTTTACTTTAGGTTTACTCAACCTAGCAATTAATGAATAATATAAAATTCAGTTTTATATTTCATAGCAAATATTTTATGGGGAACAAATGTTTAAAAAATCAATTGCTGCATTATGTCTATGCCTTTCCAATTTTGCATATGGAGGAAATGATCAAGTACCAATAGATCGTGAAATATACACAATAAAAACATATGAAAGTTTTGCGGTTATTTATTTTAAGCCTGGATTTACCAATACACAGGGCTGCCCAACTACAACTGAAGAGCAAGTCATATTGGAGTTCGAAGATAATACTTCTAAAGAAATGTATTCAGCTCTACTTTCAGCTGCTACAGCAAATAAAAAAGTAGGCTTTGGTATTAGCGGCTGCACCATCCATTCTTTAGGCTATCCAACAATATATCGAGTAGATGTAGATTATTGATGATAATTTCGCTACTTAAAAAAGTAACTTTCCAGTAGCGAAACCTTCATAACTTATGGCTTTGTGAAATTGAAGTACTCAGAATATTTTTAGGCAGTCATTTACCCTTATCAATATCACCAAAAATTCCACAGAAAAGTAATTATTTTTACCTAACCATCGAAAAAGAACGTTTTCACATATAATAACTAACGCAACAGAACAACCCAAGACCAAGCAAATCAAAAAACCTATCGTAAAAAAATTCGAAAATGAACAACGCTAACAACGTTGCCTCCAAACAGACTGAAATAACCCGGGAAAAAACTTATAGCTATCAGCCTAAATATAGATGACTTTATTAACCCCGAGCTCGAATCAAGTCTTATAACAGACTTATTTTTGAACAACTTAATTACCCTGAATTTTTAATTAATTATCAAAAACTGTATGGCAATTATTTAGCCTCTATAGGAATCAACAGCCATTTTCAAACTGTATTACCTAAAAACTTCACCATTTATCTTCGAGATCCTGCTTTATATTTCCATATACAATTCAAATGGCCAAATAAATGTAGCGATTGATGTTATCAGTAATGCGAAAACGTATCTGTTCGAGTTGAATTTAGCTATCTATATAAAAATAGCGGAACCCCTATGATTAGATAGAAAAGATATCTAAACTGCTAATCAAAATCAGCAAGCTTAAAATTTCATAAAGACAATATTGACTTCGAATATACAGTTAAATATTTCGAAAGAATTAAAAAATTAAAATATATAAACAATGACAACATTAATTGAAGCATATAAAGGATCACCCACATTAAAAAATATTAACTTTTGCCCCCCAGTTACTGCCAATCTGTATTTAAAACAGATGCAATACTCAAAGGAACATCTTTACTGGACATTTTTTTAATTTTTAATACATCCAGCGCCTGGCCAACTGGAAGCTGCGAACTTCCCCAAAACTGTCTTGACACATCATTAATATCGAAGGTTTTTAATAATCTATATAAAACCCCATCACGTGCCTCAACGTAATAGTGCATCCAAAAGTCAAATTTGTTCCCTGTTGGAGCAAATATCCCAATTACATTAACATCCAATTCACATAAATTGTTATTCTCTGGGTCAGCTGAATTCGGCCTAAAATTTCCATAATATATTTTATCCAGATCCCACAACATACATGCTGTCATAACAGCATTAAATGTATTCACTGTTTCAAAGCCAACGTAAACTCCACACCAAGGGATTGTGAAGGCGCCTTCCGGTTCAATAATGAACGTAACATCATCATGGAAGGTGCTTCTCCACCCGTCATGATCTTTAGCGAGCCAGGTCTCATAGTTCTTCGTCATAACCTGTCGCGCCACTGAGTCGTATTCAGACTTTGTCATCTCATATTTCTCCTTTCGGGTATTTTGGAAGTAATCTCCTTGTGGACTCAAATCATTTTTCCCTCAACCCCCAACACCTATCTAGTTTAGTTTCATTTCCCTTGAGATAAACTAATAGATATTTTACATATTTATTTCAACACTGAATTAAATCACCATATGCTATTGTCGACAGATAGATATTCACAAATAATTTCAGCAACACTAATGACTGGCAAGACTAAAAACTTAGTAATTAAATATACTATTAGTATTGAAAATGCGACCAATGAAATATCAATTATAAATTCAACAATAAAATACGGGCTGAATCCTACCCTAGTAATTACTTGTTAATAAGAAAAATCAGTATATTCAAAGTTCAGCAGGAAAATTCTATATCTGATACTTTCAATACTGGCTTCCCTTATAGATCAGACATTATCCAGCAATGTACGTCACCTGATTCACCTATGGGCTTGATGAAATCGATCTCACTGAAGTTATGATGAATGTCGAATAATTGTTGAAATGCCGGCCCGCAGGTATTTCACACTCTCGCGCTCATATTTAATACTGCTAACCTTGGGCCTGTTAGGAGATAACAATAAGGAGAGGCAAGGAATGACTCAATTATTTCACCTGGAGCGCTTTGTTACGGCGCAAGATAGCTCTTATGAGAGCGCCTTAAGCGAATTGCACAGCGGACATAAACGCTCACACTGGATGTGGTACATATTTCCGCAGGTCTCCGGCTTGGGGCACAGTGCGACGTCCGAGCATTTCGCGATTAAAAACCTGGAAGAAGCCCGAGCTTATTTGGAACACCCTGTGCTCGGGCCCCGGCTCAAAGAGTGCTGCAGGGAGCTGTTACAGCTGAATAAGCTATCCGCTCACCAAATATTCGGCTCGCCGGATGACGTTAAACTCAAGTCATCCATGACGTTGTTTTCCATTGCAGATCCCACCGACAAGTTATTTGATGAGGTGTTGGAAAAGTACTTTGAGGGACAAAAGGACACTCGTACATTTGAGATCCTGAAAGTCCCTCTCCAACATTAATATCCTCTCAAGTTAAGCAGTTTGGGTAGTCGCTTCCTCCAGCCTATCGCTACCCAGCAGCTTATCCATCACCAAACAAGCAGTCAGGTCTCCGGTGACATTCACTGCTGTACGACACATATCGAGAATCCGATCCACTCCCAGAATCAGTGCAATGCCCTCCGGCGGTACGCCAATGCCGGCCAGAATTGTCGCCAGAATTACGATACCGACGCCCGGTGTACTGGGAGAGCCAATTGAAGCGCCAACAGTAGTCACTGTCAGGCCCACTAGTTGCGCAGTTGTCAGGTCAATACCGTATACCTGGGTTAGGAATACCGCGGCGATTACCTGGTAAAGCGCCGTGCCATCCATATTCACGGTGGCGCCAAGTGGCACGATAAATTTAGCGATGGATGGTTTTACTCCCAAAGGGCTCTCCGCAACACGCATGGATAGGGGCATTACAGCGGCAGAACTGGATGTGGAGAATGCCAGCAGCTGCACTCCGCTAATTCGCTGTAAAAAGGTAACCGGGCCAACTGAGGCGACCAGGGAGACAATGATCAGGTAAAAGCTGAGAAGGATTAGTAGCCCCAGGATCACGGTGCCCACGTACACGGACATCCCGAGAATTGCAGTGAGACCGACGCGAATAGCGATATCTGCCAGGAGACCAAATACGGCCAGGGGCGCAAACAGCATGGCCCAGCCAACCACCTTAAGTGCCACCTCCTGAATAATGCCAAAGGCGTATACCGCTGTTTCCCGCTGCTTCTGCGGCAATAGCATCACTGCAACACCAATAAAAATCGCGTAGACCACCAGCTGCAACATATTGCGCATGGCAATACTTTCGTTGAGGTTGGCGGGAATCAATTCAGCAATACGCTCGGGGAGTGGCTTGGACTCCATAACCTGGGGGGCACTCGCGGCCTGCAACTCGGTAGCGGCGCTAAGCAGGGACTCATCGATATAGTCGCCAGGTTGGATCAACTGGACCAGGATAATCCCGATAATCACCGCAACGGTGGTGGTACCGACAAAGTAGGGGGCGATTCGCAACCCGACACGTTTAAGCTGACTGACATTCCCGCTGCCACTGAGCCCCAGAATGATTGAGGACATAATCAGCGGTATCACCACCATCTGGATCATATTTAGAAAGATGGAGCCCGGCAGCTTAAACCAGCTGGCCAATGCCGCACTGAGATCCTGGCTTACCAGCGCGGCCCCCTCAGGAGATAGCAGCAGGCCAACTGTTAACCCAAGGATCATGGCAATCACTATCTGCATCCAAAGGCGAGTGCGCACCAGCACACCTAGGGATTCAACCATTCGGATCAAATAGAAATTCGTACCATTGCTCATAGTTGGTATTCCGGTTTACCTGAAATAGTTAGAGGAATTATGTCCCAGGGCCATGAAGGAAACCTGACGGTCAGATCAAGTCCGGGGCTTAAATGACAGTTATTTGGCGCTATTTATTGTTACCAGGACCAATAAAGAGCACTGAAACTTACGCCGTCACCGTTAGTTGAAGCAACAATCGGGCCTTAGTTAGCGCCTGGGTGGCCCTGGGGGTCCCCGATGGGAGAAATCGCATTGGCTTTGGTTGCCGGCCAGGGCGCAGCCTCTCTCTCCCATAAGACAGTACAGGATATCGTTTTCTGCAGCGAGGTTGGCGTGGTAGTGATAACCCAGATCGGCAAATTCATGGCCTCGGCATTCATCCAGGTCGTCAGGCTCGCGACCATCGGCATTCTCCCGCGCATAGATCAGGTAGCCATCTATAGCGATACCGACAATCGCAGCATGGCTTGCAGCAGACGGGTAGGCTTGACTGCAACCCAGGGCAGCGTGGTAGTGATAGCCCACATGGGGGTTTACATGACCACCGCAGGCATCCACTGGCGCCAAGGTGTGTGCGCCTAAAATTGCACCGATGGGCGCGCTGATATCAAATTTAACCCCATTAAAAGCGACCCCATAACCGGAAAAACCATCGGGATTCTGCTTTGACTTGGCCTTCTCAGGCTGTACGGGGATCAGGTAGCGGGTATGAAATTCTGGGCCCATATAGCTGGCCAAACACTCCACGCAGTAATTGTTGTATTGCGGTGCCACATCAGGCCGCGCGGCCATCTCGCAGGCCTGCTTCGAATCGGTAACCTTTATCGCCCCGGTTTTGGGATCATATAGGCTCCATTTTGGATCAGAGAAAAAGGTCGCGGCATTTTTAACGAAAGGTCCATCAATCGGCACTATCTGCTGCTTGATAAACATCATACCGCCAGACGTAATTGGGTCGACAACATTGCGTGGGCACCAGGGCCCCATTTTATGTTTGGGTTCAGCCTTTACCACAATCATCCAGCATTGGGTCTTACGCCCCTCAGAGAGGGTGCAATCCACTTTTTTAATTTCCTCAACCAATGCGTCTTTGGCAAATAAGTGGGGGATACCTATTTGCTCGGTAAAATCGGTATGAGCGTAAACAGAAGCGCTTAAAAATATCAGTAGAAAAAATGCTACACGCATGGCGACCACTACCTGAACCCTTGGAATGCTCAAGTTTAGCAGCGCTGCCTCACTCACTAATTACTGGGAAATTGTTGTGCTAACAGGGTGCGAATCCACTTGTGCAAAGGGTCCTGACTACTGCGAGTATGCCAGGCGGCAATCACATCAAACCCCGGGGGCTGTTCGACAATAGGCAGTGTTTTGAGTCGGGGGTCAGGCAACAGTCGCGAGGGCAAAAAGGCAACGGCATTGGTAGAAGCAATGCACTCGGCTGCGGCGGCAAAAGAGGGGACAGACAGCACCACATTGCGCTCCAAACCAAACTGCTCAAACCAACTATCCGCCATGCCCCGCAGATCTCCCCTGGAAGGTGATACCACCAGCTGTGGTAAAGCCGCCAACACTTCCATTTCCAAAGGCTGATTGGCGCTGTGCAGCATATCGGTGTGCTGACAACATACGCAGACGTAGTGCTCTCGATACAACAACATACTGGGACTATTATCCGGCACAAATCCCGGCGTGCTAAACACCAGATCCACTTCACCGGTTTGCAGTTGCTGGGCCATGCGATCAATCTCCAACTTAAGCACCACGACTTTTATATCCGGGGCCTGCTGACGCAGTTGCTTGAGGAGAACCGGCAGTACCACCCGCTGCTCAAAGTCCGTTGCACTGATGGTAAAGATGCCCCGATGCTGTGCCGGATCAAATTCATCCGCACGCAGCAGCGCCGCGACATTATTCAGGATCTCATCCAATTTCGGAGCCAGGCGCTCGGCCAGGGGCGTGGGAATAACACCGTTGCTGGTGCGGATAAACAGCCGGTCATCAAATATTTCCCGCAGGCGTTTCAATTGTTCACTGACTGTTTGCTGGCTCACACCCAGCTGGTCAGCCACCCGGGATAAATTCAGTTCCCGCAAGATAGCGTTCATTAAGCGAAGTTGACGTAACTCCAGCCTCTCCAGTGGGTTCGCCCGATGATTTCTGCTCAAACCTGTATCACTCACAACTGTTACTTGGTTTTCATTGTATCCACGTAACCCTAGCATTGTGAGCAGATTGGCCCGTATGGCATCCACTTCGGTGGGGGGAGAGTTCACTATGCAAACCGCAGCCCGATCCTCCTTTCAGGATCAATTAGTTACAGCAATTATTCACTACGCTGATCCCAGTAGCGATCTGGTGTACGACAAGCGTTCAGAGGGCCCAGGGCCCGCCAATCTGGTCGAGAATGTTATTTCCCAGCAGGTTCATATCTACGATGGTCGCGCCCTGAAAACCGCCGGGGAGCGTTTTCGTCTCGATACCCAGGGATTTGAGCTGGTACGCCCTATGCTCGGCATTAACCTGCGCCAGCTGGATGATGCGCTACACGCGCTGGACCAACCCTCAGGGAGTAGCCCCAGCCCTGAGGAGCGCGACCAGTTGATTCGCACCCAATGGTATCCAGCCATTGAATCCTGGATAGGCGCTCACCTGGGTGCAGCAAAGGTACTGACCTTTGACCACACGTTGCGAGCCCAACCATCGACTGATGCGACACCAGAGCTGAGCCGCAGTCGCCGATCCCCCGTGAAATTGGTGCACAACGACTACACACCCTGGTCCGCAGAGCGCCAGCTAAAGGAAACCCTGGAGGCCCGGGGTTACAAACCCTCAGATTACCCGCGCTACCAGTTTATTAATCTCTGGCTGCCCCTATTGCGCCCGGTGCAGGAGTCGCCGTTGGCAATGGTGGACCTGCGCACTGTCGCCGCCAGTGATTTCCACAATATGCGATTAATTTACCCAGAGCGAAAAGGGCAGATTTCGGTGCTGAGTTTCAACCCGGTTCACCGCTGGATTTGGTTTAGCGATATGCAGCCCGGCGAAGGCGTTTTACTGCGGGTCTTCGATAGCCAGCACCGAGGCGATGTAACCGGTGTTCCCCACTGCGCTTTCGACCTGCCGGGAAGTGCAGGGGCACCCCGTAGAACCAGCCTGGAAATTCGCACTATTGTCCTGTTTGACCAATAACACCAACGCTTTTAAGAAAATACCCGGCCACTCAATAAAGTGGCCGGATTGAGTGAGACCTCATTATGGAAAATATACTTCGATCGATTGATCCACTAACTGGAAAGGCCATCGGATCGCTACCTGTCAGCAAGCCCCAAGATATTCAGGACATGGTGGAGAAAGCCCACAAAGCGCAGCAAGTGTGGTCGAGTAAATCTCTTCAGGAGCGGGTACAACTACTTCAGCAGGCTTACACAAAACTGAATGCGGAAGAGAGAGAGCTGGCACAACTTATCAGCCGTGAAATGGGCAAAGATGCCCGGCGTGCACAGTATGAAGCCGGCGGCGTAGTCCAAGGCGGTGCCTGGTTAGCGGGGGATGCCGGAGAGGCCCTGCGGGCAAAACGCAGTGGCGGTAGCGAAATTCAATATCGACCACTGGGCGTTGTTGCGGTTATCTCCCCCTGGAATTATCCACTTGCCATGGCCAATAACCTGATTGTTCCCGCCCTGGTCGCCGGCAACGCTGTGATTTTGAAACCTTCAGAAGAATCGCCATTGGTCGCTGACTTATTGGTGAAAACACTCAATCAAACCCTGCCCCAAGACATTTTACAAATTGCTCACGGCGATGGCGCCACCGGTGAAGCCCTGGTGAAATCCCCCATCAATATGGTCGCCTTTACGGGATCGCGAACAACGGGCCAGAAAATTATGGCCAATGCCGCTCCGGCATTGAAACGCCTGGTTATGGAGTTGGGTGGCAATGACCCAATGATCGTGTTGCAGAGCGCCAATATTCCCCAGGCTGCACAATTTGCCGTTGGCTCCAGTTTTGAGAATTCAGGCCAGATGTGTACCTCCACAGAGCGTATTTATGTGGACGAAAAAATTGCCGATAAATTCGAAAATGCCGTGGTGGCATTGGCGAAGCAATATCGTGTCGGCGGGTGGCAGGAGCCACAGGTGGATATCGGCCCCTTGGTTAATCACCGCCAACACCAAAAGGTGGTGGAGCATATCCACGATGCCCTGAATAAAGGCGCAAAGCTTCTTTTAGGGGAGCGCGATCCACAGGTGCCGTTTATTCCGCCCACAGTTATCAGTGGTATTCGACCGGGCATGCTGGTGGAAGATGATGAGACTTTTGGGCCTATCGTAGCCATCGACCGCTTTAGCTCAGTGGACGATGTGATCGAGCGGGCCAATAACTCTGTTTACGGTCTCGGTGCGGTTGTGTTTGGTGAAAGCAAACAGGCCGAGCAAGTCGCCAGCCAGCTGCAAGCGGGAATGATTGGCATCAATCAGGGCGCCGGCGGCTCACCTTGGGTGGGCGCCAAGCAAAGTGGCTTTGGCTTCCACGGTGGAGCTGAAGGGCACCGGCAGTTTGCACAAATTACCGTTTTAAACCGCTAAGTCTTTTAAAAATTTTTCTATAGAAGTACAGCAGATGTCCACGACTGAAAGTATTGATACTGTCACCCACTTGGATGACTTTTTTGTTATCGCTCGCGAACCTGGAGCAGAACATCCGGCCCTACCTACCTGGGCAACTCGCAGTAAAAACCCGGCGGCGCTGGCCGAGCAAGCACCGCAAGCGGTTTCACGACGAGATATCGCCGAGGTACCCGGAGCCTTTCAATTGCTCAATGTCTTTTCAAAAGAGGAATGCCAACGGCTCATTGATATCACTGAAGCGGTGGGTTATTTACCGGATGCAGCCGTCTCCCTGCCCCGGGAGGTCCGCCATAACGACAACCTGACCTGGGTGGTTGACGAGGTTACAGAGCGGCTGATCTGGCAGCGATGCCGAGACCTGGCGCAGGACTTAAATGGTTACTTTGGTGGAAGAGAGGCTGTTGGCATCAATCGGCGTTTCCGCTTTTATCGCTATGGTGAGGGAGATTTCTTCCAGTTCCACACCGATGGCGCCTGGCCCGGTAGCCGCATTGACAACAACCAGTTGATCACCAATGGCTTCCCCGATCGCTATAGTGAAATGACGTTTTTAGTACTGCTGAGTGAAGATTTTGAAGGTGGTGCAACCCGATTCAGGGTGAATGCAGATGATCCCCTAAAACAACCCAGTCGGGACTCTTTATTAGACATCGATGTCCGCACACCTGCCGGGGCCGTACTGTGCTTTCCCCATGGAATGCATCCCTTACACAGAATTCATAGCTCTACTCCAATCACCCGAGGAATCAAATATATTATTAGAACGGATATTCTATTCCTGCAGGAATAAATTCTCCAAGACCTGTTAAAAGGGAAAAGATGCTTCGGCTCACATCGAAGTATTAAGTGCTCCAGGCGCTAGAATTTCATTCGATTTCTACCTTGGAGCACATTCAGTGGAATTGCTTAATTATCTGGATAAACACTTCCTAACCAAAGAACAGCTTATTCAGGCTACTCAAATCAGCGAACTACAATTGCAGCGCTACCATGACGAGGGTGTTATGCCAAAGCCCTCTTATAAGCTCAATATTCAATGGGAGTGTGAATCCTTTTTTGGACCCCACTCCGAAAAACAGGCAGTTGAGTACTTTGCAAAAGGCTACGCCAGCTGGATTGGTATCATAGAAGTTAAGCAAGACTTTAACTCTATTTATCAGTGCTTTGCTAATCGATACATGGCTAAAATAGCTCAATTGCGAAATTTAGGATACGAATCCAGCAATCCAAAATTTTCATCCGGAATTTCTCAATATATCGAAGAGGAATGGCAACACTTTATTGAGGGGACTTATGGATTATGTACTCGCAGTGGCCTGCCAGAAGATATAGCAGCAAAGGAGCTGGCTAGCACAGAAATCGATGCACTTCTTGCTCAAGATAATTTAAACCAAAAACAAATACATCGGCTTAATCGCTTTGTAGGTCTTCTAGATGAAACCAGCGCATATTTTGCACCTCACGAAAGAAGTGTAAGTTCAAGAACGAAGCTAATTGATATACCACGCCGGGAGTACAATTTGGATTGTGCAATTTAAATTTTTCTATACCCCAATATCCCAGGGAAAATAATTATTCAATTACGGGGATAGGGTCCCCGATATACTCCGTAGAAATTGCCCTGAGCAAAGGATGAGCCGTAAGTATTTTCCCCGAGTACTCAATGGATGGTTTCAGGAATGAGCTAAAATCTTCTGTCCCCCCCGCACAATTTAACCAGGACTCTACAAAATCTGGGCGATTGGGTGCAATCATGGGAAGCGACTTTTCGTGGTAGCGCCTTGTGGCAGGGTGAGAGTCCAAAGTAATGATTGAGCAGCTTAATAATTTCTCCCAAACTTTATACAAACCACAAAAGAAAAAAGGCTCACCATAACTGAATTCCACCGGGTTCTTACCACCCTGACTTTCCACCCAGGCTGTAGCGGGTATTAAACAGCGAGACTTGCGGTATTCCGGTCTGGAGTTCAATTTTTTCCAATTACTGTTGATGGACCAGTATTTTTTATGGGGCCGCCAAGTATCACCATGTCTCTCAAGGTAGAGATGCCAAATGGCGTTTTCTATTTCAGGAGTACCCTTCCTTGTAGTTACGATAGACACCTGCTGGGTGGGCCTCCGGCGTCTACCGTAAATCATATCTCCGGCACCCCGAATACCATAGGTATCGAGAAAGCGTTCCATGCCAGCATGATCACTCACATCGAAGACACTACACACCCAAAATCTCCCGTTTTAGTCTAGTTACCTGAAAGAGTTTTCTCAGTATGCTCTGCCAGCCATCCCAAGCTACTCTCGATTCCCCTCATCTGGCATAAGGTTAGCTCCAGCTCCTTACGCAGATCCACTCCGACGGCAACAGAAAACCTCCTTACGTATCTTTCATAGTTCAAAATACTAATCGCATACATGGGGCGGTTGTCATAACTGGATCTATAGCGGCAAATTCTTATGGGTTCATTATCAAAAACTATAATTCTTGGACGCATAATAACCCACCTCAAATACTGTATAAAAACACAGTATATCTTGAGCCAATACAGACCTGTCAAGCCGATAAGGAGCTGGCGCGCTATCAACTTCTAAAGGCGTCAAATAGTTTTATCTTATGAGGACAGTAATGAATAATTGGCGCAAAGATTAATAATGAATCACTACCAAATCTAGAATCCTTATAAGGATTAGAAAAAGATTTCATTTGAATATTATCCAGGCGAGATAAAAGCAATTTAAAATTCTAAAAATTTTACTAGCAGCAAAATCGTGTAAAGCCCCTTTACTTATAAATCCGCCTCGCGAGGTATTCATGATGAACAAACTTAAATTGTACGCGACGGCTATATTTTCTGAATTATTCATTCCATTGTCAGCAGTCGCCGTTGAATGTGGTGATACTATTACTTCACCAACCACACTGACAGAGGATCTTATTTGTGCAGTAACAGAGCAAGATCAGGTGGTTTTAACTGTAGAAGGCCCCTCTGGGTTACTGGATATGGGCGGCTATCAACTCACCTGCATTGATGAGGATAATCTAGCAGAAGCAGCAATACTTCTTAATGGTACTGGCGCGCAGGTATTTAACGGATCTGTTACCGGGTGTCGTGATGGTATAGTTGCCTTAGGTGAAGGGTCTCATAGCATTTACTCCATGACTCTTACCGATATGTTTGGTGATTTAATTTATGTGGAAACCAATAATACCGTAGTCAGAGACAATACCCTTTCCATAACTCAAAGTGGGGACGGCGCAGAGCTTCGTGGAGATTACAATACCGTAACTCGAAACACTATTATCGACATTGATAATTCAGGTATTGAATTAAGAGGATTATTTAATAACATCAGTTTTAACACTATCAGCGGTAGTGGTAATCAAGGCATTGAGGTAAATGGACAGTTCACCAATGTATTTTCAAATATTGTTACCGATGGGTTAAATGATGGAATTGCCGTAGGGGAGGGCGATGAATTTGATAATGCAGACTTTCCTACGGTATCCCTAAATCATGTATCAGGAAATGTCGGCTTGGGTATTCCCGTCAGGCTAACTTCCAATACTTTAATCACACAAAATGTTGTGGAAAGTAATACAGAAGGCGGTATTGGTATATTTATTGAGGGTAGTGAATTCAATAAAATTGTTCGAAATACATCCCTGAATAACTCTCCCTACGACCTGGAGGACGATACCGATCCCGGCGATTGTAGCGGAACCAATACCTGGGTATTTAATACCTTTGCAACGGCAGAGCCTGCCTGGAATAAGGTAAACCTTTGAAACGGTAGATAGCGAGGAGATGCGCTGTCTCACTATCTGCCGATTTTTATTTAGAAGGTATCTACGCCATTTTCATACTATTTAGGTAAGGAGGATTTTTCCTCATTCCTAAGCGTTAACACTTCATAGCCGTCACCGGTTACCAAAATCGTATGCTCCCATTGAGCCGATAGCTTTTTATCCTTAGTTACTACAGTCCAGCCATCTTTCTTAAGTTTGGTTTTACGATTTCCCTGATTGATCATGGGCTCAATGGTAAATGTCATTCCCTCCTGCAAAGCTTCACCGGAACCAGGCCGCCCAAAGTGAAGAACCTGCGGGGCCTCGTGCATTTCCCGGCCAATACCGTGGCCACAATATTCCCGTACGACACTGAAGCCGTTGCGCTCGGTATGGCGCTGGATTGCGTGGCCAATATCACCAAAGGTAATTCCTGGCTTTACCATGGCAATACCGGCCCACATAGCTTCATAGCAGGTGGTTACCAGTTTTCTGGCAATAGGGGTCACGGTACCGATGCTATACATTTTGCTGGAATCCGCGATATAGCCAGATTTCTCCAGGGTAATATCCACATTGATGATATCTCCCTCCCGCAACAGCTGCTTATCACTTGGCATGCCGTGACAGACTACTTCGTTGACTGAGGTGTTCAGGGCGTAGGGATAATCATATTGCCCCTTGCTGGCAGGGCGGGCATTGAGTTCCTTTACAATAAATTCCTCGACCCGCTCATTGATCTGCATCGTCGAGACCCCCGGCTGAATAAAGGAATCCAGCATGGCAAATACACGGCTTAGCAATTGACCCGAATGACGCATTAATTCCCGCTCATCGGGAGTCTTAATTTTTATTTCACTCACGTGTCAGCTCTTCCAGAGTCAGCGCTTGATTACGCAGTAACTTCTTACACAATTCGCTGTAGCTTAATTCCGGGTTCAGCTCCGCCAACATCCCAATCTTTATCCAGTACTCCGCCTGAGAATTAATTGAACGAGCCATCACCGTACTGGCCTTGCGGATCTCGTCGTGCAGCTCATCCGATATCTTGACGATACCCATCACTTTCACCTTGATATGTAACATATACAAAGTGTATATGATTTATATAAAAACGCACAATATACAACCAGAATATTAATATGCAACTTATTGCATAGCTCAATAGGGGACGCTATGGTTGAGGAATAAAAACAATAGTGGCGAGGCCATCATGACAGAGACCCCTGAGAAGAAGCGCAGTGCCCCAAAACCAAGCCGGCTGCGCATTGGCCGGCGCTATCGCCCAAGCCGCCTGGAAGGAAATTACGACGCCATTATCATTGGTTCCGGTATCGGCGGACTGACCTGTGCTGCGATGCTCAGTGCCATGGGCAAGAAAGTACTTGTCCTTGAGCAACACTACACTGCCGGGGGATACACCCACGCCTATGACCGCAACGGCTATGAGTGGGATGTCGGCGTCCACTATATTGGCGATGTGGGTGAGCACCCCACCATGACCCGCAAGATCTTCGACTTTATCACCAATAACCAGCTGCACTGGGCGCCAATGGACAGCACCTATGACCGCATCTGTATTGGCGATAAACAATACGACCTGAAGGCCGGTCGCCAGCAGTTTATCGATGAGCTGGTCAGCCACTTCCCGGATGAGCGCGCAAACATTGAGCAATACCTGCAACGACTGGCGGTAGTCGCCAAAGCCATGCAGCGGCTGGCAATGGAAAAAATGCTACCCACCTGGTGCGGGCCTTTTATACGCCTGTGGAAAAAACTACGCGAGCCCGCATGGCTCAATAAAACCACCCGCGAAGTTCTCGGCGAAATCACCAATAACGAAAAGCTGATCTCGGTGCTAACCGGGCAGTGGGGTGATAACGGCATGACCCCATCCGAAGGCAGCTTTATTATTCACGCGCTGATCGCCAAACATTATCTTTATGGCGGTTACTATCCTGTCGGTGGCGCCAGTAAAATTTCCGAAACTATTATTCCCCAGGTTCAGGCCAGCGGCGGAGATGTATTTACCTATGCCAAAGTCGAAACCATCCTGATGGATGGCAATCGGGTCAGCGGCGTAAGGATGTCCGACGGACATGAAATCGAAGCACCATTAGTTGTCTCCGGCGCAGGAGTATTTAACACCTTTGAGAAGCTGTTGCCGCGCAGTACCAGTGAGCGCATGGGGTATATCCGCGATCTGGAAACCGTCAATCGATCCATGTCCCACCTGTGTCTGTATATCGGTCTGGAAAAAACCGCCGAAGAGTTAAACCTTCCCAAAACGAATTACTGGATCTATTCCAGCGATCGTTACGAAGAGGATATGCAGGCCTTTATCGACGATCAGGATAAGGAAATACCGCTGGTCTATATTTCTTTCCCGTCAGCGAAAGATCCCACCTTTACCCAGCGCTACCCGGGCCGGGCCACCATCGAAATCGTGGCACCAGCCAACTACGACTGGTTTGCCCAGTGGCACGGCAAGCCTTGGGGCAAGCGGGGAGATGATTACGAGAACCTGAAGGAGGCATTTAGCCAGCGCCTGTTGGAGCACCTGTATAAGCACATGCCGCAGTTGCGTGGGGAAATCGATTACTACGAGCTATCAACCCCGCTATCCACAGATTATTTCTGCTACTATCCTCGTGGTGAAATCTACGGACTGGATCATGACCCCAATCGCTTTGAGCAATCCTGGCTGAGACCCAAAAGCCGGGTCAAGGGGCTCTACCTTACAGGACAGGATGTGATGAGCTGCGGCGTAGCCGGTGCAATGATCTCCGGTATGCTTACGGCGCAGAGTATTATTGGATTGCGCCAAACCGGAAAATTGATGAAGAAAATATTTTCCAACCAAGCCCCCAAGCCGCCGGTAAACCCCGGCGAGGAACTGGGTAATGCCTCAAGCTGAGACACTACCCCAAAGCGACCTCTTCACCTGCAAACTGTTCGGGGTTAGCGCCTCGGCAGTTTGCTGGGAACACGATCAAAATTTAATACCCGGATCATCAGGCGGCGGTTCTCCCGCTTGCCTTTCTCTGTCTCATTATCCGCAATCGGATCAGTATCGCCATAGCCTTGCGCTTCCATACGGTCAGCAGAGACGCCCCGCTCTATCAGGAAATGCTTTACCCAATCCGCTCTGCGCTGAGACAGGCTGAGATTCTTCTTCGCGTCGCCGCCACTGTCTGTATGCCCCTCAATGGAGATTCGCATCTCTGAAAAATCGCGCATGATCACCAGCAAGGCTTCCAGATCGGCAATAGTTTCTATGCGGGGGGCAAAACCGCCGGGATCAAACTCCAGGCGCAGGCGGAACGTATCTCCGATGGACCGGTTATTTCCCCGTAAAAACCTCACCAGCTCATCGGCAAACGGAGACGACTCACGGGCAATTTTTTCACTATCGCCCGACTGTATTCCATCGACAGGTTCGAGCATATATTTCTTTGAGGATTCGGACTGATCGCAGCCCACCAGGATAAAGGCCAATAAGAATAGGCAACAGGCAGACAAGAATTTACCCGCCATAGGTACAGCTTCCGGTTTCTCGACGTCAAATTCAGTGTAGAACAGCGAGAGCGCTGATCAACCGGAAGCCCCGGCCGCTGCGACCGTTAAATAAAGTTCAGGACCGCCATCATATCAGTGACTACCCGGGCCCCCTGCTGTTCCAGCTGGGGGCCCCTTACTGGGTGAGCGCTATAGCCAACCACTCGCATACCGGCAGAAACTGCCGCAGAAACACCGGCGATGGAGTCCTCCACCACCAGGCAGCGCTCCGGTGCCACCCCCATGGCATCTGCCGCGTGCAGGAACAGCTCGGGCCAGGGCTTGCCACGGGATACATCATCAGCACTGAAAATCCGCCCATCGAAATAATCGTACAAGCCGGTTTTATTCAGCGTCAGCTGCATTTTCTGATGGGAACCCGAGGAGGCCACACAACTGCGCAGGCCCATCTGCTGTAGCTGGTCGAGCAGGCCTTCGATACCCACAACCGGCTGCAATTCCTGCTGAAACGCCTCACGGATACGGCGTTCCGTATTGCCAAAATAGTTATCCGGCAATGGCCCGCCAAAGCGCTTCTCGATCTCCACCAGGCAGTCCCTGGCCGGGCGACCGCTGAATTGCTCATCCAGCTCCTCAGCGGTGGTCTGCAAGCCAAGGCGGTTCATTTCTTCTGCCAATATGCGACAGACGATGCTCTCGCTGTCTACCAGCACACCATCACAGTCAAAGATAACTAAATCGGTAGAAGACATGGGAACCTACATCGTTAACGCGCAGAAAGGAGCATCAGGCCGAGAATGACGCCGATAACACCACTAATGCGCAGGAAGTTTTCATTGCCACGGGAAATTTTAATCGCTAATTCCTTGCCCCGCTCAAAACCGATCTGCAGCATATAGGCACCACTTAACAGCACCAGTACACCCAGGGCATTAAATAAGATATACCAGTGGCGAGTATCTGCGATCAGTAACAGGATAAGACCAACAATAATACGCCCCCATGCGGAGAGGGCATAACCGGTTTCATTGAGACGCTCACTAAGACTTCGCGCCAGTTGCGGCTTGGCAACAATCGCCAGCGATAACACAATGATGACAATTCCCAACAGCCAGATAAACGCTTTTATCATGCTCTTCTCTCCCTGAATACTCTTAAGTCCAATCCTTCAGCGACTTACAAATCACCCCATTGAAATTGCAATACCGACAATGCCGCAATCGGCGCTGTCTCAGTGCGCATTACTCTCGGCCCAAGGCGCAGCGACATAAAATCCTGCGCCAGTGCTGCATCGATTTCCACCTGCGATAGTCCGCCCTCTGGACCTACCAGTAACAGGGCGGATTCCGGTGTACCTCGCTCTGCCTGCCATTGGCGCAGATCCAGTTCGGTGCGGTGATGCAATACCAATTTGGCTTGTGATTCAGCCTCACCGGACACACTTTGTAAATACTGCGCCAGCTTTATCGGTTCGGCAATCTCCGGCACCCGGTTTCGCTCACACTGCTCGCAGGCACTGATAGCGATCTGGCGCCAGTGGCCCAGTTTTTTTTGTAAACGATCTCCGGAAAGCTTTACTTCACAGCGTTCGGTAAACAGCGGCTGTATTGCCGCCACTCCCATCTCTGTGGCTTTCTGTATCACCCAATCGAAGCGATCGCCACGGGAAATACCGATCGCCAGGGTCAGTGCCAAAGGCGATTGGCGATCTTCTGCACAGTACTCTCCCGTGCGCGCACGCGCCCGTTTACCGGTCTCGATCAACTCCGCCGTGTACTCACCGCCATTGCCGTCAAAAAGAACTAAAGGGTGGCCGGCATTCAGGCGAAGCACTTTTACCAGGTGACGGGAAGCCAGCTCATCCAGGTCTACTTCCTGATCGGAAGCCAGAGGCTGCTTGGAAAAAATACGCGGGATGCGCATGGGAGAATCCTATTCAAACACCATAAAAAAGCCGACAGGAATGTCGGCATTTTGCTGGCAGTTAGTTTAGGCATTTATACCCCATAGGCGCAATGGTGGAGGCGATCCACCATTGCGCCTGAACACCTGCGCTACACAGTCTCCAATGAGACCGGGGTATCGTCTTCTACTGCAACGTTGTGCTTCGGGCGTAACCTCTCAATAACTTTGTACAGGTTGGGGACCAAGATCAAAGTCACCGCCGTTGCAAACAGAACGCCAAATGCCAGGCTGATCACCATCGGGATCAGGAACTGGGCCTGGATCGACCGTTCGAACATAATCGGTACCAGACCGATAAAGGTAGTAATTGAGGTCAGGATAATCGGACGGAAACGATCCCGGCCCGCATGTACCACCGCATCCATCACCGCCATACCCTGAGCGCGCAGCTGATTAATGCGATCCATCAATACCAGGTTGTCGTTCACAACCACACCCGCCGCTGCGAGGAAACCGAGCATCGACATAATGCTGATGTTGTGCCCCATCAACAGGTGGCCAACTAAGGCACCGAAGAACCCAAACGGCACAGCAGTAAGGATCAGCAATGGCTGTGAGTAAGAGCGGAAAGCAATCGCCAGCAGTGCATAAATGCCGAACAGGGACAATACAAAGAAGGCCAGAATAGCACCGTTAAACTCTTCTTCCTCCTGCATTTCCCCTGCGGTTCTCAGGGAGAAACCGGGGAACTGGCGCTCCAGCTCAGGTACCAGGGTCTCGCGCATATCCTTAAGGATATCCTGCGCGCTGGAAGTATTCGGCGTTATTTCGGCAAATACCCGCACGGTGCGCTCGCGATCGTTGCGGCGAATCGTGGTATAACCGGGTACATAAACCGCATCAGCCACCGCTGAGAAGGGTACTTCTCCATCGTTGGTGCGAATGCGGATACGGTCCATCTGCTCTTCACTGGCGCGCTCCTCCATGGGGTAGCGAACCATTACGCGAACATCCTCACGACCACGTGGGATACGTTGAACCTCCTCACCGTAGAAACCCTGACGAACCTGCCTGGCCACATCTGCGAGATTAATGCCCATCGTAGTGGCATAGGGTTTCAGCTGGATTTCAATATCGCGTCGGGCACTGGTCAGGTTATCCCGCACATCGTAGACACCGACATAACTATCCAGTTTTTCCTTAACCAAATCAGCAGCAGCGCGCAGTTCACCCATATCCCCTGAGGCAGTACTCAGGTTCAGGCTCATACCATTACTGCTATTGTTGATGCTCGCATCAATATTCATGTCCTCGACACTAGCCGGCAGCTCGCCAATCAATTCGCGCCAGCGCAACGCTAAAGACTCGGAGGTGACATCGCGCATCTCTCCATCGGTAAGCTGCAAGGTTACATAGATGTTGCCACGCCAATTGAAAACCAGGGAGTTCTGCAAGAACGACTCACCCTTGTTCTGCTCCAGCATTCCCTCATCGGTTTCCAACTTATCAGCGGCGGTGAGTACCTGCTCCATTACCCGTTCAGCTTCACTGAAGGGTTCACCTGAGGCCATAGAAATTCGCAATTGCAATAAATCAGAGGGGACCTGGGGTGAGAATGAAGAGCCCACATAACCACTCTGGAAAACAGCGATCGACAAACCCAGTGCCAACATAAAGCTCATCACTGTGGTGCGGCTATTGCTAAGGGACTTTTCCAGTAAAGGTAGGTAGTACTTATCTCCGGCCGTCTTCATCGCACCGGCAAAACTTCTACGTACGTTTTGTAATTTAATTCCCAGTGTCGATTTGGCAGGTTTCTCTGGCTTCATGCCCACCAAGTGAGCCGGCAGGATCAACAGGGATTCCACCAGGGAGAAGACCAGACACAGCAGTACTACCACCGGCAAGGCCAGCATCATCTGTGCGGTAACGCCGGGCAGGAACAGCATGGGGATAAAGAACACCATGGTGGAGGTCACGGCGAAAATTACCGGGGAAGCTACCTGCTTCACCCCTTGCTCAGCTGCAGCCAGGCCAGATTCACCTCTATCGTGGGCAGCATGCACTGCCTCCCCAACAATGATGGCATCGTCCACCACAATCCCAAGTATTAACAGGAAGGCGAACAATGACAGCATATTTAGACTGACGCCGGTCACCGGCAACAGCCAGAAAGCACCCAGGAAAGCGACAACAATGCCCACGGTTACCCACATGGCCAGTGCCGGGCGCAGGAACAGCATCAGCATGACAAACACCATGGCAAAACCGCTCAGGGCATTAGTAGTCAGCAGATTCATGCGGCCTTCAAATGCCTTGGAGAAGTCGAACCAGACATCCAGTTCCATGCCCGGTGGCAATTGCTCGCGAGTCTCCTCCAGGAACGCTTTGATTCTCTCAGCGGTTTTCACCACATCCAGGGGCTCGCCCTGAATAATGCGAAGGTTCATGGCTGGATTGCCATTAAAACGAATAACGTTGTTGTATTCCTCAAAGCCATCACGCACTGTCGCTACATCGCGCAGCAACAATACAGAGCCATCGGCACGGCTAACTACGGGGATACGCTCGAAGTCTTCAGCGGTATAGGCCTGGCCACGAGTTTGCACCTGAATATCACCGCGGTCCGAGCGCACCATGCCGGCAGGCAAATCCAGGGAGGAGCGGCGCACCGCGTCGGCAACCTGATTAAAGCTCAGGTTGTAGCGACGTAAATCCAGCTCGGAAACTTCAATGGATAACTCGTCTGGTCGATCACCCCAAACATCAACTCTGCGCACACCGGAAATCAGGTTGAGCTTATCGCGCAAATCCAGGGTGGTTTCCTTGAGCTGACGCTCAGAGACTGGCCCACCGATGGCGATCATCATTAACTCGGCGTTAGCTTCAATCAAGCGAATAATGGGACGCTCAATACCGTCGGGAAAGGTATTGATACTATCTACCTGAACCTTAATATCGTTGAGCAATCGCAACTCGTCGTAGCCATCCATCGCCTGGATTTCAATAGAGGCACTACCTCGTCGGGAAGCGGAGTTTACTTCCTTAATACCCTTTACTTCGGAGATAGCCTCCTCAACCCGAACGGTTACCTGCTGCTCCACCTCTGCCGGACCGGCGCCGGGGTAAGAGATATTAACCTCTACAATCCCCAACTGCAGCGTGGGAAACACCTCCCGGTCGATACTCATAAGGCCAAAGATTCCGCCGATGATTATCATAATCATCAGCAGATTTGCGGCTTTACTGTTGCGCGCAAACCACGGGATGATTCCGCTCATTACTTGCCTCCCAGGGAAGCATTGCTAACACCGCCGGCATCACCAGCAGCGGATACTGCAGAAGGCTCTGCGGAATCCTCCGAGAGACTCCCCAGGCCCGCTGGCCGCTCATTGAGGGGGTTAGCGGTGAGTATCATACCCTCACGGGAGTAGCCCAAGCTTGAAACAATCACTCGGTCACCCATAGCGATATCACCGCGGAGCCAGATTCTGTCACCTATGGTTTGTAACAGCTCAACAGTTTTGTAGATCAGCTGACTCTCGGCATTCAGCACCAACAGGTGATCCCCTTCATGCAGTGCCTGACGGGGCAACTCCACAACATCATCAAAGGTTCTGCCGGCAATATCTGCCTCAACAAACAGGCCATTCATCAGCGGCACATCCCCTTCATAGGGCTTCTGTACCTGGGCAACAGCAAAAATAAAGCGACTGTTGGGATCGATACTGGCTTCAGTTCGCACCAATTGCGCACGCCACTCGTGTTCACGTCCAGCCACAACAGCTTTCAGACGCACAGCGGGACCATTCTCAATAGTTTTACCCAGGGGAAGATCGAGCAACGCCAGCTGCTGATCGGTCAGAGGGAGACGGACTTCAGCGATACCGGTGCTGTGAATTTTTGCCAGAGGGGTACCGGGGGTAATGTACTGTCCCAGGTCGACAAAAGTCTCAACTACACGACCTGCAAAAGGGGCTTTGAGTGATGTGCGTTCCAAATCCAATTTTGCCTGGTCGCGGTCAGCCCTTGCTGCTTCCACTGCAGCCTGGGCAGCTTCGAGATGGGGTTTGCGCAGGAACAGGGCATTGGCAGCTTCAGATCCCAGGTCACGCCACTCGCGCTTAGCTTGCTTGGCATGGCCCTGCTCCTGAGCCAGGGCGGACTTGGCATTTGCCAGTTGCGATTCCGCGCGAGTGACCTGGTAGCGATAGTCTGCTTGCTCGAGCTGCAATAAACGGGCGTCTTTATTGAAGAAGCCGCCGGGAACAAATGCCTCATCGACGCTTTCGATCACACCGCCGACTCGCGCAATCACATCGATTTCATGGCGGGCATGAACGGTTCCCTGGCTAGGTACCAACAGTGTCTGGCGACTGGGTTCTATATAGAGAACATCGGCCATTGGCGGTACCACCACCTCTGGCGGTTTTTCCTCCGGCTTCGGTTTCAATACAACCACCGCAGCAATAACAGCCACCCCGACTAACAATACAATGAATAACAGCTTGTTTTTACTCGAGACTTTCACAGGTACCCTCTACCCCGTTCCCTGACCTGAATTGGTCAAATTTTAGTTAGCACGCATTCTACTGAAGTTCGACGCACATAAGAGGCAATTTGGATGCAGACTGCCGCACAAGTTTGTGTCCTGCCGCAAACCTTCCTCGCTGCGCTCGGGTAACGCATAATGCCGACCCAAAATTACTCCTGTAAGGGCCCTCTCGTTTACCCGCCAAATACCACGGAAACTGAAAGGCTACTTACTGGTCCAACATCGCCCTTAACGGTACGAAATTTCCCGGAAAACGGATGTAAACATCAAATGCTGGATATCAACGTTCGCATCGCCGAAGAACTCAATGTCAGACCACAACAGGTTACCGCCGCAGTATCCCTGCTCGATGAAGGAGCCACAGTCCCATTTATTGCGCGCTACCGGAAAGAAGTGACAGGGGCCCTGGACGACACCCAGCTGCGCACCTTGGAAGACCGACTGCGCTATCTGCGCGAACTGGAAGAGCGCCGCGCTGCCATCCTGAAAAGCATCGATGAGCAGGGCAAGCTGACTCCAGAGTTGTCACAACAAATTAACAGTGCCGACACCAAGAATCGCCTCGAAGACCTCTACCTCCCCTACAAACCCAAGCGCCGCACCAAAGGGCAAATCGCCATCGAGGCTGGCCTGGAACCGCTGGCCGATGCACTGATCAACACCCCCTCCCTCGACCCCGCAGCTGAAGCAGAGCAATACCTCAACACCGACAACGAAGACGCCACCCTTCACGTCAAAGACATCAAAGCCGCTCTGGATGGAGCCAAATTTATCCTGATGGAACGTTTTGCCGAAGACGCCGAGCTGCTGGGCAAGCTGCGTGAATTCCTCAAGCGCGACGGACAGGTGAAATCCAAACTGCTCGAAGGCAAAGAAGAAGAAGGGGCCAAGTTCCGCGACTATTTTGAATACGCCGAAGACTGGTCCAAGGTGCCCTCCCACCGTGCACTGGCTATTTTCCGCGGCCGCAACGAAGGCGTACTCGCTATCAGTGTGGGCCTCGCCGAAGAAGAGGGGACCTCCCCAACCTCCAGCCATCCCTGCGAAGCCATGATCGCCCGCCATGTGGATATCACCGATGAAGGTCGCCCTGCAGACAAATGGCTCGGCGAAGTAGTGCGCTGGACCTGGCGAATCAAGCTGCTGACCGCACTGGAAACTGACCTGATGGGTGAGCTGCGCGAGAAAGCAGAGGAGGAGGCCATCAAGGTATTCTCCCGCAACTTGAAAGATCTGCTGCTGGCAGCTCCGGCTGGGCAAAAAGCCACCATCGGCCTCGACCCGGGCCTGCGCACCGGGGTCAAAGTCGCCGTGGTGGATGCCACCGGCAAGATACTCGATCACACCGCTATCTTCCCCAACCCGCCACAGAATCGTCACCAGGAGTCTGCAGCGGTTATTGCCGCCCTGTGCAATAAATACAATGTGGGCCTGATCGCCATTGGCAACGGCACCGCCAGCCGCGAAACCGACAAATTCGTCGGGGAAACCATTAAGCAATATAAGCTGACGGCTCAAAAAGTTGTGGTTAACGAAGCCGGTGCTTCCGTTTACTCCGCCTCTGAATTCGCTGCGCGGGAATTCCCGGATCTTGACGTGACTATCCGTGGAGCCATCTCCATCGCCCGCCGTCTGCAGGACCCGCTGGCAGAGTTGGTGAAAATCGAACCCAAATCCATTGGTGTTGGCCAGTATCAGCACGACGTTTCCCAGACTCAGCTGGCTCGTTCACTGGACGCCGTAGTCGAGGACTGTGTAAACGGTGTCGGCGCTGAGCTGAACTCCGCCTCTGCACCGCTGCTGGCTCGGGTTTCCGGCCTGACTGCATCTATTGCCAACAATATCGTCAGCTACCGCGACCAGAACGGCGCATTCAAAAATCGCAAGCAGCTAATGGAAGTTCCGCGTTTGGGCCCCAAGGCATTCGAACAGGCCGCCGGCTTCCTGCGTATTAATAATGGTGAAAATCCGCTGGATAAATCCGGGGTACACCCCGAGTCCTATATCGTGGTTAAACGCATTGCCGAGAAAAATAGCCGTGAAATTAACAGCCTCATCGGCGACTCCGGCTTCCTGCGCCGACTGAATCCGGCAGACTATACCGACGAAAAATTCGGTGTACCTACCGTTACCGATATTATTGCCGAACTGGAAAAGCCCGGCCGCGACCCGCGCCCGGAATTCCGCACGGCGAAATTTGAAGAGGGCGTAGAGGAAATCAAAGACCTGCGCCCGGCAATGGTACTCGAGGGGACCGTCACCAACGTTACCAACTTCGGTGCCTTTGTGGATATCGGTGTTCACCAGGATGGCCTGGTACATATCTCTGCACTCTCAGAGAAGTTCGTTAAAGACCCTCACGAAGTCGTAAAAGCCGGTGATATTGTCAAAGTTAAAGTGATGGAAGTGGACGTTGCCCGCAAACGTATCGGCCTTTCCATGCGTTTATCTGACGAGCCCGGTGAGCAGGGTAGTGGCGGTATTAAAAAAGGTGACCAGCGCGAAAACCGCCAAGCCCAGCGCTACAACAAACAGCAGGGCAACCGCTCCCAGAAAGGGGGCCAAGGTAATGGCCGTGGCAGCATGGGCGATATTTTGATGGCGGCGATGAAGAATAAAAAATAACCGATAAAAAGGGCGGCTAAGTGGCCGCCCTTTTTATATATCTTTGACAACCCCTATTGTCACCTTATTCAATTACAAATTCTCCGGGCAACTCGCTAGTAAAGAATAGCGCTTCTCCGCTTGTAGGGTGAGAAAAATTCAATTCGCTGGCATGTAATAATAGCCTCGAAGCTCCCTTCAACGCATCGGGGTGGGCATAAAAGGGGTCTCCCAGTATCGGATGTCCTATTGCCTGCATATGCACACGGAGTTGGTGGGAGCGTCCAGTAACTGGCATAAGTCGAATTAAACTACTGTTTTCAGAGCTGGAGACTCTCTCCCAACGAGTCAGGGATGGCTTGCCCTCGGAAAAATCCACTTTTTGCCTTGGCCTATTTGGCCAGTCACAAATAAGCGGTAAATCCACTTCACCACTTACATTTTCAGGCACACCCCATACTCGCGCATAGTAGATTTTCTCAACTTCACGATTTTGAAATAAAATACTCAGCGCCTTGTGCACCTCGGCACTGCGCGCCATTACGATTAGTCCTGAAGTATCCATGTCCAATCGATGGACAGTTAATGCATCTGGATATAGTGATTGCGCTCGACTAGCTAAGCTGTCTTTATGATCAGCGCTTCTTCCCGGAACACTGAGAAGCCCGCTAGGTTTTTCTAAAACCAGTAGTGCTTCATCCTCATACAGTATTGAGAGGAATGGTTTCAGGGGGGGATTATAATTCCGCACTTATACCAACCTACCGGAATTTAAAAATATTTCAGATGGCCCAGAAGAGATGTTAAATCTCCAGCCAGTAAACTCTGAACAAACGATATGAAAATTTCAGACAATGTTTCATAAACAGAAAACTCGAAAGCAATAGCTTTCGAGTTTTCAATTAAAGCTTGAGGCTTTTCAAAATCTTAGTAACGATTGCATCCTGATTCATTGTGTAAAAATGTAAACCCGGCGCCCCCCCTTCTAATAAGGTCTCGCAGAGGTCGGTAACAACCTCTAATCCAAGCTTTCGAATGTCTTCAGGATTACGGAAGCTTTCCATGCGCTTAACCAACCACCTCGGAATTTCCGCACCACAATTGCGAGAGAAACGCACAAGGTTGGCAAAATTAGCTATCGGCATAATGCCTGGATAAATGGGCGCATCGATACCCGCCTTTTCACACTGATCAATAAAGTAGAAATAGGAATCTGGGTTATAGAAATATTGAGTCAGTGCGCTATTAGCACCTGCCTCAAATTTACCTTTTAAATACCGAATATCATCATCGTAGCTATTCGACTCCGGGTGGATCTCTGGATAGGCAGCTACTTCAAGATGAAATTGATCGCCGGTATGTCGTCGAATAAAGGCGACTAATTCATTCGCATAAACCAGTTGCGCCACTGCACCCATGCCCGATGGCATATCACCGCGCAGTGCAACTATTCGATTAATTCCCGCCTCTTTATATTCATTTAACAAACCCAGTATTGTCTCTTCATTATCACCGCCGAACGATAAATGAGGGGCAATTGAAATACCATCCCGTCGCATATTGGTCACAATACTCGACGTTGTCTCTCTTGTGGTACCACCGGCACCATAAGTTACAGAGAAGAATTCAGGGTTAAATGCCTGCAGCGCTTCACGAGTTTTATATAGTTTCTCGCGACCCTCTGGCGTTTTGGGAGGGAAAAATTCGAAACTTATGCGAATGGAGTCTTTCATTATATTTCTCCAACCCCGCACAATTCAGGTGCCGGCCATGCCGACACCTTTTAGTTAGGGGTGATTAGTACTTATAACTTTCAGGTTTGAACGGACCTTCAACTGAAACACCGATATAGTTAGCTTGCTGCTCGGTCATACGGGTAATAACACCACTAAAACCCTCAACCATATAGCGTGCAACTTCTTCATCCAGGTGCTTGGGCAGTACTTTTACATACAGCGCTGAAGTTTTTTGATCTGCTGGTAAGTCAGCAAACTTTTCTTTGAACAAATGGATCTGGGCGAGAACCTGGTTGGCAAAAGAGCCATCCATAATGCGGCTCGGGTGGCCAGTAGCGTTGCCAAGGTTTACCAGGCGGCCTTCAGACAGCAGCAGCAAGTGATCATTGGTTTCGCTATTGCGAACCACCTTATGTACCTGCGGCTTAACTTCCTGCCACTCCCAGTTTTCACGCATAAAGGCGGTGTCGATTTCATTATCGAAGTGACCAATATTACAAACCACCGCACCACTCTTCAGGGCGGAAAGCATGTGGGCATCGCAAACATTCACATTACCGGTTGTAGTAACGATCAGGTCTGTATTGGCCAGCAGCTGTTTGTTAATACCCTCAGCAGTACCGGTATTAACACCGTCGATATAGGGGGAAACCAGCTCGAAGCCGTCCATACAAGCCTGCATCGCACAGATCGGGTCCACTTCAGAAACCCGTACGATCATGCCTTCCTGGCGCAGGGATGCTGCAGAACCTTTACCTACGTCGCCGTAACCAATAACCAGCGCTCGCTTACCAGAGAGCAGGTGGTCAGTGGCGCGCTTGATGGCGTCGTTAAGGCTGTGGCGACAGCCGTATTTGTTGTCGTTCTTGCTCTTGGTCACAGCGTCATTAACGTTGATCGCAGGAATCTTCAGGGTGCCTTCGCGCAGCATATCCTGCAGGCGGTGTACGCCGGTGGTGGTCTCTTCACTCACACCGTGGCAAGCATCGAGAAGTTGCGGGTATTCGCGGTGCAGCAACTCGGTGAGGTCGCCACCGTCATCCAAAATAATATTGGGTTGCCAGCCTGCAACATCGGCACCAATAGTGCGCTCAAGGCACCACTCGTACTCTTCTTCAGTTTCACCTTTCCAGGCAAATACAGGGATTCCGCGCGCAGCAATGGCGGCAGCGGCGTGATCCTGGGTGGAGAAAATATTACAGGAGGACCAGCGAACTTCAGCACCCAGTGCGACCAGGGTTTCGATCAGCACCGCAGTCTGGATCGTCATATGGATACAGCCCATGATACGGGCACCCGCCAGCGGCTGCTCTGCACGATATTTCTCACGCAGAGTCATCAGCGCCGGCATTTCACCTTCTGCAATTTCAATTTCACGGCGCCCCCACTCGGCCAGGGAAATATCCGCGATTTTGTAATCTTTAAATTCAGTGCTCATTTGATTCATCGTTTTTGAGTCCAAAAATTATCTGCTTGCCGAGTGGTACCCAGCATATTTTGTGTGCCCGCGCTTTTGGCGCAGGCATGAATATTTATTTCTGAAACTTAGAGGCCGGCTTGGGAGCAAAGCTCATCCGCTTTATCGGTTTTCTCCCATGGGAAAGCAGTAAAGCTCTCACTGCGTTCCTGACCGTTGCTGTCGACCCAGTTGTAAGTGTGGGTAAACGGGTCGCGACCAAAGTGACCGTAAGCTGCGGTCAACTGATACATCGGGTGCAGCAGGTCGAGGGATTTGGAGATGGCGTAAGGGCGCAGGTCAAAGTTTTCGCGTACCAGCTCTACCAGCTTATCCTCTGGTACCAAACCGGTTCCAAAAGTATTAATTGCTACGGAAGTCGGCTCGGCGACACCGATGGCGTAGGAAACCTGAATCTCACAGCGCTTGGCCAGGCCTGCCGCGACAATGTTCTTAGCCACATAGCGACCCGCATAAGCGGCAGAGCGGTCAACCTTGGAGGGGTCCTTACCGGAAAATGCACCGCCGCCATGGCGAGCAGAGCCACCGTAAGTGTCAACGATAATCTTGCGCCCGGTGAGACCGCAGTCTCCAACGGGCCCACCAATAACAAAGTTGCCCGTCGGATTGATATGGAACTTGGTGTCTTTATGCAGCCATTCCAGCGGCAAGGTGTTGTGAACAATCAACTCCATCACTGCATCGCGCAGATCTTTTTGGCTGACATCCGGGTTGTGCTGAGTTGAAAGAACAACCGCATCGATCGCACAGGGGCGACCTTGTTCGTCGTAACGGAAGGTCAGCTGGCTTTTTGCATCGGGACGCAACCAGGGGAGCAGGCCGGATTTACGCACTTCAGCCTGACGCTCAACCAGACGGTGGGAATAGTAGATCGGCGCAGGCATAAAGGTGGGGGTTTCATTGGTCGCATAACCAAACATTAACCCCTGATCCCCAGCACCCTGATCTTCCGGCTTAGCACGGTCTACACCCTGTGCGATATCCACAGATTGTTTACCAATCACATTGATAACACCGCAAGTATCTCCGTCGTAGCCCACATCGGAAGAGGTATAGCCGATATCGGTAATAACTTTGCGCACCAGCTCTTCCAGATCAACCCAGGCAGAGGTGGAAATCTCGCCGGCAATAACAGCAATACCGGTTTTCACCAGGGTTTCACAGGCAACCCGCGCCTGCTTGTCACGGGCCAGTAGAGCATCCAATACAGCATCGGAAATCTGGTCGGCAATTTTATCCGGGTGTCCCTCAGATACGGATTCTGAGGTAAACAGTCTGTATTCACTCATTTTGAGGTCTCCATTGTCCCGCCGCAGCGGTTGAATATCTTTTAACTTCAGGCTGTGCCTGACAAACCCCCGTCAGGGCTTAATAAACTCTCTTATCTGAATCTGAAAGCCGTTGCGCAGGGCACTATAAATACTGCGCCCATCTTGCAGGCCGGCAGTCGCGGCCCAGTCACTCAACTGCTCTGGAGCAAAACCCAGCCATAAATCTCCGCAGGCCTCTCTGGCCCAATCCTGGCTGTGTTCTTGCAATTCTGCGATTAAAAGCTGCCCGCCCTTTTTTAGGGCGCCGTGCAAATCGTGAAAAATTTGTGCCGGGTCAGGAGTGTGGTGCAGCACCATGTTCACCACGATGGTGTCGGCACTGGCCGGCCGCGCTGCAGCTGCGCGAGTATCGCTACAGACAAACTCGATATTTTTAATACCCTGTTCATCGGCAAAAGATTGGGCCCGCTCCAACATTGCAGAAGACAGATCCAGTGCTGTCACTGTCGCGAAACGCTGGGCCAACTCCTGTAGAAATTCACCTTCTCCAGGACCAACTTCCAAGGCATGACGACCAGGTTTGAGCAGCTGGGCCACCTGTGGTCCGTATACGTCATAGCTGGCAATCAATTCCTGCTGCTCGCGAAAGCGGTTGCCGTAATCGGCAAAGAAACGTCGCGATGCTTCCGCTCTCTCTTCAGAAATCCGGGATACCGCCTGCACACGCACATCGGCCAGAGGCAAATGATCCAGGTTTGTAAAAAGCTGTGCCAGCAGTGGAGTAGCTGCAGTGCGCCGGTAGAAAAGGTTATTACCTTCGCGGTGCTTGTTTACCAGACCTGCCTGGGCGAGCACTTTCAAGTGATGACTCAAGGCAGGTTGGCGCAAATCAAAGATTCGGCACAGCTCTAAAACACTGTAAGAGTCCTGGCTGAGCAGGCGCAATATTTCGAGCCGCAGGGGATCTCCGGCGGCTTTCAGGGTCAAGGCCAGCTGAGGAATTGCCTCGGCTGGGCTCAGTTCGGGAGCTGGCTCATTTTCAGACATGGGACGAAGTCTAGCAGGGGAGCACACCTATATCAAAATGTTTTGATATAGCTTTATTAAATATTTTTGATATAGATGTTAATGGCGCCGCCTGATGCATAGAATTGGAAGTTTGTTGCTGCACTCAACAACAAATCCCCCACCAAAGCTTTGCGCAGGGCCGCCCTTTACGGGAAAATACGCCACCATTTTCGTTGTTGCGGGAATCTGCCGGCAGAGCAGCGCCGCACCCTAGCTAAGAAACCAGAGAGCTCTTCTTATGTCTTCTACTCCCTCTCGCACTGAAAAGGCCAACGCCATTCGCGCCCTGTCTATGGACGCGGTCCAGAAAGCCAAAAGTGGCCACCCCGGTGCGCCCATGGGTATGGCGGATATCGCCGAGGTGCTGTGGAATGACTACTTAAAGCACAACCCAGCCAACCCCAACTGGGCCGATCGCGACCGCTTTGTACTGTCCAACGGTCACGGCTCCATGCTGCTTTATTCCCTGCTGCACCTGTCCGGCTATGACCTGCCGATAGAAGAGCTGCAGAACTTCCGCCAACTGCATTCCAAAACTCCGGGCCATCCCGAATACGGTTATGCCCCTGGTGTAGAGACCACCACCGGCCCACTGGGCCAGGGCATCACCAACGCTGTTGGTATGGCAATGGCAGAAAAGATAATGGGTGCCCAGTTCAATCGCCCTGGCTACGAGCTGGTAGACCATCACACCTATGTATTCCTGGGCGATGGCTGCCTGATGGAAGGTATCTCCCACGAAGCCTGCTCCCTGGCCGGTACCCTGGGCCTGGGCAAGCTGGTCGCCTTCTATGACGACAACGGCATCTCCATCGATGGTGAAGTGGAAGGCTGGTTCACCGACGACACTCCCAAGCGCTTTGAATCCTACGGCTGGCACGTAATTCCCAATGTGGATGGCCACGATTCCGCCGCTATCAAAGCCGCTATTGAAGAAGCTCGCTCTGTTACCGATAAGCCCACCATTATCTGCTGCAAAACCGTGATCGGCTTCGGCTCCCCGAACAAACAGGGGCGCGAAGAGTGTCACGGTGCACCGCTGGGTGACGAAGAGATCGCCCTGGTTCGCGAAACCCTCGGTTGGGCCCACGGCCCATTTGAAATCCCCGAAGATATCTACGCTGGCTGGGATGCCAAAGCCAAAGGTGAAGCCCAGGAAGACGAATGGAAAGATATCCTCGCCGATTACCGCGAAGAATTCCCGGAGCTGGCAGCTGAATTTGAGCGCCGTATGAGCGGTGAACTGCCCGCAGACTTCCTCAGCAAAGCAGATGAGTACATCAAAGCCTGCCAGGAAAATGCAGAGAAGATCGCCTCCCGCAAAGCCAGCCAAAACGCACTGAACGCCTACGGCCCGCTGCTGCCCGAATTCCTCGGCGGCTCTGCCGACCTGGCCGGCTCCAACCTCACTATCTGGTCAGGCTCCAAAGGCATCAGCGCCGAAGATGCCTCCGGCAACTACATCTATTACGGTGTGCGCGAATTCGGTATGAGCGCCATTATGAATGGTATCGCTCTGCACGGTGGTTTCGTGCCCTACGGTGCTACCTTCCTGATGTTTATGGAATACGCCCGCAACGCTGTGCGCATGGCCGCACTGATGAAGCAGCGCGTGATCTTTGTCTACACTCACGACTCTATTGGCCTGGGCGAAGACGGCCCAACTCACCAGCCGGTGGAACAGCTCAGCGCCTTACGCGCCACTCCGAACCTGCACACATGGCGCCCCTGTGACGCCACTGAATCCGCAGTGAGCTGGAAGATGGCTATAGCGCGCAAAGAAGGCCCCAGCACCATGGTCTTTAGCCGTCAGGGCCTGGCTCCTCAAGATCGCGACAGCGCACAGCTGGCTCAGATTGAGCGCGGTGGATACGTACTATCCGACTGCGAAGGTACTCCTGAAGCCATTATTATTGCCACTGGCTCCGAGGTAGAGCTGGCGATGGCAGCCCAGGAAAAACTGGTTGGCAAGAAAGTTCGCGTTGTTTCCATGCCCTGTGCCGAGTTGTTTATGGAGCAGGAAGAAGCTTATCGCGAGTCCGTACTGCCTTCTTCTGTACGTGCACGAGTAGCGGTAGAAGCGAGCCACAAAGACTACTGGTATAAGTTTGTCGGTTTCGATGGCGCTATTATCGGTATGGAAACCTTTGGCGAATCTGCCCCTGCCGGCGACTTGATGCGCTACTTTGGTTTCACTGTGGACAATGTGGCTGAAGCGGTAGAAAAACTGCTGAAGTAATACTGTTCTCTCCACCGAATATCGTTTAGGTATCAACCCCGTGCGGCTCTGGCTCGGCGCCGCGCGGGGACCCTTAGCTGACATTTTCTCCTGCCTAAAGTTGTGCTATGACCACTAGAATTGCCATCAATGGCTACGGCCGTATCGGCCGCTCCGTTTTACGCGCACTCTATGAGTCTGGCGCCCGCGATAGCTTACAAATAGTCGCCATCAATGAACTGGCTGACTGCGACACCATTGCACACCTGACAAAGTATGATTCTGTCCACGGCCGCTTCTCAGGCGAAGTTTCCGTGCATAAAGATGTCCTTGTGGTTAACGGAGATTCTATTGCCGTAACTCATTGCGAGCGGTTAGAAGATCTGGATTGGCGACGGGATCAGGTAGATATCGTACTGGAATGCACCGGCAGCTTTAAGCAACGGCAGGGCGCTGAGTTACACCTTGCCGCAGGAGCCAAGAAAGTATTATTTTCCCAACCCGCCAGCCGCGATGTGGATGCCACCGTCGTGTATGGGGTAAACGACCATATTTTAACGGGCAAGGAGCGTATTATTTCGGCAGCCTCCTGTACCACTAATTGCAGTGTGCCAGTTATCGCCGCCCTGGATAAAGCCTTCGGTATTGAAGCTGGAGTCATTACCACCATCCATTCAGCAATGAACGATCAACCGGTAAGTGATGCCTATCATCATACTGATTTAAGAAAAACACGTTCAGCAATAACCTCTGTTATCCCGGTTGATACTGCTTTAGCACGAGGTATTGAGAGAATACTTCCCCACCTGTTTGGAAAGTTTGAAGCACAAGCCCTTCGTGTACCCACCGTCAATGTTTCCGCTATTGATTTATCCGTCTCCCTAAGCAAAGCGGTAAGCCAGGAAGAAGTTAACTTCGTACTTAAAACTGCTTCCGAAAAGGAATTTAACGGTGTGCTTGGCTTTACCCGAGAACCTCTCGCATCCTGTGACTTTAATCACGACCCCCGTTCCGGCGTCATTGATGCAGGCCAAACTCGTGTAGCGGGTGATCGATTAGCCAAGATTTTGATTTGGTTTGATAATGAGTGGGGATTTGCCAATAGGATGTTGGATGTGGCGAGACTGCTTTCTCACTAAAGGCAATAATATAGTATTTGGGGAATATCTAATTCCCACCAGATTAGAGCGCAATAAAATCAGCCCTAGAGGTGGCAGCGCAAATAGATACCACCTCATTATTTTCTTACATACAATTTTATTTAAAGGGCTTTATATTCCTGGAACCTCAAATGGTCTTTCGGATATTTTTTCCATTTTTGAGTTATAAATATAAGCATTTTCTACCGGCAGCTGCCCAGTTATACTTGACATATCAGAAAAGTGTTTTAAGGTTTTTTTCATATAAAACCTATTTTCACCATCAACACGATAGAGATTCCACTTATACTCTCTAGCGAGCTGACATCCTGAAATAGTGCCAGGATCCCATAAGCCTGGAATACAGTCCTCTGATTCCTGAGAGTAATGTCTAATAGTTAACTCACCACTTTCATCCAGTCTCCAAAGGCCAGGGGTTAGATTAATCTCGCTGTTGTCAAACTGTCCATCAAGATTTAAATCCAATCCACGCACTGTATTTACTGATCCATCGGTATCTAATTCAACCCAGTAATGGTCCAATACGGTTGAGAAAGACCAGCTAGGATTAGGGATATAATACATCCCAGGTATTTCCTGTCCTTTCCAACCATCTAGTTCTTGACCAAAGAAAGAGCTGAGCTTTGTTAGTCTTATTTCATAGGACTCATCCATAACAAAGACTCGATTATAATCATCAGACTTATAATCCAAAAAAGTATAAGCAAAGCTTTTATTATTTGTGACTTCAACCCTAAGTTGATTATGATCATTTACAAACCAAATTCCTGCCAACTCGGTTTCAAATGAACTTCCATCGGTGTAGATTTCAGGAACAATAATGTCAACCTTTCCACCATTTTCGTAGTCACCATAAAAACGCATTTCCAACACCATTACAGCATTAACTGGCGATAACTCTTCACCGGGGTCGACAATGTCACTAACTGTTGATGCAATAGGCAAACTATATGTTTTTCCCAACTCAATAGCATTGGATACAGCTAATTCCGCGGAAGATCTCACTGCGAAACTCATTAAAGTTTGTTCTATGAATTGACTACCTTGATACTCTCCACCAGGGTAGTGCTCATATTGAACCGAATTGAGAATAACAGAATCGACAGAAGCCGTATTTGAAACCCAATTTAATTTAGTAATTCTGATGTGAGTTTCTACGAAGGCTAAATCATACTCGTTATAATAATAACCTGTAACTAGATCCGCCCCTTCAATAATAAGTCCTTCATCGGATTGTGACCAAGTAATCACCGCACTATCCATAGCACCAATCACTTCTCCTGTGCCATCAGCCTGAAGTGTTAATCTCAAATTATCCCCAACAAGATAATAAGTGTCTTCAATGTCGGATAGAATCGATGGTGAAGCACTAACAAGATTTTGGTTCTTGGAAATAGAAGTTTTCGTTGATTCAAATTCTTCCAAAAAGTTTTCTTTAATTTGTGAAATATATAAAGCCATCAGGCTAAAGTTTGTGGCCAACTCATATACATCATCAAATTCATCAGGTACGCCAAATCTAGCTTCCTGGGGATTATTGATCAATAGACTAATATATGCAGCTATATCAAATACTGTGTAGGGGTTTACCTGTTGGTATGCTGCCTCATACTGAGAGTCAGACATTAACGCACCATTATTTTCAACCTCTAACAGAGCAGATAGTGCCGTAGAAATACTCGTGATATTTACGTTCAGCAGTTCAGAGCGGACTAATATTCCATCGTCTCCGGATTTCTCTAAAAGATCTTGAAATGAGCCTAGGGTGCTAACGAGTTTTACACCGCTACCAGTAGGAAAGTTTGCCTCTGCCTGTACAAAAGAGTCAACTTCTAACTCATGGACTTCCAATTCTACGATATAGTTTCCATACATATCCAATTCAGCATTAAAAACTTCATTCTCAACTCGGAATATCACTTCCACGCCACTATAGTTGCCAGCCTCAATATAACCTTGAACAGTTAAACTTTTTGTGACTTCAGGGTGGGCATCATCCGTCTCTTTTTTATTATTAGACGACTCTCCACTGCAAGCGGATATACATTGAAAAAAAACCAAAAGAAACAGTTTAGAAAATAGATTAATATACATCTTAGTACTTGATTAACTGGAAAGAAATCAAAAGAATGATAAAGAAACAATAATCGTTATACACATTTTTAGAAAAGTTGGCAGCATATTATATATTGCAAAAAACCAACCAATCTACTCCAAATGAAAAGCAAGTCACCAAACGATAAATATCGTTGCGCCTAAATAAAATAGAAGCTTAGATTAATTTTGATCAGTAGATTTACTGAATCTGCTACATCATCTAAAGCATACACTCCATAACCAATATAAATAACATTTAAATTATTTATTTAGATCGAAGCAGGGTTCTTATCAAGAGTTTTATGGCGGGCAAATAGAATTTCAATTCAGGAAAAATTTATACCTTAAAAATTAGAAAAAGATTCAATCAATAAAAAGCGGTATTTTTAATACCGCTTTACCAAGAAAAACAACTGGTTTATACAGCTTGTTAGAAAATTTAGATTATTCTTCTGGCGCATTCACAGGTCTTTCTGAAACTTTAGATAAGCCGACATGATAAAGTCTACCAGAGCTGAGTATATGACCATTAATTTCCACATCCTCATTATCACTATCAAAATAATAATCACTAAAAAGATTCAGGTGATAGCTAAACCAATATTTATTAGTTTGATCTACTTGATAAAGGTCCCAATCACGCTCAAGATAAAGAGCACAATCCGCATCATATGCAGGATCCCAAGAATCAGGCATGCAATAACCGTCTTCAGACCTGTAGAATCTAATAGACAAATTACCATTATTTTTTATCTGCCAGAGTCCCTCTCTCTCCTGATATTCATTTCTCTCAATAGAGCCATTGCCATCTAAATCATCAACATAAATTGTTGAAACAATACCATCTGTCGAAAAATCAAAAAAATACTTATATAGCGGAGTTAAAAACTCCTGTGGATATACATAGACACCAGCGATATCTCTTTCATACCAATTTGTGGCATCTTTCAAGAGGATAGTTGATACTGCAGAAGAATTTAATCCATCAGAGGTTTCCTCTTCAACAAACACTTCAAGAACCTCGTCATTATTTAATTTTAATAATGAATAGACTAACATTTCATCTTCAGATAAGTTCACCACAAGCCGGTGTGAGTCATCAATTTTCCAAGTCGCTGAAAGATCGTTTTCTATTAATTCTCCATTTCCTGAAATAGCAGGAAGTTTAATATTTACCGTGCCCCCACTTTCAAACTCACCAAGAAAACTCATCTTTAGTGAAGATATCTCAAAATTGGAATAAGTGCCCTCAATTGGATTTATTACCTCTCCATCCCTATTAGGAATAGGCATACTATATGATTTTCCAATCACCAGTACATCTCTTGGATCTAACAGACCGGATGGACGAACACTATTCGTAGCGAAAAATCCTATTTCCAATGTGTCAGGCAAGCCGCTATAGTCTGGATATTTAATAGTATCAGTAAATTCAATTACCAACATTCCTTGATTTTTATCATCAAGCATCCAGAGCATTCGATTAAGTACTTTTTCTTTATCTACATAGTAATACTCACCATCAACCTCCATGTAATAACTTTCAATTATAGGTTCTTCAAGCTCTAGAGAAATTCCTTCGGGTGCTTTAGACCAAGTTAAATTTATGAGACCACTATCCGTTAGATATTCACCAGTTCCGTTTGAATATAAAGTTATTCTGTCACCTTCGGATAGAAGGTAATAGGTTCCTTCAGTTTCATTAAATCCATTCGTTGAAATGCTAAAAAGATCTGGAATTTGACCCATATCATTTTGTACTTCATTAAATAGATCTTCCATCGTTGTGGAAAATAAATTTACATACTCAGAAGAAAGATCATAATCTGATGCAAATAGATAAGTATTTTCTACCTCTTCAGGTATTGATATTCCCTTGTCTGAGTAATCGATAAAGATTTTTATTGCTGTAGCCACAGAGAAAGTTCTTTCGGCATCTACCAATTTTAAAGCTTTTTCCCACTCTTCAAAAGATTTACCTATAAAATCATTTTCCGCTTCTAATATCGCAGAAACAGCTGTTGATACGCTGCTAATATTTACGGAATAACTCTCTGAAGACTCAAGGACACCATCATCTCCTGCGTATTTGATCAAGGAGCTGAAAGGCCCCAACGTACTGGCAAACTTAATTTTGCTGTTATCTTGAGAGGTGGCAACTATTTTCACCACATCTTCATATTGAGTTTCATCCAAATCAATTTGTACAGAATAAGTACCATCAGGACTGGAGTTAGTCAAAACCAGAGAATCACCGGCAAATACTTGTATTATTGCATTTGTCGTGGGGCCATCAATTAGCCTCCCCTGTACAGAGAGAGAAATTATATCTGGCTCTGGTAGTACATTAGTGCCGCTACCTTTATTTCCCCCACTTCCTCCGCTACACCCAACCAACAAACCTATAACGCAAGCCCCTAAAAGCATTGATAATCCGTATCTATACATTCTTCCTCACACCTTTACATTACTTAACAAAACTGAATAACTATAATTTTTTTAACAAAAAAAATCCATTTTCATCATAATTAGTAAGTGAGCACGATCGACAAAAAGGATAAACATGACAAAATATTAAATTAATTCTTTTGCATGCTTCCTAACACTGTAATAATCAGGTAACGTAAAATAAAAACAGAAAAGATTAAATTGTAGGCAAAGAAAAAAGCATCAACTATCTAATAAAAGATAATATAAGTTATAATACAGACAGCAAACTATTAGTTATTTATAATCTGAAGAGCAATTCGATAGACCAAACAACAATTTATATATTAATTTCATCTTAATATATCATCCTGCATACAGACTTCGACATCAAAATTAATTTCTTTTTCGGGATTATTATTTTCCTGCCTATATTCAGTAGCCAGCCTCAACAAACTCTGCTCTCTATCTTCCTTGTTAAGTTCACCCAATCTCTCAGCTGCATTATAAAAATCCTCCCAACCATTACTATCAAGATAAAGTTGGCGAAAAGCAGGAACCAAAGATTCATACTCAGCAGCTAGTGCCAAAGTAGCATTATTAGTTTTCTCTATATAAGCCTGGTAGCGTGCCGGGTAAGACCACTCTGCTGCCATACGCCAATAACAACGTCTTAACCGGCTTAGAACTTCTTCTTTCTGTTGGCGCTTTTCTTCGTCCGGTAAATTGGACTGATAAACTGGCTGAAGCTCCTTGCGTGTCGCCGTCATTAATTGTCGTACAGCTAATGCTTGTGCTTTGGTTTCCTCAGCTGAACTCGAGAGCCCCTGGCTACGAAGCCAATCTGGCAAGGCAATTTCAGAAACCGCTGTAGCAAAACTTTCATTGAAACGTGTGTCACCCGCTACATAGACTCTTCTATGTGCCAATTCATGGAATAAAAGCCCGGCCAATCTCTCCGGTGTCCAATTCACAAAACTTGATAGTACAGGGTCATTAAACCAACCCAAGGTGCTATAGGCAGGTACCGCCCCCAGATAGACATCATAACCCTGATTGCGCAGGCTATTGGCCTTGGCAATGGCCGCTGATTTTCGGAAGTAACCCCTGTAACTGGCACAACCGGCTATGGGATAGCACCAGCGTTTTGGACTGAGGGAAAATTCTGGCGCAGCCAAGACATTCCATATCGGATAATCATCCTCAAGCTGAACATAGGAGCTGTAAGCTTCTCCCACTGGCAACTTTAACTCCTCTGCTGCATAAGCGCGTATTTCCTGGACAAGCTGTAACTGCTTTTGCAACTGGTCGCTGGCATTGCCATTCTGGATCAGCTCCTCAATTGGCTGGCGAGAGGAAAGTATACGGAATTGACCGGTTGCCGCTTGAAAGTAGTAGCCCGCAGTCTCACAACCATAGAGAACCAACAATACGATCGCGAGCAGCCAAATCCGGGGGCGCGCCAAAAACCTGAGGTCAGAGATACTGATATACACTCTTTTGCCTATTAGTATTTTTCCTAGAGAAACCCATCAGTCAAACTTTTCCATGCCTCAAGGGTCATTCCATGACACCAGTTGCAGCCGTTTTGACAATATTTGCGCTGGTGTTAGGCACTATTGCCTGGTTACGGTTGATATTTATTGGTTTTAACCGCGATGCCTTATCGGGGTTGATCGCTCTATTCTTGCCACCTTTGGCACTATTACTGCTTCTGCCCGATAGACGTGAAAATAGCGACCTCTACCTAGTATGTGGGGCAGCCTTGCTATGTCTTCTAGCTGCTCTGATACTCCGTTGACCGGGCCGCCAGAGCTACAAAAACTCGACCCTGCTTGATTTAGGTCAAGAAATTTCCATTACAGCTCCATAAACTGCATAGGTGAAGCATTGGCCTATCTGGAGAGAAAAATGGATGCTTTAATTGACCTGTTCACTAGCTTTTCTGGCCTTCTCAGCTTGGCCGTAATTGCCTTTATATTCCTGATGGCAGCGTTTTTCGTTCGCCTGGTTCGCAACAATGTTGAAAAAGCCGTTGCAGAACAGGATCGTATTGCCGCTCAGGCAACCGGTACCGATAAATAACCAAACGCCCATCATTGTTGAAAGTATTCAGGTTCAGCGTAGTTTAGTGTTTATATATCGCTTTGGTGTCTATTAGCAGGCTTTCTGCAGCTACCAGGTTGAGACCAACCTTACAACGTTAGCGGAAATTAGCGGGGTATGGGGCATAAAGCTTCTGGCAGGCCCACTCAGACAGGAGAAGTTCGGGTATTGAACTACTGAGAGAGTATTGCGCCGACCTATTTAGACAGCGCTCTCAAGTGAGGGAGCGCTGCTGTAATTTTCTAATATTGATGCAAAGTTAAGCACAGAAAACACAGCAGTACCTTCTTTAAATTCAGGTAGCGGGCTTATCTTTGGGTGTAGATTTCATCCAGCGCCCAAATATGATACCGATCTCGAACAATAACCACATAGGTAGAGCTAATAGAGATTGGGAAATCACATCCGGCGGTGTCAGCAACATGCCGACCAAAAAGCACCCTACGATCACATAGGGGCGCTTACTTGCCAGAGTCTTGGCATCCACCACCCCACTCCAGATCAGTAAGACTGTCGCAATGGGGATTTCAAAAGCAAAACCAAATGCAAAGAACAACTTCAGTACAAGATCCAGGTAACTGCGCATATCCGGCATAACCTTGATATCCGCATGAGCAGAGCCTACAAAGAAATCAAACAAGACCGGAAAAATAACATAATAGGCAAATGCAATGCCGATATAGAAAAGTGCAACACTACTTACTAGCAATGGAATTGCTATGCGTTTTTCATTTTTATACAACCCAGGGGCAATAAATGCCCAGGCTTGATAGAGCACATACGGAATTGCGATAAAAAATGAAACGATAAAAGTCGTCTTAAACGGGGTAATAAAAGTGGATGTTACCTCTGTAGCAATCATCCCTGCATCACCGGCTAAACGCTCCTGTAGTGGATCGGCAATAAAATTATAAATTTCAGAGGCAAACGGCATCAGGCAGGCAAAAATAACTACAACAACCAAAACAATTCGCAATAGACGATCGCGCAGTTCGATCAGGTGGTCGATAAAAGGCTGATGTTTATCTTGGGACTGATCGCTCATGGTTGGTTATCTTTTTCCTGCTGCGATACTTGTTTGTTGTCTTGCTCTTCTTCGTCTACATCGATATTTTCCGGGTGATCCGGATTTAAGTCGGGGTCCCCAAAATCATGCCAATGTTCCGGATATTCGGGGTCCTGCTGTTCCTCGGCAGTTTCATCCTGCTCTGGCAGATAGTCTTCCTGCTCTGCACGGGGGTGAGCGGGCTCCTCTATTGCTTTATCTGACTTCTGTGCCTCCAGCTGACTCTGTCCAGCAACCTTTTTTTCCACCGGCGTCTCTGCCGCTGTGGCTTGAGTTTTCTCCGGCTGGTTAAGGGCACTGTTAACTTCCTTATTGGCTTCGTTAAAGGTTTTCTCCATCTCTCGGCGACTCTCCTCAATCTCACGCATAATGCGCTCATTGTGAAGTTCGCGCCGAATATCATCGGCTCCAACCTCTCGCTCCAGTTCCTCCCGGGCACTGTGCAGGGTACGCTTCAAGCTGGACCACCAGCGGGAGGTGGTGCGCACAGCATCCGGAAGTCGCTCAGGGCCGACCACCAACAGGGCCACTACAGCAACCACCAATAGTTCCAAAAAGCCAATATCAAACACAGAGGGACACTCGCCTTAGCCGTTGCCGATTACTTGTCCTGGGACTGCTTATCTTTATCTTTGACCGTGCTGTCCTGGCCGGGCTTTTCTTCTTCATCGTGCTTGAGGCGCTCGACATCTTTGTCTTCATCCGTATCCTTCGACTTGTCTTCGTCCTTAACCGCCTTGCGAAAGCCCTTAATCGCTCCGCCCAAATCACCGCCAAGATTCTTAAGACGCTTGGTTCCAAACAACAGAAGGATAATCACCAGAACAATCAACAACTGCCAAATTCCAATATTACCCATATCTTTTATCTCCATTTCATCGAATATCAAAGCCAACTTCTTCGGGAAGCCCTGGCCACTAGAACAATATCTTAACTCTTGATATTCCCTCCCCGACTCAACAGTTCTCAGGAAGAGAAAATATCTTCACTTATTTTGACCGCGCGGCTTTCTCATCCAGCCCAGACAAGCCAAAACGGCGCCCGAGTTCGAGAACGACATCCTGAGAATCGGCACCCAAATGAGAGAGCATTACCAAAGAGTGGAACCACAGATCTGCTGTCTCGGCAATCAGATCTCGATTATCACCGCTGCTCTGTGCGTCTTTTGCTGCAAGAATAGCTTCAGTGGCCTCTTCGCCCACTTTTTCTAAAATCTTATTCAGACCCTTACTATGTAAACTGGCCACATAGGATTCGGATGTATCACTGCTATTTTTACGACTTTCCAATACCGCATCGAGCTGTTGCAGCACATCTTTCATAATTGCTTCACTTATAAATGGACTTCGGGTCCTGAATCACCGGCTGATTCACCTGCCACTCTTCATCTTGAAGGAGGTGATAGAAACAACTACTGCGCCCGGTATGACAGGCGATTCCACCTTCCTGCTCGACCAACATTAATACGGTGTCACCGTCACAATCCAGGCGCAATTCACGCACCTTCTGCAGGAAACCAGAGGTTTCTCCCTTGCGCCACAGGCCCTTACGGGATCGGGACCAGTAGACTGCGTAACCCTCACTGGCAGTGAGCGCCAGTGATTCGCGGTTCATCCAGGCCATCATCAACACGCGGCCGCTTTTGAAGTCCTGGGCAATCGCGGGTACCAGGCCATCATTGTTCCAGCTGACCTTATCGAGAAAGCCGACCTTTTCTTGAGTCTGAGTCAATGTCTAACAATCCTTAGAAGTTCCAGTGTAGGCAGAAGCATCCTAGGGCCACAGCAGTAGCACTATCGCAGCAATGCCCAATAACCAACCGGAGGGCGGCAACTGAGTCAGCCATTCCGGTTTACTGACGGCGATGGCGCCTACGCCCAACACAACACCAACGACCCGCCGAATATATTGGCGCAGGCCACGGCGTTGCGAGCCCGCCAGCTGTTCGCCAATTATCTCTAACTGGGGCGCCAGTTCCCGTGACTGCTCAAGTGCTGAGTACACCAGCTGTGGCATCTGCGGGAATTTCTCAAGCCACTCCGGACCGTAGCGCTTTATCTCACCCACAATTGTTTTGGGGTGGATTCGATCACGCATCCAGCGCTCTAAAAATGGATGAGCAGTCTTCCACAGATCCAGCTGCGGATAAAGCTGTCGACCCAAGCCTTCGATATTCAACAGGGTCTTCTGTAACAGTACCAGCTGTGGCTGCACCACCATATCGAAACGGCGTGCTGTCTGGAACAAACTGATCAGAACCCGGGCGAAGGAGATCTCTCCCAGAGGTTTTTCAAAAATAGGCTCGCATACCGAGCGAATGGCGGATTCAAATGCGTTAATTGGCGTATCAGGCCGAACCCAACCACTTTGCACGTGCAGCTCCGCCACCATACGGTAATCGCGGCGAAACATCGCCAGGAGATTGCGCGCCAAATAGTATTGGTCTTCCCGCGTCAGGCTACCGACGATTGCGGTATCAATCGCAATATATTGCGGGCGTTGCGGGTGCTCCCTGGAGACAAAAATGTTGCCCGGGTGCATATCCGCATGGAAGAAGTTGTACTCGAATACCTGCTTAAAGAAGATCTCAACACCGCGCTCAGCCAGCAGCTGCATATTGGTGTCCTGGGCGCGAAGCTGGGCCAGGTCGGTGACGGGGATACCGTCGATGCGCTCCAACACCAGGACATTTTCGCGGGTGTAATCCCAGTGCACTTCGGGGATATACAACAGCGGGGAGTTGGTAAAGTTGCGGCGGAGCTGGGTGCCGTTGGCCGCTTCACGAGTTAGGTCCAATTCACCTTCAATCGTGTGCCGATAGTCCTCAACCACCTCCACCGGGCGCATGCGGCGCCCTTCGGGCACAAAGCGTTCAATTCCACGAGCGATCACCCCCAGGAGCTTCAAGTCTTCCTGGATTACCTCATCAATGCCCGGGCGCAGTACTTTGACGACTACCGATTCGCCGCTCTTTAATTCAGCCGCATGCACCTGTGCAACTGAAGCCGCTGCCAGTGGCTGCTGATCAAATTTGGCGAAGACCTCATCCACCTTGGCACCAAGGGCTTCTTCGATCAGAGCCGTGCACTGGTCACTGGGGAAGGGCGGCACCTTGTCCTGTAAATAATCTAACTGCTCGACAATATCTGGCGGTAGCAGGTCGGGACGAGTGGAGAGAAGTTGGCCGAATTTAACGAAAATGGGGCCCAGCTCTTCCAAGGCTCGGCGCAGCCTTTCGCCCCGTGGCATCTTGGACTGCGGCAGCAACTTCACCGGAAGCAGTAATCCCCGCAACCACAGTGGGCGCTCCTCGGCTGGCAATAATTGATCGAGACGATAGCGCAGAAAAACCCGCGCAATTGTGAGACTTCGACGAACTGGCAAAACTACTCGGCCTCCCTGCGGGAAAACTTTTCTTCCAGCAAGCGTACGCGCGCCTCGAGCCGTTCAGCAGCTAGAGAGGCCTCGGCCAGGTCTTCGACAAATGCCTCAAACTGGGCCTGGGGCGGAGTCAGCTGCCACTCCTCACTGATAGCCTCTGCCGCCACTTCAGGCGCCCGATTCAGGTTGCCTCCCAACCAGCGGGCAGCATCGCGCAGGACATTGCCAATTGAGTGGGCGGGAATATCGCCAACCACTTGTGCCAACGGCGCTTCCCAATCGATATCCAGGTCACTCAAGATCCATTGCAGTTCTGCCAGCAGGGCACTGGAACCGCTCACTGACACCCCCAGTCCGGCAGGAGTTGCATCCGGGTCTTTGATCAGGCGTACAAAAGACAGCGCTGAGCCGCTCAACTGGGTGGTAACTTCCCCCTCCCAGTGCTGGCGCACCCGCACCTGGTCACCCTCAATACACAGGCAAAACTGTAGTTGCGGGGCGGTTAAATTCAGCGCCATGATTTTTCCATCCAGTGCGGAAAGGCGCTCGCGTGTCGCCGGGTCATACTGGAGAGCAGCATTAATTGTGGTTTCCAGCGCGGCATCAAAGCCCGCGCGAAAAGTGGGGTCGCTCATGGCGGTTTACGGCCTCGTGCCTGCGCTCAGAGAAAAAATAGGCTTATGCAGTTTTTCAGGGCTTGATGCCCCGATGCAAAGCGACAATTCCGCCGGTCATGTTGTGGAATTCACAATCGACAAAACCGGCATCCGCCATCATCCCCTTGAGGGTTTCCTGATCTGGATGCATGCGGATACTCTCCGCCAGGTAGCGATAGCTGTCCGCATCATTGGCAACCAGCTTGCCCATAAATGGCAACAGGCGGAAAGAGTACTGATCGTAGACTTTCTCCAACAGCTTCGACTGGGGCTTGGAAAACTCCAGCACTAACAGTCGGCCACCGGGTTTCAACACGCGCAACATGGAGCGCAGTGCCAGGTCCTTATCGGTGACATTGCGCAGGCCGAAAGCGATCGTGATGCAATCAAAGGTATTGTCCGGGAAGGGCAGGTACTGGGCATCCGCCTGCACCGGCACCACGTTGCCGGCGATTCCCCGATCGAGCAGGCGATCGCGACCCACTCTCAACATAGATTCGTTGATGTCCGCCAATACTACCTGGCCGCTGGCACCCACAATGCGGGAGAAGCGCGCGGTGAGGTCACCGGTACCCCCGGCGATATCGAGAATACTTTGGCCCCGTCGGGCCCCGGACAATTCGATAGTGAAGCGCTTCCAGAGGCGATGAACACCTCCAGACATCAAGTCGTTCATTACATCGTAACGGGCTGCTACAGAGTGGAACACTTCTGCCACACGACCGGCCTTTTCTTCCACCGGCACTTCCTGGTAGCCGAAGTGGGTGGTCTTGCGATCCTTCATGCTATGCCTGCTGAGCGAAAACTTTAAAAGGCCATTGTACATTGCCGGAGCCAGTGGGGCACCGCTTGAAATCAAGCAGAGCGGAAACCACTAAAATTTAGTGGGATCACCCGGGACTGTTCTATGAGCTATCAATTCCAATGTGACTCTCCTTTTCCCGAGCAAATCAAATCTATCGCCCAGGCAGAAGTAACGGCGGCAAACGGATACTTGCTCCGCAACGGAGGGGAAACTGCCGTCCACGAACTGCGCAAACGCTGCAAGAAAATTCGCGCGCTACTGCGCCTGGTCCGTAAGCCAATCGGTAGCGCTTTTCAGCATGAAAATAGCCACTATCAAAATTTGGCAAGCACTCTGGCCCACACCCGAGACCTCACTGCCCTGCGTGTCGCTTTATTGAGCTTGGCGCCACCACATCATTTTCACAGGTTACACCACCTGCTGAACGAACTGATCCAGTCAGAGCAAAACCACTCAGCGGTAAAGGTGGCATTGAGGCTCCTCGAAAAAGGACAGGGGCGAATCCCATCATGGCCCCTCGAAAACCTCGATTGGAGTGATGCGGAACAGGGTTACCTGTACGGCTACCGTAAAGCTTTAAACGCATGGCACAAAGTGCGCAGGCACAAAAATGCGGATCGCCTGCATCTGCTGCGTAAAAGAGCCAAGGATCACTGGTACCAGAGCCGTTTATTAAAGAGGCGCTACCCACTTACCCTGGGCGAGCGATGCAAATCATTAAAGGCGTTGGGGCAGGCGCTGGGTGACTGGCGTGATCTACACCTGCTGGCACGGCTGGTAATCGTTCAGGGGGATAAACTGCAAAGTGAATTCGGCACAGTGTTAAAAATTATCCGGCACCGGCAAACCTTGCTAATGAAAGAGATCGAAGCGCTCTGTGAGGCGCTTTTCTCCAAGCCACATTTCAAATTTTGACTGAAAGAGATGAACGGTGTGGCTGAATAATTTCACCCACACCGACAGCAACGCTTACTGCTCCAATAATCCACCAGCACGCGCCATTACATGGAACAGGAAATTCTGCTCGTTAGTGCCGCTCACCAGGTGCGCACCCGGTCCGCGCGCCCAAACACCCACATCTTCACCGGCGTGGGACTCACTGCTCATGGGAATCAGGGCATCCTGCTGGTAATCCAGTGCGGCAGTGTCTGTGCTGACCAGGCTCGGACGTGCTCCGCTGTCACCGGCGCTGTAGCCCGGGCCATTGGCATAGCTCAGAGTGGTGTAGGGCAGTCCATCTTCGGCCAGGGCATGGGAGGTTTCCGCTTCGCCACTACCGTCATTGCCAATCACTTTACCGAGAATCGGGTTACCGCGGGTGGGGTAGCCGGCGATAGTCATCACGTGGCTGTGATCCGCAGTAACAACAATCAGGGTATCTTCTGCACTGGTATTATCCATGGCGTACTGGATCGCTTCGGCAAATTCCACCGCATCGGTCAGCGCGCGATAGGCGTTGCCGGCGTGGTGACCGTGGTCGATACGACCCGATTCCACCATCAGGAAGTAGCCGTCCTCATTTTTCTGCAGCATCTCGAGACCTTTGGCGGTCATCTCTGACAGGGAGGGCTCACCGGCTTTATCGTCCTCGCGAACGGCTTCATATTCCATGTGTGAGGAATTAAACAGACCGAACAGCTTGTCGGTTGCGGAGGCATCTACGGCTTCAAAAGCGGTGGTGTCTTCAACGTAAGCAATATTGTTTACACCGTCGTCGTAACGGACCTTCCATTCATCCACCAGGTTGCGCCCATCTTCACGGCGCCCCGCTTCACCTTCAATATCGGTAATATCGGTGGGCAGGAAGTTGCGACGACCACCGCCCATCACCACATCGATACCATCACCGGCTTCAAACTCTATCAGTTGAGCGGCGATATCGGTGCAGCCATCCGGGGCTGCTTCCTCCCAGCCGCGCTCAGGCACCTTGGCATAAGTAGCCGCCGGGGTAGCGTGGGTGATACGCGCGGTGCTAATAATACCGGTGCTCTTGCCCAGGTCTTCAGCCAGCTCAATTGCCGTCGTCAGCGGGTACTCGAGGCTGGCAGCACAATCGCCGCGCGCAACATTTTCGGCAACGCTCAATACACCGGCCTTGGTTTTAACACCGGTTACCAGTGCAGTCATGGTGCCGGCAGAATCCGGGGTCTGCTGGTTGGTGTTGTAAGTTTTGACCAGACCGGCAAACGGCATTTTCTCAAAGCTCAGCTGGTATTCCTCACCGTCGAGGCCCTGCTGCTGACCTGCCAGGATACGGGCGGCGGTCACTGTGGAGATACCCATACCATCGCCAACGAACAGGATAATGTTCTTGGCGGCACCGGGGGTGTTATTGATTTCTACAGCGCTCGCTTCTTCGATCGCCTGCTGGGCTTCCTGGAACCAGCTACTGTTGCTCTGAGCAGAGGAAACACCGACATGCTCCTCCTCGGGTAATTCCACTACGTCGTCAGAGTTTGAGTTGTCGTCGCTACAGGCGGTGGCCAGTAGGGCGACAGAGAAAGCCAGTACTGTTTTCTTAAAATGTCTCATGGTGAATTACCCCCAGTTATTCTTCTGTCAGCGACAGGTCGGTCGCAGCAGTCATCACGTGGAAGACTGCACTCTGCTCCAGGCTACCTTGTACCCGCTCGGCGCCGGCGCCGATAGCGTGTAAGCTGATATCCTCGCCTGCATGGCTCTCAGACTCCAGGTGCACCATTGCTTCCTGGTGGAAGCCCGGCGCTTCGGTATCCACGCCGGAGAGATCCTTACGTCCGGTATCGGCGGCGATATCGTAGCGCTCATCCGCGTCGGTATTTTCACCTAAATCGGCATAACCCAGGCCATTGGCATAGCTCAGGGTGGTGTAAGGTTTACCGTCCGCGGCAAGACCTTCTTCCGCTTCTGCGGCACCGCTGCTGTCATTCTCAACCACTTTACCGAGTATCGGGTTACCGCGAGTCGGATAGCCGGCGATAGTCATCACATGGCTGTGGTCGGCGGTCACCAGGATTAAAGTATCTTCAAGATCCACTTTATCCAAAGCAACCTGTACCGCATCCGCAAAGGCAATGGCATCGTGCAAAGCGTTGTAGGCATTGCCGGCGTGGTGGCCGTGGTCGATACGCCCGGACTCTACCATCAGGAAGTAGCCATCGCTGTCTTTTTCCAACAGCTCGATGGCGGTATCGGTCATCTCGGCAATGCTCGGCTCATCGCTGTCCTTGGCGATGCGATCCGCATCGTAACTCATGTGGCTGCTGGTGAAGAGCCCCAATAATTTATCAGTGGAGGCAATATCGACGCCCTCCAGCTCGGAGCCACTCTCCACGTACACAGCAGTCTGCTCACCGTCATAGCGCTCCAGCCATTCACTGGTCAGGTCGCGGCCGTCTTCTCGCTTGCCATCGTTGTCGGTGGTAACAAAGTTGCGGCGGCCACCGCCGAGCATGACATCGATACCGTCGCCGGCAGACATCTCAACCATCTGCGAGGCGATATCGGAACAATCACCCTCGGCGGAATACTCCCAGTTGCGCTCCGGGCTGCGCGAGTAAGTAGCTGCGGGCGTGGCGTGGGTCAGTCGCGCAGTGGAAACAATACCGGTGGCCTTGCCACGGCTCTCCACCATTTCCAGAAAGGTATTTAATTCCTTACCCTCGGTGCTGGCGCAATCAGCTCGCAGTGCATCGCCGTCGATATTAATTACACCGGCGCGGGTTTTTACACCGGTCATCATGGCGGTCATGGTACCGGCAGAATCCGGGGTCTGCTGATTGGTGTTGTAGGTTTTGATCAGTGCGGTATACGGAAACTCTTCAAAAGAGAGCGCATTTTCTTCGCCGCTCTCACCGACTAGCTGGCCTTCAAGGATACGGGCGGCAGTTAAAGTGGAAATACCCATTCCATCGCCGACAAACAGAATCACATTCTTCGCAGTTTTTTCCTCGCGGGAAAGCGAAGCACGCTCTTCCAATCTGTCAGCACTTTCCGTGTACCAGGCACTGTTGGTTTGGTAGTCGGGCAGGGTTGCCGCTGAAACAGCGGAAGCGAGAGGAATCAGACAAAAGGCGCTGAGTGCGCGGACAATTGTTTTTGCCACGGGGACCTCCGGGACTCGTTAATTTGGCGAGCATTAGAGTCCCGAAATATGACAAAAGAATTACGCGCCGGTTAAGTTGTTAAAATCTTTAACTACCAAGTCGCCAGATATCAATGAAATACTAAAAATCGACGACATTTGGCGCAGATGTACCAAAAATAAATTGTTTAAACGACAAGTTATGGTTAGAAGTGGAGGAGGGAGGTACCGCCCCTGAGGAGCGGTTTTCATTACCGATCAATTTGCCACTAGCCGATAAACTTCACCACACTCTCATCCGGGTCGCGGCCCTGGCCAGCATCGCGCAGACGCTGGAGGTAAGCCTCCCAGTTAGCAGCGTAGTTTTCAGCTAAGTCGTGCAAATACTCCCAGGTAAAAATACCGGTGTCGTGGCCATCGTCGAAATCGATTTTTAGTGCATAGCGGCCAGCCGCCTCCACCGTATCAATACCCACATGCATTTTGCCACTGACCAGCACCGGTTCGCTGGCACCGTGGCCACGCACCTCAGCGCTGGGGGAGTAGACGCGCAGATACTCTGCCGGCAAGGTAAATTCAACATCGCCAAATACCAGGTGCAGACTTTTCTCTGCGCGATTTAGTCGGATTTTTTGCGGTTTCATTGATCTACAAGATAAAGCGCGACAGGTCTTCGTTCTGGCTCAACTCGCCCAGATGGCTGTCCACATAGGCGGCATCAATGTTCAGCGAAGTATTGCCATCGCCCGCATCAAAGGAAATTTCCTCCAGCAAGCGCTCCAGTACCGTATGCAGTCGGCGCGCACCGATATTCTCGGTGCGCTCATTCACCTCGAAGGCCACTTCCGCGATGCGGCGAATACCGTCTTCACTAAATTGCAGTTCCAACCCCTCTGTGGCCAGCAATGCTTTTTGCTGCTCGGTAAGGGAAGCGGATGGCTCGGTGAGGATGCGCTCGAAATCTGCGGAGCTCAGCGAATTCAATTCCACGCGAATGGGCAGACGACCCTGCAACTCGGGAATCAGGTCCGAGGGCTTGGACAGGTGGAAAGCGCCGGAGGCAATAAACAGGATATGATCGGTTTTGATCATGCCGTACTTGGTATTAACCGTGCTGCCTTCAATCAGTGGCAGCAGGTCGCGCTGTACCCCTTCGCGGGAAACATCGGCACCGCCGCTCTCCTGGCGCTTGGCAACCTTATCGATTTCATCGATAAATACGATGCCATTTTGCTCAGCAGCGCTGATCGCACGGGTCTTAACGTCTTCGTCATTGACCAGCTTGGCCGCTTCCTCGTCGGTAAGCTGTTTGAGGGCCTGTTTCACCGGCAGCTTGCTCTTGCGGGTCTTGCCCTGGGACATATTCGAGAACATGCCCTGAAGCTGGTTAGTCATCTCCTCCATGCCGGGAGGGGCCATAATCTCAACGCCCATGGGCGCAGCGGCCAGATCCACCTCAACCTCTTTGTCATCGAGATCACCTTCCCGCAACTTCTTGCGGAACAGCTGGCGAGTACTGGAATCCTTATCGGTGGGCTCGGTGGAGCGCGCCGGTGGCAGCAGGGCATCAAGGATGCGCTCTTCTGCGGCGTCCATGGCGCGCTGTTCAACACCAGCCATGGCCTGCTCGCGTTCCTGCTTCACTGCCATCTCAACAAGATCGCGGACAATAGACTCTACATCCCGACCGACATAGCCCACTTCGGTAAATTTAGTCGCCTCTACCTTGATAAAGGGCGCGTTCGCCAGTTTGGCCAGGCGGCGGGCAATTTCCGTCTTGCCCACGCCGGTAGGGCCGATCATCAAAATATTTTTTGGCGTGATCTCGGCACGCAGGTCTTCACTAACCTGCATACGGCGCCAGCGGTTGCGCAGCGCAATGGCTACCGCACGCTTGGCCTCCTGCTGGCCGACAATATGGCGGTCGAGTTCGTGGACAATTTCTCTGGGTGTCATCTGGGACATACAAATTCCTGCAAAAATTCTTGCGGGGGCTTAAACAGCCCGCCAGCCGGTCACTCTAGGGTGTACCCGGTAATCAATAAGCCAGTTCTTCAATGGTGTGGTTCTGGTTGGTGTACACACAGATATCACCGGCGATCTTCAGTCCCTGCTCCACAATAGAGCGGGCATCCATATCGGTATTGTCCAGCAGCGCGCGGGCTGCCGACTGGGCGAAGGGGCCACCGGAACCGATAGCAATCAGGTCGTCTTCCGGCTGAATCACGTCGCCATTACCGGTCACAATCAAACTGGCAGTGGAATCGGCAACCGCCAGCAGGGCCTCCAAGCGGCGCAGGGCGCGGTCGGTACGCCAATCTTTGGCCAACTCCACAGCGGCGCGGGTCAGCTGGCCACCGTGGGCCTCAAGCTTGGCTTCAAAACGTTCGAACAGGGTGAAAGCGTCTGCAGTACCACCGGCAAAACCGGCAATAACCTTATCTTTGTACAGGCGACGCACCTTGCGCGCATTGCCTTTCATAACGGTGTTGCCCATGGACACCTGGCCGTCGCCGCCAATCACAACTTTGCCGTTGCGGCGACAGGATAAAATAGTAGTTCCGCGATACTGTTCCAATGGAGACCTCTCGGATTGCGCGTGTACTCTGGCAGCGGGCATCGAAGTGCCCGCGCCGGGGAATTGTCTTCAGACTAGGTAAGTGAGGACGGTGCGCGCCGATTTCAATAAGAGAGGTCACAATTACTGAGTGGGGCAACACACCTTAATAAACGGAATTGATGGTCACTGGGTCGCCGGGCGTTTTAGCACCAGCGGCATCAGGCGATGCTCAGCCAATGTTTGGCGCGCTTTGGCCATCCGGGAGCGGTTGCTGTAAGGGCCCACCAATACCCGGTGCCAGGTACCCCGGTTATCGGTGGCCGATTCCACTTTGACATCCAGGTTGGCCAGGGTCAGCTCAACGCGCAGGCGCTCCGCTTCAGAGGCATCGCGAAACGATGCCGCCTGCAGGATATATACCTGTGCCGGGGTGCTGCGATCGGGTTCCGATGAGCTACTGCTCTGGGAATTGTTGGTGGAGTCACTGCGGCGCGCCGGCTGTGCCACTTTGGGCGGGGGTACCGTGACTTCGTTTTCTTTTAATTTTGTATAAAAGTCAAAACGCGGTTGAGGCGATGTTTCCTCTCGCTGCTGCACCGCCTTTGGCTTAATACTGCTTATTGCCCGGCTGTCCTTGTCCATGCCCTGGAGAAACAGTACGGCCACCGCAAAGCCACCGACAAAATTCCCCAGGACAAACCAAACCCATGCGGGTTTGCCTGCGGCTTTTTTACTGCGGCGATTACTGGTGCGACGGCTCATCGAAAATTTCTTCCCTGCAAGGTTTTAACGGTTTGTGAATTGTACCGCCAATTTAGTGCCAGGCGCGTAACCCAGCGCATATTCACGATAATTCCTGCGCATCCATATCCACAGCCCAGCGCAGGCGGCGATTTTTATTGCCCTCCGCCCAGGCACACACTCGCGCCAGCAGCGGCTGTAGGTGGGCTCGGTTTTGTGCGGTGACCTGAATATAAAACCGGAAGCGCCCGGATTTACGTTCCAGTAGTGCCGGCACCGGCCCCAGATATTGGATCTGTGGCGATGGGGGTGCCAGGGACTGCATAAAGAGTCGCGCATTTTGTAAAAACTCTTCGGCCCAACCGGGCTCTTCACACTCCGCTCTCACCAGCGCCATAGCACTCGCAGGGGGCAACTGTGCAACCGTGCGATCCCTCAGCAACTGGCGCGCAAAAGCGCCATAACCTTTTTCCAGCAGCAATTGTAAAAGCGGGTGCTCGGGAAAGCGGCTCTGAACCAATACCCGCCCACTGAGACTGCCGCGCCCCGCACGACCCGCCACCTGTTCCAATAACTGGCCGGTACGCTCTGGCGCGCGAAAGTCTGCACTGAACAAGCCGCCATCGGCATCCTGGATTACTACCAAAGTGACCTTGGGCAAATGGTGCCCCTTGGCCAGCATCTGGGTTCCCAACAACAGGCAGGGCTCCCCCTCCCGCGCCGGTGCTAACAATTTATCCAGCGCCTGTTTGCTCGCCGTGGTATCCCGGTCCACACGTATCACCGGGTAGTCGGCAAAGCGACGGGCCAACAGTTCCTCGCTGCGTTCCGTGCCAGCACCCAGGGCCGAGATCGAACGGCTGTGACATTGTGGACAGCTATCAACTAGCGGGCGGCGGTAATCGCAGTGATGGCAGCGCAACTGGCGTTGCCGCCGGTGCATAGTCAGCTTGCTCGAGCAGTGCGGGCAATCCGCCAGCCAGCCGCAATCATCACAAGTCAGCGCGGGGGCAAAGCCGCGCCGGTTGATAAACACCAGGGCCTGCTCACCTCGCGCAAGTGTATCGCCGATATGGCGCAGCACCTGGGGAGAAAATCCCTCTTCCAAAGGCTCCCGCAGTGTCGGTACTACGTGAATTTGCGGCGGCTTGGCATCACCGGCGCGATAGCGCATACGCAGGTGTTGATAGCGCCCATTCAGAGCGTTGTGCAAGGTTTCCAGAGAGGGCGTGGCCGAACCCAAAACCACCGGTACATTATTGTTCCGGCCCAAAACCACAGCCAAGTCCCGGGCCGAATAGCGCACACCGTCCTGCTGTTTAAAAGAGGCATCGTGCTCTTCATCGACAATCACAACGCCGAGCCTGGGCAGGGGAGTCATAATGGCTGAGCGGGTGCCGATCACAATATCTGCCTGCCCGCCCGCGGCCGCCAACCAGGATTGAGCGCGCTCACCGTCGGCCAAGCCAGAGTGCAGCGCTGCAATACTGTGCTTGGGAAATCGTGCGGCAATACGCCTCAGCGTTTGCGGCGTAAGTCCAATCTCCGGCACCAGTAACAATGCCTGGCGACCGCTATCCAGAACCCGCTGCATCAGGCGCAAATAAACTTCGGTCTTGCCACTGCCGGTGGTGCCCTCCAGTAGTGAGGCAGAAAAGCCGCTGCAATCGATACTGTCGAGCACCTGTTGCTGTTCGCTGTTCAGCTCCGGAGCCGGTGTACTCTCTGCTGCGGGTAGCGGCGCAGGTACGGTAGGGCCTGGAATCCACTCCACCAGGCCGCGATCCTGTAGGGCGCGGATCACGGGGGTATTGTGGCCGAGGGTCTTAAGGTGGGTTCGGCTCTGCTTGCCATCACTCAACAGCAACTGGAATAGAGCCTGCTGCTTGGGGGCGCGCGCCAGTGCAGTTTCCGGTAAGCCCTTTCCCTCTGTCGTGAGCTGAAGCCACTGCTCCGCCCAATGATCAGACGGCTTGCCTTTGCGCAGTGCCACGGGCAGGGCAGCGGCGTAGACCTCGCCGAGGGGCGCCTGGTAATAGTCGGCAATCCAGGACAGCAGCTTGCGGCTGCCATCACCAAACAGAACCTCCGAATCCACCAGTTCCAGCGCTGGCTTCAAACTGCTGTGCGGCGACTCCTGCACTATATCCAACAGTACTGCCACTAACTTGCGCCCGGCAAAGGGCACCCAGAGGCGCTGGCCGGGCCGCAGTGACTCCGGCGACAGTCCCTCTGGCGGCAAATAGTCAAACAAGCGCCTCAGGGGCACGGGCACTGCCAGCCTTAAAATGACTCTTTGTTGGACTGACTCCTGCACCTGGCCCCCACTCACTCAAACAAAAGGCGCTAGTGTAATGGCAGATGTGGCAAGTTGCAGGGCTTCGTCGGGGATAATGACTGTTAAGGAGCCTCTGAATAACTCCGTGATACCTCTGGCATGCAGAGCGGTCCACAATCAAGGCGCGGCTTCGCAGGAATGTCTAGACCTTTCAAGAAGTCGCAACGCGGAGTGTGAATCGCTCTGCAAGCCCCGAAGGGCGGGCCTTGAAGGCCACAGCTGCTGCGTTGCAGCTCTTGCCAAGGGCTACGGCCATTCGCGGCGAGCTGCGCCTAACATCTGCAGCCTTCAAGACCCGCAGAGGCATTACGGAGTTATTCAGAGGCTCCTTAAGGCCGAATTGGCGACTTAGGCGTCACAGAGGAATTAGTGAGGTCAATTGTTATCAAAGCTGTTGTGCAATGCTAACAAGTGGCCATCCTCAGTTATTTCACCACCCAATTGTGCTTGAACCGCGACATTAATCTGATAGTATGCGCCGACTTTTTAAACAGCCTGGAACCATACTGGTTCCTGCACCAATGACGATGCCGTGCTCGGCAAAAGATCGAGTGGCGGTTTCGAAAAGAGGCAATCATGAAAGCAGATATCCATCCTAACTACACCGACATCTCCGCTACCTGTTCCTGCGGCAATGTTGTAAAAACCCGCTCCACTCTGGGCAAAGACCTGCAAATCGACGTTTGCTCCCAGTGCCACCCTTTCTACACTGGCAAGCAGAAGCAGGCTACCACTGGTGGTCGTGTTGACCGTTTCAAGAAGCGTTTCGGCAGCCGTATCGGCAAATAATCCGGGCTCTTCGCTCGAGTGGGCCCGCCGCTTGTGGCAGGGTCCATTCCAAAAAGGCATCTCGCGCTGCGATGGTGCCTTTTTTGTATCTACTCATTCCCCACCATATCCAGCAGCCGCAAGCGTCTGTGTGCAAAATCAAAATCGACTTGAATCGCTTAACCTAACCGCTATTAGCGACAATTTTATCCTTATAAATCAAAATATTGCGGCTATTTATCCCGAAAATCATCAATAGGCACGATAAAAATAGAAGTCCGTAACATATACTGCAGAATTTCACGCTTGTAGCGCCAAGCTTCCCTCGGTTATTCTCTGGCCCCCGCAGTAACCGGGATAACACTTAAGTGTTGCCCACAGTATTCGAGAGAAAAGCCCCCAAATGACGGATTCATTGCGCCAGGCAGCGCTCGATTACCACGCGCTCCCCAGTCCCGGCAAACTTTCAGTAGAACTGACGACCCCTGCCGAAACCCAGGAAGACCTGTCCCTGGCTTACAGTCCCGGCGTCGCCGAACCAGTGCGAGAAATCGCCAAGGACCCAGAAGCAGCCTATCGATACACCGGCAAAGGTAATCTGGTAGCAGTCATCTCCAATGGCAGTGCCATTCTCGGTCTCGGCAATCTGGGCCCGCTGGCCTCAAAACCCGTGATGGAAGGCAAGTCACTGCTGTTTAAACGCTTTGCCGATATCAACTCAGTAGATATCGAAGTTGATGCCAGCAGCCCGGAGCAGTTTATTCAGACCGTGGCCTCAATCGCCAACACCTTCGGCGGTATCAACCTCGAAGATATTAAGGCGCCAGAGTGCTTCCATATTGAAGAGACCCTAATCGAGCGCTGCCCGGTACCAGTTTTTCACGACGATCAGCACGGCACCGCCATTGTGACCGTTGCCGGTATGCTCAATGCTCTGGAAATTCAGGGTAAGAAAATTAGTGAAGTGCATATGGTCTGCCTGGGCGCAGGTGCCGCTGCGACCGCCTGCTGCAAACTGCTGCTGGCTGCCGGAGCGCGCAAAGAGCAGATCACTATGCTCGACAGCCGTGGGGTTATCCACTCGGGGCGAACGGATATCAACGCCTACAAAGGTGAGTGGGCGCGGGATACCGATATGCGCACCCTCGACGATGCCATCGCCGGTGCGGATGTATTCCTCGGGGTATCCGGCCCGGACCTGCTCTCCGCCGAGCAGCTACAGCGCATGGCCCCAAAACCGGTGGTCTTCGCCTGCTCTAACCCCAACCCGGAGATTAAACCCGAGCTGGCTCACAGTGTGCGCGACGACCTGATTATGGCCACAGGCCGTTCCGACTACCCAAACCAGGTTAACAACGTGCTCTGCTTCCCGTTTATTTTCCGGGGTGCCCTGGATGTTCGCGCTGCGCGCATTAATGAAGAGATGAAGCTGGCAGCGATCGAGGCGATCCGCAAAATTGCCCACCTGCCGGTACCGGATTCAGTGCGCGAAGGTTATGGCGGTATCGAGCTCAGCTTCGGGCCCAACTATATCCTGCCCAAGCCAACCGACCCGCGTTTACTGCCTGAGGTGGCTTCGGCCGTAGCTCGAGCAGCCGTAGACAGTGGCTGTGCGCGCCTGCCCTACCCGGACAACTATCCCCTGGAAACCCTGTAAAGATCACAGATTTCCTCACTTAACCCGTTAGAGCAGGCATTTACCGCTTTCGCTCTAACGGAGTTCTTGAGCCATAAAGCCCCCGTCGCTAAACTGCCTTTCTGTCACAGCATCAAAGTTGCCCAACATAATGAGTCATGTGTACGTGCTGACCAATCAGCACCAGCAGTTCCTGAGCAAAAGCGGCGAATGGACCGATGGCCGCGAACCGAACAAACTGTTTCGCAGCGAGCACAAAGATGTCGCTATCAACCAGATGTTCGAGGCCAATACTCGCAATGTGAGCCTACGCATTGAATTGTTGCTTTGCGAGCTCAGCATTAAGGGGCAGCCCCAGATTCCCGAGGAGGCTCTGGCTTCAACTGAAGATGACCAGGGTGACCCTGAAATCGCCCCCTCAACACCCGAGGAAATGCCGGAACAGGCCACCCCGGAGCTGGAACCCCAGCCTGCACCTGAGATCGCGCCAGAAGAAGCGCCTGAGGTTGCCCCGGAACCAGCGCCCGCTGAAACGCCCGCACAGCCCGACGAAAATAAATCTGAATCCGCCGCCTGAGCGCCAGACCATTCAGCACCGGCACAGAGAGTCGCCCGAAATGGCAGCGATAAAGAAGCGTTCCGGTAGTACCAAGGAGATTCGAGTGCCTATTTCCCACCTGGCCGCACTATCGCAAGCCAAACCAGCCCAACTGCTCAAAGGCATTCTTCGCGGCGTCGAGAAGGAAAGCCTGCGCGTCGCTCCCGATGGCACCCTTGCACAAACGCCGCATGCGACAGCATTGGGCTCCGCACTGACTCACGAGAGTATTACCACCGACTTCTCTGAGGCACTGCTGGAATTTATTACGCCCCCGGTGGCAACTCCAGAAGAAGCTCTACAGGTCCTGGACCGCATCCACCGCTATACCTACAACCAAATCGGGGATGAGCGTCTCTGGGTCAACAGCATGCCCTGTGCGATTGGGGCAGATAAAGACATCCCTGTAGCCCGCTATGGGAGCTCCCACAGCGGCACCATGAAAACTATTTACCGCCTGGGTCTCGGACTGCGCTACGGCCGCGCCATGCAGACCATTGCCGGTATCCATTACAACTTTTCGCTACCCGAGGAGTTCTGGCTGTGGCTGCATGAAATCGAAGGCAGCAGTGAGGATTTAAAGAGCTTTAAAACCCGTCGCTACTTCGACCTGATTCGTAACTTCCGCCGCAATTACTGGTTACTGATTTATCTGTTTGGCGCCGCGCCTGCGGTGTGCGCCTCGTTTGTCGAAGGACGCGAGCACAAACTGCAAGCCTTTAACGGCGACGGCCATACCTTACACGTACCTCATGCCACCTCCCTGCGGATGGGCGACCTGGGTTATAACAGCAACGTGCAACAATCACTGGTGGTTTGCTACAACGACCTGCGCAGCTATTTATCGACGCTCTGTTCAGCGATCAGCAGCTCTTACGGCCCCTATCAGGAAATGGGGGTTAAAAATGAAGGCGGCGACTATCAGCAATTGTCGACAGGCGTACTGCAGATCGAGAATGAGTTTTACTCACCGATTCGTCCCAAGAACCCCGCCAAACGGGGGGAAACAGCGCTGTCCGCCCTGGATAATCGCGGTGTCGAATATGTTGAGGTGCGCTGTCTCGACCTGAACCCCTTCGCCCCCCTGGGAATCGACGCCCAGCAGATGCGTTTTCTCGATAGCTTCCTGTTGCACTGCCTACTCACTGACAGCCCCAAAACCAGTGACGCTGATTACCGCAGTACCCAGGAAAACCAGCAGCGTATCGTATACCGGGGCCACGAGCCGGAACTGACACTGCTCGACAACGGTGGCGAGCGAAAGCTGAACGACTGGGCCACCCAGTTATTGGGCGAAGTCGACTCAGTGGCAGAATTGCTGGATAGCGCCTGGGGAGGCTCGCAGTACCGCAGCTCGGTGGGTGTGCAGAAGGCTAAGGTGAAAGGGGATATCCTCACACCGGCACAGCAGATTCTGGCAGAGATGCGCGAACAAAATATCACCTTTTCCCAGTGGGCTATGGATAAAGCCGAGCAGCATCGTCGCTACTTCCTGGAGCGTCCCCTGGATAGCGACTCTCTACAGGATTTTCTACACCAGGCGGAAACTTCACTGCTTAAGCAAAAAGAAGTTGAAGCGCAGGACAGCGGCACTTTTGAGACCTTTCTGAGTCGTTACTATGCCCAGTACAACTGCTGCCAGGACTAGCGGCTGATACAGTGCCGCAAAAAGAGGCCTGAGCGAGGCTTATGAACTATCTGGCACACCTGTTACTGTCCGGGTCCAATCCGCGCTGGCGGCTGGGCGGGCTTTTGGGAGACTTTGTCAAAGGCCCCCTGGGCGACAGTTGGCCGACGGATATTGAGCGTGGCATTCGCCTGCACCGTCGCATTGATGCCATCACTGATACGCACCCCGCCTATCGGGATGCTCTGGCACAATTGGACCCGCGCTGGCGCCGCTATGCCGGGATTGCGTTGGATATTTGGTTCGATCACCTGTTGGCACAAAACTGGCAGCAGTGGCATTCCGAAGCTCTGGACGATTTCTGCCGCACCTGTTGGAAAGACTTTCATTCCGACAGCCGGTATATTCCGCCCCGCGCAAAGGCATTTATTGAGCGCGCCGAGCAAATTAAACTGCTGCAAAGTTACCGCGAGGAACGGGTAATCGAGCTGACCCTGGAGCGGGTTGGGCAGAGGCTGCGCCGCCCGGTAGCGCTGCAGGAATTGCTGCCGGAACTTATTGCCGGGCGGAACAATCTGGAAAGCAATTTCAATAAACTATTAACCGACTTGAATCTCGAAGCGAACCGCTTTCGACAGCACTATTCAGGATCCGAATTACCATGACCCTACCCAACCCGCGCATCACTTTTCTTCTGGTATTTCTAATGGTGGCCTTTTTACTCGGCGCCGCCTTTTATCTCGAGTACGTGCAAGGCCTGGAGCCCTGCAAGCTGTGTATTACCCAGCGGGTAATGCTGTTGGGTGTCGGAGTGGTTTCGCTGATCGCATTCCTGCACAACCCGGCAACTATCGGCCGGAGGGTATACGGCCTGCTGGTATCCTTATGGGCAATGGGCGGCCTCTACTTTGCCGGTCGACAACTCTGGCTGCAAAGCCTGCCGGAAGACCAGGTGCCGGCCTGCGGTCCGAGCGTCAGTTATATGATTGAAGTGTTCCCTATGGCCGATGTACTCAAGGCACTGCTGAGCGGCGATGGCAATTGCGCCGAAGTACAGTGGACAATGATGGGCCTGAGTATCCCCGGTTGGGCCGCTATTGGTTTTGCCGGCCTGATCCTGTTCGGCGGCTGGCAAGCATTTCGCAAGGGCTAACAATCTCCGGCGGCTTTAGTGGCCGCCGCTCCCTCCATGTCAAAATCCACACTGCGCAAAATATCTCACTGGCTGGGCGGGGCTGCCATTCTGGTTGCCGGTAGCTGGCTGGGAAATCTCACCAGCTCAAGCCTGTCGCTGCCCATTCCAGGGTCTGTCGTGGGAATGCTGGTATTGCTGTTGATCCTCGTACTTTATGGCGGGGTTCCCACCGGTCTTTCCAGAGTCAGCTCACAACTGCTTTACCTGTTGCCCCTGCTGTTACTGCCGGCGGCTGTCGGAGTATTTTTTTTTCAGGGCCTGACCCTGTCAGACTGGCTCGCTCTGATCGCCGCTATTTTTATCGGCACACTGGTCAGTATTGCTATCTGCGCACTACTACTTAAAAAAATGCTGATTGGTTCCGGGGGTGGAGAGGATGAGTGAGCTCCTGGAGAGCCCGGTCTTTGTATTGCCCTTAAATGTCACGGCTTTTCTTATCGCAGTTACCCTTTACCGGCGCTACCAGACTGTACTGCTACACCCCATCATCAGCGCCAGTATTCTGGTCACAATAACACTGAGTGTTCTCCGGATTCCCTATGGGAGTTACCGGGACTCCAGCACAGTGCTGTACAGCTTGCTGGGACCCGCTGTCGTTGCCCTGGCCGTCCCCCTCAAACAAAACCTGGTAATTATCCGCAAAGCCGGCTGGCCACTGCTTGTGACTATTTTTGTCGGCGCAACCCTGGCTCCTATCATAGCGGTGCTAATCGCACTGGCGCTCGGCGCAGGCAAGTCGGTGTTACTGGCGCTGAGCGGCAAATCTATTACCACACCCATCGCACTGGCCCTGGCGGAGACAATCCACGCTTCTCTCAGCCTTACTGCGGCCATTGTGGTTTTAACCGGGGTTGTCGGAGCTATCGCTGGCCCATTTTTAATGAGTCGTCTCAATATTCACGATGAGCGCATTGTCGGTATCGTACTCGGCATCAATGCCCACGCGGTAGGAACGGCGCGGGCATTAGAAATCAGTGCCTTATGCGGCGCCTGTGCAGCGTTGGCGATGGGTACCTGCGGTGCGCTCACAGCACTGATTTTGCCGCTCATTATCAGTGGATAAAACACCTCTAATTTCCTCCACAAGAGATCGCCGCAAGCATCGTTGTATTATGGCGTAGATCACACTCTGCACCTTGCCGTCGGCGGGGGAATCTCCTATCTTCTTAGGGCCTTCTGGATCAGCAATAAAGCTGGCTATCACGGCAACAGTAACCAAAGGATTCCTGGAGATGCTGGAAAATTGTAAATCTGCGCGCGAGCGCTGGGGTGGCGTCAGTGAAATCATTGACCGCTGGCTACAGTCCCGACAAATCCTGCTGGTGAGTTACTACCATCTATCAGAAAAAAAAGAGTTTAACGAAGGTGACTCGGAGACCGAGAACGGTGTGCGTCATCTTTGCCAGTTACTCGTAGACTACGTCTCTGCAGGACACTTTGAGGTATACGAACAGCTGATACTGGAAGGCCAGGCTTTTGACGATAAGCAGGGGCTGCAACAGGCGCGGGAACTCTATCGGGATATTGATGTGACCACTGATGTCGCAGTCGATTTCAATGATAAGTACCAGGAAACCGACGATCTATCCAGCCTGAATCCGGATTTGTCACAGCTGGGGGAAGCATTGGAAACCCGCTTTAGTTCCGAAGATCGAATGATCGCACTTTTGCACACGGCCCATAAAAACCAGCTGGTCTAAAAAACTGAATTCATCACTATAAAGGCGATGGGAAGCCAGCGCCTTTAATCGAATATTTTTGCTGTTGATTTTTCACCCTGAAAAATAAAGGCGCCCATTGGGCGCCTTTATTGAATCCAAAAGAGTAAATTTAATTACTCACTTTTGGGCTCTTCTTTTTTCTCTTCTTTTTTCTCGGCGCCATCTTCCTTGCCAACATTAGCTTTATGCAGCTCCACTTCAAAAATCAACGTTGCGTTAGGACCGATCTTACCGCCTGCACCACCCGGGCCATATGCCAGCTCGGAAGGAATGTAAAGCTCCCACTTGGAACCTTCTTTCATCAGTTGCAACGCTTCGGTCCAACCCTTGATAACACCATTAACCGGGAACTGAACCGGCTCCCCACGGGCGTAGGAACTATCAAATTCTTCACCATTGATCAGGGTACCTTTGTAGTCCACCTCAACAGTGCTGTTTTCACTGGGCTTAGTGCCGGAACCTTCAGTAATCACTTTGTACTGCAGGCCAGAGTCTGTAGTAATAACGCCTTCTTTCTTGGCGTTCTCTTCGAGGAAAGTTTTACCTTCCTGCAGATTTTTGTCAGCGGTCTCTTTAAACTCTTTTTCCTGCTCGGCCAGCATCTCCTGCTGTTTCTTCTGCATTTGCTCCTGGAAGGCGGCAATAGTTTGCTGCTTTTCTTCATCAGACAAACGGGATTCACGACCGCTGGAAACATCGTTGAGAGCCATCAACACCACTTGAGGATCCAGCTTCACATCTTGAGCCTCAAGGCGCTTAGCCATATCTTCGGCAATGATGTAGCTGACCTTCTTCTCCTGGGTGTCCAGGGAAACTTCTTTTTCCTGCTTAGATCCCTGTTCGTTACAGCCGGTCAGCGCCAGGCCAAGGGCAATTGCTGCAGCCAAAGGGTATTTATTCATGGGTGTTGTCTCTTTGTCCGTATTGCGTTGAATGATTCGCGCTTGACCCTGGGTCAATGCCTGCGGCGGCTTCTCAAGTAATCCTGATTACGGCCTTAGCCTCCAGGCGCACCTTTTCCGCCAGTCCGCTCAAGTCTAACCCAAGGCGACTGCAAGTGCATACCGATGACGCGCACACTGTGCAGGACACCACATTCCCCCACAAGGTTCCAGAGACAAGCGAGAAAAAAATATCAGTACAGCACTGTTTTCACTGCTTACGGCATACATTTTTTTTAAAAACAGCGCTATTATCGACCCGTCGCCGGTTATTGTTCCGGACTGTTTGATGTGCTTTTCAGTTTTGGAACAATTTACAGTGTTCAGATCCCCGATTTAAATATGTCGTTTTCATATAGATCTGATCCGTACACTGTCCGGATGTTCCAATTGATAATAAACGTCAGGACATTTACTCATGGCTGCCAAACAAAGAGCTGTCAATCCGGTCGCAGAACTGGAAGCACAAATTTCCAAGCTAACCATCAAGCTGGACAAAGCCCGCAACAAGAAAGTTACCGATACCGGCAAAAGTGTTTTAAAAGCCGGAAAAGCACTAACCTCTGCAAAAGATAAATTGGCCAAAGCTAAAGCCAAGCTTGTAGACGCTAGAACTGCAGCCAAGGCACGAAAGACAGCTGCAACCAAGAAACGTGTTGAAACGGCCAAAGCCAATGTAGAAAAACACAACGAAGCTCTCCAGCAAGCCAAGGCTATACACGCCGAAGCAAAGAGTGCCGAGACTCAGGCAAAGGCCGAGTTGAAGGCTGCCGAGACAGTACGCAAGGCTGGGATGAAAGCAGAAAAGCTCTTAAACAAAACCAAACCGAAACCCCGTAAAGCGGCCAGCACCAAGAAAGCGGCAACTGCTAAGACCACCGCAGCCAAGAGCCGCACTAAAGCGAGTGCCGCAAGTGCTGCAAAAACCACAAAAAAGACCGCAGTAAAAAAATCCACTGAAAAGAGAACCAGTGCCAAGAAGGCGCCGGCAAAAACCGCCACTGCCGCCAAAACTGTAAAGAAAGCACCTGCTAAGAAGGCTTCCTCAGCAGAGAAGAAAACCCCCGCAAAGAAAGCTCCTACGAAGAAGGCTGCTAGCGCTGAAAAGAAAACCCCGGCAAAAAAAGCTCCAGCTAAAACCGCTGCAGCCAAGAAGCCAGCGGCCAGCAAGCCCAACGCAGAAGCCAAGCCTGCAGTAGCAGCTGTAAAACCAAAAGCAGAAGCTCCGAAGATTGAGGCCACTAAGCCTGAGGCCACCCAAAAACCCAACGACGATTCAAAAGCAGTGGCCCAGGCCAAGCAGCAAAAGCCGGTGGAAACTCCGCCTGCTGCAGCGACGATTACTCCCAGTACTCCCGCAAACAGCCTGTTTTCTTCGGAGCAACCTAGCGGCGAATAGTCCCAGGCAGCGGGGCTCGGAACAACCGATCCCGCTGTAATACTGACAACTTGGTTTTCGCTAATTGAACCTTGTGCTTTTCACGACTGTATAACTGGCGACATCAGAAAAGTACAGCAAGTCCAGTACGTATGGCAGCGGCTTAGCCTGCTGCCCCCCTGTGAGCCAAGTAGTTTTCGATCAGGCCCACCCAACGGGCCTGATCTTTTTGCAACAAGCCATACTGCTGGGATGCAAGCTCCAGCGCAGAGCGATCCCCCGGCCAGTCCTCAGCATAAATTTTCCATAGGGCAGCCAACTGCATTTGTTCCAGTTTCAACTCATAGCGTTTACACAGTGCATAAGCCCTTTGAGTATGGGGACGCAAACGCCCCAGCCAACGACGCAGGTGTCTCACACTGCTAATCATTCGCCTGCGCGGTGCAATTCCTCGATCTGCAACTCTCCAACCCTCCTCACTGATCTCCTTGCCACAAACGGTTGTATAACTCGCCCACAACAGAAGACACACATCAGCGCCATTTCTGTCCTGGCAGTCGAGCAGGAATTGCTCGACATCCTGATAGGCATAAAAGTCCAAGCTGAACTGCCAGAGGGGGTTTTCCTTGGGGGAAGATGGAGGTGAAGTATTTGTCACGTTAGAATCCCGACCCTTTGCTGATCGGCATAGTACCCCAGTCTCTGTGGAGTCCGGGTCTGTTCAATAGCCTAGCATTCATCGGCCTGTTCATAAGAGGTTTTTCCAGTGATCAATTTACAAGGGGTTTCCCTGCACCGTGGTGAGCGCGACCTACTGGACAGCGCAGATTGCAGAATCTTCCCCGGCCACAAAGTGGGAATTATCGGTGCCAACGGCTGTGGCAAGTCAACTCTGTTCAAATTATTACTCGGTCAGCTGGAGACCGACGCCGGGCGGGTCGACCTGCCCAGTACCTGGCGTATCTCCCATATGGCCCAGGAGGTAGAAGCCAGCGAGCAGTCGGCCCTGGATTACGTTTTGGACGGCGATAGCGAGCTACGTCTTTTACAAAAGCAACTGGCGGAAGCCGAGGCCAGCAGTAATACCGACGGTCACAAGCTGGCGGAGCTGCACGAGCGCATGGCCAGCATCGACGGCTACAGTGGCCCAGCACGCGCCGCACAGCTCCTCGATGGACTGGGCTTCTCCCATGCAGAACAACAGCGCCCCGTGCGCAGCTTTTCCGGTGGCTGGCGTATTCGTCTCAACCTCGGCCGCGCTCTGATGTGCCCTGCAGATCTTATGTTATTGGATGAGCCCACCAACCACTTGGACCTGGATGCCACCCTTTGGCTGGAGCAGTGGCTGCAACGCTTTCCCGGCACCCTGCTGATTATTTCCCACGACCGGGATTTCTTGGATGCGGTAGTCGACGGCATTGTCAGCTTTGAACAGCAAAAACTGGTCTTGTACAGTGGCAACTACAGTGCCTTCGAGCGCGCCCGTGCCGAGCGCCTGGCCCAGCAACAAATACAGTTTGAAAAGCAGCAGGCTGAACGCGCGCATATGGAAGATTTTGTGCGACGCTTTCGCGCCAAGGCGAGCAAGGCCAAGCAGGCACAGAGCCGTCTGAAAGCCCTGGACCGAATGGCTCTGATAGCCCCGGCCCATGTGGACTCTCCCTTTCACTTTACTTTGCCGTCCTCAGATAAAACCTCTAATCCGTTAATCGACCTGCGCGAGGCAGATATCGGCTATACCGACAGGGTGGTGGTGAAGGATGTCCAGCTGGGCATTCAACCGGGGCGCCGTATCGGCTTGCTCGGGCCAAATGGTGCGGGCAAATCCTCCCTGATCAAAACCCTGGCCGGCACACTGGCGCCCCTCAGCGGGGAACGTCAATGTGGCGAGCATCTGGCCATCGGCTATTTTGCCCAGCACCAACTGGAGGCACTGGACAGTAACGGCTCACCCTTACTGCACCTGCAAAGATTGAGCCCGGATGCCTCGGAACAATCACTTCGGGATTTTCTCGGCGGCTACGGTTTTATCGGCGACCGGGTATTCGAAATAGTAGGCGGCTTCTCCGGGGGCGAAAAAGCCCGCTTGGCCCTGGCGCTGCTGGCCTGGCAAAAGCCCAACCTGTTACTTCTCGACGAGCCGACAAACCACTTGGATTTGGAAATGCGCCACGCCCTGACCCTGGCATTGGCAGAATTTCCCGGCGCCGTCATATTGGTTTCCCACGATCGCCACTTACTGGCCAATACCGCCGACGAATTTATCCTGGTAGCCGATGGCCGGGCCGAACCCTATAGTGGCGATCTGGACGACTACAAACAGTGGCTGCTCGGTTTTAACCGGGATAAGAAACGCAAGGAGGAAAAGTCTTCTACGGTTTCTGGCTCTGAAGAAAAAGCCCCAGAGGATAAGAAAACCCAAAGACGCGCCGCCGCCGCACTGCGCGAGCAACTGAAGCCCCTGACCAACAAGCTCAAGAATATAGAGCGACAGATGGCTGCGGCAGAAAAGGCATTGGCTGCGGTACAGGAAAAACTTGCCGATGAGGCACTTTACAGTGGCGGCCAGCAGGAAGAAATAGCACGACTTAACAGGCAGCAATCGGAGCAGCAGGAGTTAATGGAAGAACTGGAAATGGACTGGCTGGAGATTTCTGAAACGTTGGAGGATATTCGCAGCGAGTAACTTTATGGAGTACCACCCAACATAAAGCATTCAGGTGGGCGGTAGAGCTTTTCGGCCGCCCACTGAAAAACTCGGTTCGTTTACCCTTTAACGAATACAACCGTATTCATCCACCGCAATACCAATCGGTGTATTTGGACATTGATCTATATAACTGGGCACCCCATCAAAGTCCGTATCCAACGGGCAGCCATCTAGCTGCACATCAATTCCCACAGGGGTTTGCGGGCATTGATCAGTGGCATCGATAATGCCATCCGCATCTTCGTCATACCAAAAATCCGGATATTCAAGCCATTGATAGCCAACCGCCAAACTGGCGAAGCCATCAACACCTCCCTCTTCGACCCCTTGGAAAACCCGAAAATCTGCCCGAGCCTGCCAGCGTGGACCAAGGTGATATTTAATCCCTATTCCCGCATTCACCATAGTTTGCCGGTCGTGCCAATCGCAGTGGTAGGGCGGATAGGGGTAATAGTGGCCGTCTGGGCGATCTTCAGGAACATAGAACTTCTTACGGCAATCCCAAGGGTAGGGATAATATGGGTCGTAAGGATTATCAGGGTCGTAAGTATAATCTGGGTCATCCGGATGCCAGTGTTTTTTGCGGTAGCGCCGATCGTAATTTATACGTAATTCGCCCAGGCCGAATGCGACATAAGGTTGCCAACAAAAGTTACCGCAGAACTGCCCACCAAACTGATACAGCAAATCTAAGCGGTAGTTATATACATCTACCTTCTCAGGGGTATCTGCAACACTCACAACGAAATAATCAACCACTCCCTCCATCGCCCAGTGATTCGTCATATTGAAACCAAAGCCAGCACCGACACCTGAAGTGTTCCGCATTTCAAAACCGCGAAATGGTGTGCCTTGTAGACGGTCGCCATCAAACCAGTGCTTACCGCCATTGACATAGAGGTTCAAGGTTCCAACAAAGTCGGCTCGGGCTTCATAACCGATAAATATTGAGAAAGGCAAAAGACCAATAAACATTGAAAGCAGAGCGCGACGCTTTCTCATCAGAAACACCGAAATTCCTTTTCTAATCAGCCCCCCAATTTTTATTAACATCAACTTCAAGAAATTAAAATTCTATCGATTTTATTTTCGTGGCTTTTCCTGAATTTATCGTTGAATTTGTTTTTTAATTACACTTTCACAGCGGTATTAGAATCATAGACTGCTAAAAGGAAAGAATAGTAATAAAGACAGAAGAGATAACCCGTGCTGGCGCCCAATATTGATAGCTATGTAAGGAACTTAGTTCATCCGGAGAATATACAAACCACCTGCTATGTACCCAAAAGCATCCGCGAGTACGCGCATGAGTTTCAAAATAATTCCAGTAGCCAAAGCAGTTGACACCACAAGCGCAGTAATGACGGGTTAACCCGGATTGATCAACTAGTTGTCCAGGCACTACAAACTCAGTCAGATGACTATGGGGGAATTACGCGCGTAGCCAAAACCCTGGTAGAAAACCTGTATGCCTGGCTTACTGGCTTTGATCCCTCCAATCCCACCAAGCAACTGAACCCAAAGGGAATATCGCGCCGCAAGAACGCAATCTTAGCTCTGCTGGATGGCGCCTACTGCTGGTACCGCCAAGCCAGTAAGGCCTTCAACTCTGAGAGGTGAGCGATATCCTATATCGAGAATCAAATAGATGTACCCTTTTCACTCTTTAACTATCGCTTTAGCCACAGCGGGTTTAATCTTCACACCGTCACCACACTCCTCTATCGGGGTGACACCCGCTCTCCACAGGTGTTGCGTCAAGCCGGGGGGGTCTTCCCTTGGATGAATCAAAACGGCCGATTTGATCCCCACCTGGGCACTGGTGCTTCCAAGCAGGTTATTTCAACGACGACCAATTTACAGAAAGTGGTGGATTTTGCCTGGCACGACAAGGTCTATTGCCCCGTCAAGTTTCACTACATACACGATACAGATGATGGAGATTTAGCGGTTACTGGCTTCATCTATGAAATCGATAAAAGAAACCACCAGTGTGTGGAAGTTGCCTCAGTTCCCCAGAGGCGTGAAGCGGCATTTATGGCAATACCCAATCAATATATTCGCCGTTTCCGCATGCGTTACTACGCAGGTAAACAAAGCACAATCGAGTTGTCAGACTGGATGAATTACGACGACAACACCATCCGTAACCTGAATGTTTTTGAGGACAAACGCCGCTGTGAAGCTGCCAGGAAAAACTGGAATACAGTTTTTTAACTGGGGCCTTGGCTTATTGTTGTCCATTGGTGCTGCTATAGCACCAATGGACATCGTCGACGTCAGTATGAGTTATTCGCCCTTTGACTCTTCTGCGGGATGAGTATCATCGTCTGAAGTGCTAAGCGGCTGAGCCTCACCTGGCAACCGGCTGTATACCAGGTCCCAAACACCGTGTCCCAATCTCTGCCCCCGACGTTCAAACTTGGTCTCTGGGCGCCACTCTGGCCGGGCAACGTAATCACCATCACTGGAGGTATTTTCTAACAGGTTTTCCCCCTGCAATACTTCCAGCATATGCTCGGCGTAATTTTCCCAATCTGTCGCCATATGCACAAGACCGCCAGTTTTTAACTTGCTGCAAATCAGGCGAACAAATTCCGGCTGCACTATCCGGCGCTTGTGGTGCTTCTTCTTGTGCCAGGGGTCAGGGAAGTACAGCTGGAAACGATCCAGGCTTCCATCGGCAATACAATCATTTAGGACATCGACCGCATCGGCCATATAAACACGCAGGTTTCTGATACCTGCCTTGCCGACATTATTGATCAACCGGCCAACGCCCGGTGGGTGTACTTCAATACCAATAAAATCCTTATCTGGCTCGGCTTCAGCCATGGCCAGCAGGGAATCCCCCATACCGAAACCGATCTCTAACGCCAGTGGCGCCGCCTCGCGGCCAAAGACCTGTTGGCGATCCAGAGGCCCATCAAATAGGGAGAGCCCATACTGCCCCCAATAATTGTCAAAGGCATTGCGCTGCCCCTCTGTCATTCGCCCCGCGCGAATCACATAGCTGCGGATAGATTTCTTCTTAAATTCTGTGCGGTAGGGAAAATCTTCCGCAGATTCGTCTTGCATTGTTCGCGACCTCTTATGCGAAACGGTTTATATCTTGATGTTCTGTTCGGGCTCGGTATCAGAGTGTAAGCCCAGTAAAAGTGGCTACTTAGAGAAATTAAATGCGGCAAAAAACAGGACTACCCAACCGGCAATCATCATCAACCCGCCGAGAGGGGTGATTGGACCTAACCATCGGGGGCCTCCTAGTGCCAGGGCATAGAGACTGCCGGAGAAGAAGATAATGCCGAGAGTAAAAAGAGCACCGCTCAGGGTCAGCGATAAACGGTTTCCCCAATTTTGCATTAGTAGAACCACACCAAACAGCGCCAGGACATGGATCATCTGGTACTGGACTCCGGTTTTATAGGCCTCTAACAGGTTCTCTGCCACCTTACCGCGCAGGCCGTGAGCCCCAAACGCCCCCAGAGCCACGCCACTGGCGCCAAAGAGTGCACACAACAGCAGATAGAGTTTTGCCATTACCTTCCCTTTTTGTTTTACCCAGTAGTGACAGGTATGTCTGTAACAGGCGGGACAAAAAAAACCGCGCTACTGCGCGGTTTTCTACCCGTGTACCAGAACGCCGATTTAGGCTTCCATAGCAACACGCACTTTTTTCATGGCATTTTTTTCCAGCTGGCGAATTCGCTCAGCGGAAACACCGTACTTATCAGCCAACTCATGCAATGTGGATTTCTCCTCACTGAGCCAGCGGGCCTGAATAATATCGCGGCTGCGATCATCCAGTTGTGCCATGGCACTGGCCAGGCTGGTCAAGTTGGTTTCCTGCCAGTTATCCCGCTCAAGCTGAGCAGCCGGATCAAAACTGCGGTCTTCCAGGTAGTGAGCCGGTGCCTGCCAAGCAGTATCGTCATCGTCATCGACGCCCGCATCAAAAGCTGCATCATGTGCAGCCAGGCGGCCTTCCATTTCATGGACCTGGGTGACATCTACATTCAGGTCTTTGGCGACTGCTTTAGCTTCAGCATTGGTCAACCAGGCGAGTTTTTTCTTCTGACCGCGCAGATTGAAGAATAATTTGCGCTGCGCCTTGGTGGTGGCAATTTTGACAATACGCCAGTTGCGCAGAATAAATTCGTGGATTTCAGCTTTAATCCAATGTACCGCAAAGGATACCAGGCGCACTCCCTTTTCGGGGTTGAAGCGTTTGACGGCCTTCATCAAACCGACATTACCTTCCTGAATCAGGTCGGCTTCATTGAGCCCATAGCCGGAATAAGATTTGGCGATATGCACTACAAAGCGCAGGTGTGACATGACCAGCTGGCGTGCAGCATCGAGATTTTCGCGGTAATAGAGGTCTTCTGCCAGGTGCTTTTCCTGTTCAGCGGTCAGTACGTCAAAACCGCTGACGGTCTGGATATAAGCTCCCAGGTTGGCGCCCGGAGACAGCGTATGCACTGGCTGTAGGCTGGTTCCCATTCAGGTCTCTCCTGTCATTATTAGTCGGCCGATCCTACCGGCCGCTGCCGGCGGATACTGTATCCGGCGACAAGCTGGACTCAGTGTAGCACTTGCACGGGCAGATAAGAAAGCCCGCCAACAACTACCGTATTCTGTTGTATTTCGCGGGATTAGAGGGGCTTTTTACGCCTCAGGTTCCCTTTGTCAGAACACTTTACCCTTCTTGATCAGACTCACTGGTCAGCGGGGTTCTATCTTGCGAGTGTGTCGCGCTACCGCAAGCCAGGCCCCTAACAGGCCCAGCGAGGAGGCCCCCAGCGTTAATTGAAAGAAGTAACTGGCTCCCGGCCCTCTCAATTCAAAGCTGCTGCCATAACTTGATGACAGACTCTCAACTGGCCCAGACAACATAGCCACACCACCTGCCAGCAACAGCCACGCCAACAGCCCGCCAAATAGTCCATAGCAAATGCCACTGTAAAGGAACGGCCGCCGCACAAACGCGTTAGTGCCGCCGACGAGCTTTACTACCAGAATCTCCTCCCGGCGACTTTCGATATGCAGTCGTATGGTATTGATCACCACCAATACCACTCCCAGCGCCAATAACAGGGCTAGACCTGCGGAGAGACGCTGTCCCAGTTCGGTGATCTGGGCTAGGCGCTGGACCCAGGCGAGATCCAAGACCACTGAATCCGTCAGTGCCTGGGCTCTCAGGTTCTCCACCAAAGCCTGCAGCTTATCGCCGTCCTTCGCATCCCTTGGCCGCAGCAACAGCACTGCCGGCAGGGGATTGGCATCCAGACCAACCAATACATCCCCAAGCCCCGAGGCCTGTTCAAACTCTGCCAGGGCATCTTCCGGGGAGACATAAGTGACCTCCGCGATAGCGGGGTCACTGCGCAATTTGTCGGCCAGGGAATTAACTGCAGCCTGTCTCGCATCTTTGTGCAGAAAAACAGAAATTTGCGGCTGCCCATCCCAACCGGCCACCGCGCGCTGGAAATTCAACAGCCCCAATTGCAATGCCGCCGGCAGGGCCAGGGCAATAGCAATCACCAGCGCCGTCATTGCACTGGCCATGGGTGCGCTAAAAAATCGACTGACAGAGTCGGCGGCCATCTCACGGTGATGCCCCAACCAGCTATTCCATCGATCGCCCAGCCCTGTTTGTGCAACAACAGCGCCGGTGCTGCGCACACGCTTGTCGGCGGCAGGGTTGGCCTGCCGTTGCGCTTTAGCTTGGGTGTACTTCACGGCTCGGAACTCCGTCGTATATCAGTTGGCCAGCCTGTAGGGTCAATACCCGTCGGCGCATCCGTGCAATCAGTTCCAAGTCGTGGCTCGCCACAAGCACCGTAACTCCCACTGCGTTAAAGTCGGCGAATAACTGCATGATTTCCTGAGAGAGTGTTGGGTCCAGGTTGCCGGTGGGCTCATCGGCAACCAATATCGCGGGTTTGTTAACGACTGCGCGGGCAATCCCAACCCGTTGCTGTTCACCGCCGGATAGCACAATGGGGTTCTGATTTTCCTTGTGCAGTAAGCCGACCTTATCCAGCGCCGCGCGCACCCTGCGCCCCACCTCGCGCTTGTTGCAACCGGCCACCGATAAGGGCAGGGCAATGTTGTCAAAAACACTGCGATCGAACAGCAGCTGGTGATTCTGGAAGACGATCCCCAGATTGCGGCGATAGTAGGGAATCTGGCCATTGCGCAGGCGGTTGAGATTCTGTCCGGCGACAAGAATACTGCCTTTAGTGGGGCGTTCAATCGCCGTCAGCAGTCGCAATAAAGTACTTTTACCCGCACCGGAATGGCCGGTGAGGAAAACCATGTCGCCACGGGGGATTTCCAGGCTGACTCGCACCAGGGCATCCTGCCCCGATGCGTAACGCTTGTTCACATTATCGAAAGTGATCACGGTTTCTGTTGTTCTTGTTATTTCCGGGAAGAATTATCAGGCCTTGTCGCGGCCAAACAGGGCGGATACGAACTCACGAGCGTGGAATGGCTGTAGATCTTCCGCCTGCTCACCCACACCGATAAAACGCACCGGGATGCCGAAACGACGGGCCAGAGCAAAGATGACGCCGCCTTTGGCAGTACCATCCAATTTGGTCAGCACCAAGCCGGTAACACCGGCCGCCTCGCGGAACTGAGAGGCCTGGTTAATCGCATTTTGGCCAGTGCCAGCATCCAGTACCAACAGCACTTCGTGGGGGGCGCTGGGGTCCAGTTTGCCCATCACCCGGCGTACTTTGGACAGTTCTTCCATCAAGTTGGATTTCGTGTGCAGGCGCCCGGCGGTATCGGCAATCACCACATCAACACCGCGCGCCTGAGCAGACTGAACCGCATCAAAAATGACTGACGCACTATCGGCGCCAGTATGCTGCGCTACAACCGGTACATCGTGACGCTGCCCCCAAACCTGTAGCTGTTCAACTGCTGCGGCACGGAATGTATCACCGGCTGCCAACATCACCGACTTACCCTCACCGAGGAAGCGGTGGGCCAGCTTGCCGATTGTCGTGGTTTTACCCACACCGTTTACGCCCACTACCAGGATGACGTAAGGCTTTTTGCTGATATCAATTTCCAGGGGAGCATCAACACTATCGAGTAAGTCGGCCAGTTCCTGCTGCAGCGCTTTGTAAAGCGCATCACCGTCGGCCAGCTCCCTGCGGGATACCCGCTCGGTCAGGCGCTCAACGATCTCGCTAGTGGCTTCAACCCCCACATCTGCCATTAACAGCTGTGTCTCGAGTTCTTCCAGCAGATCGTCATCGATCTCCTTGGCACCGAGGAACAGGTTGCCCATCCCCTCAACAAACTGGTTGCTGGTGCGGCTGAGGCCACGGCGAATACGCGCAAAGAAGCCCTCTTTCTTTTTCGCTTCCGGCTTCAGTTGTTCTTTTGCGACAGGTTTTGGTGCGGGCTCAGGCTGAACGGGAGCGGGCTTATCAGCCTCTTCCTGCACAGGCTCTGCAGCGACAGCCACTTCGGGAGCTTCAGCAACAACCTCGGTTTCATCCACCGCATTGGTATGCTGTGCCCAATTGGCATTCTCCCCTGCAGGCTCAGAGGAGGCCTTTGTCTCCTCCAGAGCGGGAGACTCTCCTTGAGCGGACAGTTCTTGAGCCGCTAAGAGTTCCTGCTCAATCGTTGAGGGCTCTTGCTCTATGACTGAGGGCTCAGATGATTCCTCCTCAGACGCAGCTGTGACCTCCGCCTGAGATTGCTGGGGCTCACTTTGTTCGGGCTTGCGCTTCTTTTTTTTGCGCAGGAAGTCAAAAATCATTCGTATGTCCGGATGTACCGCTTGCAGAAAGACGCTAATCTTAGCATCGCTAAGCCCCCAGTAGAGAGTTACCTTGGCCAGAAGTTCATCGCGAAAGCAAAGCTCACAAACCCATTCACAGTTACGCATCATTGGCGGACAGTGGCGCGGGCGAAAATTACAATTTGCCCCAGTGGAGGGTTTAAGGCCTACCGGCGACCGACTGCGGGAGGTCCTATTTAACTGGCTACAGTTTTACCTGCCCGGCTCCCGGTGCCTGGACCTCTTTGCCGGTTCTGGTGCCTTGGGCCTGGAGGCCCTATCCCGAGGCGCTGGCTCGGTGGATTTTGTCGAGCTGAATACTCGCGCCGCCCGAACCCTGACAGAGCAACTGAAACTGTTAAATGCTCCGAAAGCCAAAGTGCACAATTGCAGCGCGGATGAATTCCTCAGAAGCAACGGGAACAGATATGATCTGGTATTTATCGACCCCCCTTTCGCCGATGACCTCTGGCAGGTAACCCTCAGTGCACTGTCCAAGCATCTCGCACCGGACGCATTAATCTATGTGGAAACGCCGCGAGAAACGTTGATTGCAGCAGTACCTGGCTGGGAGCAGGAAAAAGAGAAGCGCGCGGGGCAGGTGTGCATGCGGTTGTTCCGCCGCACCGAGCTCTCCAGTTAAACGGCAAACAGATTCGGTTTTGACCTTAGCCGTAAATTGTTTACCATTCGCATCCCATTCGGCCCGCATTTAAGCCCTGGCGTATGAAAAAAGTCGTCTATCCCGGAACCTTCGATCCCATCACCAATGGTCATTTGGACTTGGTGGAACGCGCATGCCGCCTGTTTGACCACGTTATCGTGGCTGTGGCTGCCAGCAATCGCAAGAACCCCTTGTTCACCCTGGAGGAACGGGTTGAGCTATCACAGAAGGTTCTCGGTCACTTACCTAATGTCGAAGTGATAGGCTTCGATATCCTGCTGGCCGACCTGGTACGCCAGGTGGATGCCTACGGCGTACTGCGCGGTCTGCGCGCGGTGTCCGACTTCGAATACGAGTTCCAGCTGGCCAACATGAACCGGCAGTTAGCGCCGAACATGGAAAGCCTGTTTCTGACACCCGCAGAACACTTGTCCTATATTTCCTCCTCTTTAGTGCGTGAAATTGCCTCACTTGGCGGCGACGTCACTAAGTTTGTTCCATCTGCGGTACAAAGCGCACTGGAAGAGAAATTTCGCTAAGCCGGGATCTGGCTATTTCTGATACACTCGAGCGGATTTATCCACAATCCGCGGAGTGTTACGTGCGCAACCTTCTCTTCGCCTTTACACTGATCCTGAGTCCCGCTTTCGCCTTTGCCGATGAGCCACAGCCGGAGTTCGATACCGGCCGTACAGCCGTTAAGTCCTCAACGGCCAGCTTCTACATGGCAGTCACTGCCAACCCACACGCCAGCCGGGCTGCCGAACAGATACTGGCCCGGGGCGGTAGTGCCGTGGACGCCGCCATTGCCGCACAGATGGTGCTGGGGCTGGTAGAGCCACAATCATCCGGGATTGGCGGCGGAGCATTTATGCTCAGCTATGACGCCGCGGCAAAGAAGCTCAAATACTATGATGGGCGCGAGACGGCCCCTTCCCAGGTGAACGAAAATTACTTTATCCGCGACAACAAGCCGCGTTCATTTTTTGAGGCAGTGATCGGCGGTTATTCGGTAGGCGTTCCCGGTGTCGTGAGAATGCTGGAAATGGCTCACAAACGGGATGGTAAACTGCCCTGGGAGCAGTTATTCCAGCCGGCAATCCACCTGGCCAGATCCGGTTTCCAGATATCACCGCGCCTACACCAGCTGTTGCTGCGTATGCCAAAGGTGGCCGCGCGACCGGAAATTGCCAGTTACTTCTTCAACAATGATGGCAAGCCCTTGCCGGTGGGTCACAAGTTGAAGAACCCGGCTTATGCAGAGACCCTTGAAGCAATTGCACAGGGCGGTGCCGATGCCTTTTATCACGGCGAAATTGCCAGGGCGATCGTCAAAGCTGTGCGCTATGACAATGCCAATCCGGGCCTTCTAAGCCTGGAAGATATGGCCAGCTATCGGGCCAAGGAGCGCCAGCCACTGTGTTCAGAATTCCTCCAGTATCGCGTGTGTGGTGCGGATGCCCCATCGTCCGGCGGCACCACAGTGGGCGGCATCCTAGGCATGCTGCAACAATTCCCTCTACAGCGCTTCGAGCCAGGTAGTGACCTGCTCACCCATTTGTTTATCGAGGCTTCAGAACTGGCTTTTGCTGATCGCAACACCTATTCCGCTGATGCCGACTTTGTCCGCGTACCCAGCAAATCACTGGTTTCCAAGGACTACTTAGCTCGCCGCGCACAGTTGATCGACCCGGATTCCGCCACGACAGCGACCCCGGGTACCCCCGCCGAACTCGGAGTAAAGCGAGTGATGGCCCAGTCGCCAGAACTGCCCAACACCAGTCATTTAGTCATCGTCGACCGCTATGGCAATGGTGTCAGTATGACTACCAGTATTGAAACCGGATTCGGCTCGCGCCTGATGGTGAAGGGGTTCCTGCTCAACAATCAGCTTACCGATTTTTCATTTACTCCGAAAAATAGTAACGGCGAGTGGGTGGCCAATCGCATTCAAGCGCGTAAAAGACCGCGCTCTTCCATGTCTCCGACCATCGTTTTCAACGAGGACGGCAGCATGCGTCTTCTGGTGGGATCTCCCGGTGGCTCTCGTATTATCGACTACACCGCTCGCACCATTCTCTACCATCTGGGCTTAAATATGCCGATTGCCGAGGCGATTTCTGCGGGGAATATCGGCGCTATCGGTAAAAAGGTCGAGTTGGAGCCCGGCTTTTTCAGCCCTGATACTATCGAGAAACTGGAAGCCCGTGGACACGAAGTTGTCGAGCGCGGCCTCAACAGCGGTATCCACGCAATCGCCCTGAAAAACAATAAGCTCTACGGCGGGGCTGATCCTCGCCGTGAGGGCAGTGCGGTGGGCCGCTAAGCGGCCCTCCCTTAAGGCGATTAGCCCGCCAACTCATACTTGCAGACACAAACCACTGATACCCCGCCAACCCTGCCATTAACCAAGCTCACCTTAGTCCATACTTCCTCTGGTTTAATAGATTAAGAGAGCTTGGCAAGTGACACACCCAAAGACTGACTTGGGGGGGCTCAGACTCCTACACAACCCGATAACCAACAAAGGCACAGCCTTCACCGCGGCTGAGCGACAAAAATTTGGCCTGACCGGCTTAATTCCAGATGCTGTTGAAACCATAGAAACCCAAGTAGAGCGGGTGATGATGCAGCTGAGTCACAAGCATTCAGACATCGATCGCTTCGTCTACCTCACCGGGCTGCTGGACACTAATGAAACGCTCTTCTACCGCGTGGTTATGTCCGATCCCGAACGCTTTTTACCTATTATTTATGACCCCACAATTGGTGAGGCCTGCACCAAATTCAGCCACATCATACGCCGGGTAAGGGGCGTTTACCTTTGCACAAGCCACCGGGGCAAAGTTGCAGAATACCTGCGCCACTGGCCGGATCAGGAAATCCGTTTTATCTGCGTGACTAACGGTGGAAGAATTCTGGGGCTGGGCGATATCGGAGCCAATGGTATGGCCATTCCCATTGGCAAATTACAGTTATACACCGTAGCGGCAGCCATACCTCCAAAACATTTATTACCCCTATTTTTAGATGCGGGCACAAATAATCAAGAAATTCTCAATGACCCCCTGTATATCGGTTTACGAGAAAAACGCCCTTCCAGGGAAGTCCTATATCCCTTTGTCGATGAGTTTGTCGCTGCCGTTCAGGAACAATACCCTAACTGTTGCTTGCACTTCGAAGATTGGACCGGCAGCGATGCTGTGCACTTGCTGAAACGCTACCGGGACAAAGTTTGCTGCTATAACGACGATATTCAGGGAACCGCCGGAATAGTGCTCGCAGGTATGCTCAATGCACTAAAAATCAAAGGTAGCTCACTAAAAAATGAGCGGATACTTTTTGCCGGGGCAGGATCGGCAGGCATAGGTATAGCTGACTTGCTGGTTAGCAAAATGGTTGAGGATGGGCTGGATGAAGCAGATGCCCGAACTAGAATCATAATGTTTGATAAAAATGGGCTACTGGTTAAAAACCGATCTGACCTATATGATTTTCAGCAACCCTATGCCCATGATTTCTCCCCTACCGATGAGCTGCTTACTGCAGTAAATTCCCATCAGCCAACCACCCTTATCGGTGTCAGTACCGTCGGCCAGCTATTTACGCAGCAAGTAGTAGAGGCCATGGCGAAATTTAATCAAAAACCCATCATTTTTGCCTTATCCAATCCGACTGAACACGCTGAATGCACAGCGGAGCAAGCCTATCAATGGTCTCAGGGCACAGCTATTTATGCTGCAGGAGTTCAGTTCCCAAATTACAACTTTAAGGGAAAACATTATTTACCTGGACAAGCCAATAATTTCTATATTTTTCCCTCAGTTGCTCTCGCAATTTACGCAACCAAAGCAAAACGAATTCCAGATGAATTATTTATAGAAGCAGCTATTGGTGTTGCAGAGCAGGTCTCAGATGATTTTCTAAATCAAGGCTGCCTATTTCCAGCACAAGCAGACATACTCAAAGTATCGTTGCATACTGCTGCCAGAGTAACTAAAAAAATATTCAAGCTGGGCCTGGCAGAAATACAAGAACCCAACAATATATATGAATTTATTGAACAATTAACTTATAAGGCGGAGTACAAGAATTTTACATAGATACAAAATGTTCATACTTAAGCAAAGCCATTAATTTATTGCTAAAGATATTCTTAATATACCAGCCTGCCTTTATAGTAGGTCTTCAATACTTTAGTTTTATAAATTTCATCTGGATTTATTTTTAATAAATTTCTATCCAAAATGATAAAATCAGCCCACTTTCCCACTTCTAGACTTCCGGTCTCCTTTTCCAAATGATTAGCATACGCTCCTCGAATTGTGAGCATTTGAATCATGGTTTCAACAGGCACTTTATACATGGTTCCAGTATGTATTATAGAAATTGGACCTCGCACTCCATTTAACTTTTCTGCCTGACCATCTAGCCTCCTGTTGCCCGCAAAATATAAAATTTTATTTCTCATTACAGAACTTCCACTTCCTATTAGTTTATCAACATTATAGGTTGGCATCTTATTCTCATAAATAATTGCTGCCGTATTCTCCCGAACTAACAAAGCATCCAGCAAACCTTCAGGGATATTCGATATAATATTACGCAATCCTTGTTGGTCGTTTTTTATTAGCTTATCAAGCTGATCTTTTAATATACCTTCGCTGTAGTCCTCTACAGGAACACTAAAGTGCACCTGGAATTTGTGAGAATTTGCTTGAGAAAATAGATCGGCGAGTATCACAGAGGCATCTTTTAGCGTTAGTCCCAACTGATTTTGGGCTGAATGGCTATTAGTTAAGCCAGTGGCTGGCATCACGATACTAATCGCATTAATTTTAAAGTTATCTGAAGAAATATTATCGGCATAATTTCTGAGCAATTTAAACCGTTCCGGAGATATATCTATAGGGACTCTTACAGATGCCCTAATACGTACATCTAAATCTTTTGAAGACATATATTTTTTATATTCTTGAGTTTTATTTTCAGATTCATAAAAAGGAATATAAACTGTGTATAAAGTTGTAACCCCCCTAGGAATGACAAATTCCTCAAGATCGCCAATATCAAGGTACTCCTCTTTCACCGGCTTTTCCGGTATTAAATTATTAAAAATATTTACTGCTTTTCTGCCCTGGAATAAACCAACAGGTATTCCATCTTCACTTTTCTTTATTAGATTCTCAGTCGAACTCTGTGTATTCATATCTATGCCAGCCGCCGCTATAGCCTCAGAATTGGTCCATACATAAGATTGATCGGCTGAAAACATAATAATTGGAATTAAATCATTAATCTGATCCAGTATTGCTTTATGAGGCTCCCCTGCACCAAATACTTCCATTCGCCAACCACGACCGACGACCATTTGGGCCTCAGGGTTATTGAGAATGTAGTCCTGTATTTTATTTTGATAGCCTTCAATTGATTGAAATGGAAACAAATCCAAACCACTATAATCAGTACTATTTGAAATTGACTGGATGAAACCGGGCAGTACTAACCTTCCTTTCAAATCATTAATCTGAGTTTGTACTCCGATATACTTATTCACTCCATGTTCAGTACCCACATAGACGATACGACCATCGCGAATCGCCATTGCCGAGGCGATACTTCTTGCTGGGTCGACAGTGTAAATATAAGCATTCTTTAAAATAAGCTGGGCGGGTTCAAAGGTGGGAGAACCCGAGAGCACGGTCTTTTCATCCCGCTCACAGGCTATCAGCATCAGGCAGACAACAATACATGCCAAGCGCATAGAATCACCTCTCAGCTTTTCACCACTCATCGCACATAATCTGTTCAAGAGGAGGGTGAAGCCGTTGAAAAACCTGGTTTTGAGAAAAAGTGTAGAAAATCTCGACAATTTTGAATGCCAGTTATCAGTGCCACAACCAGTGATACCCAAATGACCCTCTGGTACAGGGCCCCAGGCCACACTCAAGTAAAACTACAACCAAGTTGGCCAACACCACGGTAAAGAACGAGAGGACAATACACTTTTCCAGAAAGCTGAATTCCCTCGTGATAAAACTCCGCCGCTTAAACCCAAACATCAACGCAACGCCACAGTAAGCCAATATGGCAAAGAAGATTAGCGCGGACCAAGTGTATAAATGCAAACCGAATATCGGGCTGCCGAACCCAGGATCACCCGGCATGATATATAGCAATATCTGCCTTGTTGCAGTACCAAGACCAGCGAGACTAGAGAGAATAGCGACTCCATAGTGCTCTGCACGGGTACTGAAACGCAGATTCATCATCAACCCCACCCCAGTCATAACAAAGGCAAGCCGTTGTAAATGACACAGAGGACAGGGGTGTTGGTGGAGAATCAACTCCAATATGAAGGTAATCCAGAGAACTATGGTCACTGCCAGAAGCACCAGGCTGTCCAGCTTTCGCACCATAAACACCATCATAGGTGATACCCCTAGAAAGACAGGGTGAGTTCTCGTGTCATGTGGTATCCACACCATGCGATGAAGATCACCATGGTCAGCAGCCACCACCCTATCGCAGAGCGACGGCGACCGTTCCAAACGGCCCAAACCGACAGAGTGACCGTGAGAAAAGGCAACATCATGACCACTGAGCAGCTCCTTATCGACAATACGATGATATTAGTATTGCCTAAAGCTGCCCGAAGGATGTGACTTAACGTTGGCAGCTGGAGCAGAAAAAAGTACTTCGCTGGCCCAGCACTATGTCCCGAACCGCTCGACCACAAGAGGGGCAGGGTTCACCTGCTCGCCCATAGACATTGAGCTGCTGGGCGAAATAGCCCGGTTTTCCATCGCCACCAATAAAGTCTCTCAAGGTCGTACCGCCCTGGGCGATCGCCCGGCTCAGAACCTGCTTTATGGACTCTGCCAAGCGCTGGTATCGGGTACGAGAAATAGAGCCCGCCTGCCGATCGGGGCGAATGCCCGCCAGGAACAAGGATTCGCTGGCGTAGATATTACCCACCCCCACAACGATGCGGCCATCCATAATAAGTGTTTTAACCGACTGCTTTCGCTTGCGCGAAGCTTCGAACAAATAGTCACCGCTAAGCTCTTCTGACAGAGGCTCCGGGCCCAGGTGAGTGAGTAAATCGTGGGCTAAAGGATCCGCCGCCGTCCACAGCAGGGCACCAAAACGACGCGGGTCGCGATAGCGCAGTGTGAGGCCGCTATCCATGCGCCAGTCGATATGATCATGCTTTTCCGGTGCCAGTGCGGCCTCAACCATACGCAGGCTGCCAGACATTCCCAGATGCCAGATAGCGCAGCCCTTATCTGTATGCACCAGCAGGTACTTGGCACGGCGCTCCAGCTTCAATATCCGGGCATTGCGGATACGACGCTCAAAATCTGCTTCCACGGGCCAACGCAACCGGTGCTGACGCACCTTTGCGGAGCGAATTTTGTGCCCCTCAAGGTGAGGTTGCAGACCTCTGAGAGTGGTTTCTACTTCCGGGAGCTCTGGCATCGTCTGGAATTACCCTGTGTAAACTGGCTGCTCAATTTCCAATACGCACAAAAAAGCCCGGTTAAGACCGGGCTTTCTGTACAGTAGCGTTAGGCAATTACTTAATTTTGCCTTCCTTGTACATTACATGCTTGCGTACAACGGGATCGTACTTTTTGATCTCCATTTTCTCAGGCATGTTGCGCTTGTTTTTGGTAGTGGTGTAGAAGTGGCCAGTACCGGCGCTGGAATTCAGACGAATCTTCTCACGCATTGCTCTATCTCCAATCTATTAGCTGGGCTACAGCTGTTACACTTTTTCGCCGCGGGCGCGCAGCTCAGTCAGGACAGCGTCGATACCTTTCTTATCGATAACGCGCATGCCTTTCGCGGAAACACGCAGCTTCACAAAACGCTTCTCGGATTCAACCCAGAAACGGTGGCTGTGCAGGTTCGGCACAAAGCGACGCTTGGTGCGGTTCTTAGCGTGGGATACATTGTTTCCGGTGACCGGACGCTTACCGGTTACCTGACATACCTTGGACATCTGTTGGCCTCTTCAAAACGCTTGTGCCCGCATGGCGCCAATCCTGAAGAGGAAAAGGTAGTGCGGGAACATAAAAATCGGGATTCTAATCCGGTTCCTGGATGGCGGCGGAACCTGTGCAGAATCTGGCCCGGCCGCAAAGAGCGGCGTTTTATACCAAAAGAGCCCGTAGGGAGCAAGTTTTGTACAACATTTCAACGCCGAGAAACGATGCCTTCACATCAGGCCCTGCTCAGCAAAGGATAGCGCCTTGCCCTCACCAACGATCAAATGGTCCAAAACCTTGATATCCACTAATTCAAGCGCCTGGGTCAAGCGCTCAGTAATCCAGATATCCGCCTGACTGGGTTCACTGACTCCGGATGGGTGATTGTGCGCCAAGATAACAGCGGCAGCGCCCTTCAACAGCGCCTGCTGGACCACTTCACGGGGATAGACATTCGCAGCGTTTAAAGTGCCCTCAAATAGCTCTTCAAAGGCGATCACCCGGTGCTGGTTATCCAGATAGAGACAGCAGAACACCTCCCTGCGCCGGTGCCTGAGCTGGATCGCCAGGTAATCCCTGACCGCCCCGGGGCTGCACAGGGCGCTGCCGTGCTGTATGGTTTCCGCCAGGTGTCGCTTGGCCATTTCCAAAGCCGCCTGCAACTGGGCAAACTTTGCATCGCCAAGCCCTCGGGCGCGGCAGAAATCCTCTCTTTCGGCCTCCAATAGGGGGCGCAAGCCACCAAAGTCATTAAGAAGCCCCCTGGCAAGATCCACCGCTGAGAGGCCGGGCAGCCCTACACGCAGAAAAATCGCCAACAGCTCTGCATCAGACAGGGCCTCAGCCCCTCGCTGCAATAACTTTTCCCGAGGCCTCTCACCTGCGGGCCAGTCCTTTATCTTCATTTGTAGCCCAGTTAGCCAGTGACTTGTCTATCGCACATCTACTGAACATCTTTTCCATGCTGCACCGGTGAGGCGCTACTGCTGTCTTATAAGAAGCGACGCAGAAATGCTAATCTTACCGGCTCGCACCAAATCGGAAACAGCATTTATGTCCTCTCTGGCCGACAAACGCATACTTTTAGGTATCAGCGGTGGAATTGCCGCCTATAAGAGTGCCGACCTGGTTCGCCGTCTCAAAGAGCGCGGCGCGGATGTCCGGGTGGTAATGAGTGCCGGGGCGCAAGAGTTTGTGCAGCCACTGACTTTCCAGGCGCTATCCGCTAACCCGGTGCATACAGACTTGCTGGACTCCTCGGCTGAGGCAGCCATGGGCCATATCGAACTGGCGAAATGGGCTGACCTCATCCTGATCGCTCCAGCCAGTGCCCAGGTAATGGCAAAGTTGGCTGCCGGTATGGCAGATGACTTGTTGACCACCCTTTGCCTGGCCAGTGAAGCACCTCTGGCCCTGGCCCCGGCGATGAACCAGGCCATGTGGCGGCACGCAGCTACCTCAGCCAATGCACAGACCCTAAAGGAGCGCGGAGTCATATTCTGGGGCCCTAGCGCGGGTAGTCAGGCCTGTGGCGACGTGGGCCCCGGCCGCATGTTGGAACCGGAGAACCTAGCGGAACACACTGAAGCCCTGTTTAACACAAGCCACTCGATGCAGGGCCGCAAGGTAGTAATCACTGCTGGTCCCACCAGGGAAGCCATTGACCCGGTGAGGTTTCTCAGTAACCACAGCTCTGGAAAAATGGGCTTCGCCCTAGCTGCGGCGGCGCAGAGTGCCGGTGCCGAAGTGACCTTGATTGCCGGTCCCGTAAATCTGGATACGCCGCAAAAGGTCAACCGTATCGATGTTATCAGCGCTCAGGACATGTATGAGGCAGCCAAACGTGCCGCCGACCACTGCGATATCTTTATCAGTGCAGCAGCGGTTGCGGATTTCCGCCCAGCCCAGGTCGCTGAGCAAAAAATCAAAAAGAAAGATGGGCAGGATGATGCCGCAATTGCATTGATCAAAAACCCCGATATTGTTGCTGGCATAGCCGCGCGAACTGAACGGCGACCTTTCACCATTGGCTTCGCCGCAGAAACTGAGCAGGTTCTCGCCCATGCTCAAAGCAAGCTGCAGCGGAAAAACCTCGATATGATCATTGCCAATGATGTAAGCCAACCGGACTCAGGATTTAACAGCGATCACAACGCGGTCACTGTGATAGATACCGATGGTCAGAGCCGACTTGCTCCCGCATTAAAGACCGACCTGGCCCGACAACTCATTGAACTCATCGCCTCTAAGGCCCTGTGACAACATTAATTCGCTAAATAGGGATATCTGTGGTCTCCAGCAACAATAAGAAACCGAGCGCTACCATGCACAAAGGTCTGCTATTACCATCGCTATTAATAGTTGTCGCTTGGCTGGGTGGTGCTTATCTATTAATCCAGTATCTTGTGGCGCCACACAATCACTCTCAGGTTGAACTGGCCTCGAAGCAAAAAGCCACCGAGCTAGCTGAGGTGGTGCAATCCTACATTGCAGACTATTCCGAGCGTTTACAGGCCCTCGGAGCAAGAAAGGTCTCTGCAGCTGCGCTGCTAAAATCTGCCAACCTGCCGGAGCAGGTATCCATCCAGTCTTTTTCCTTCGAGCAGGTCCGAGTTGGCTCCGGGCAAAACCCACCCCTTAACTTTGCGCTGGTCGACTTGTTAAAACGCGGTCAGGAAAATCCTGGCCAGCCCGTGGAAGTACTGCGCACTGGTGTAGAGAACAGCTGGCAACTGCACAGTGTCATCAATTTGGAAAATGAGCAACTGCTAGCGACCCAGCCCTTTAGCGTACTGGAAAACACTTTAAAAAAACTGGGGAATCGCAGCGGGCAAATTCAGCTGATGCAGAAATTTCCCGACGCCCACCGACAAATTCTTTGGCGCGCAGGCGAGGGAAGAGGCATTACCGCTGTAGAGCAGCTTGAGGACAGCTACTTAAGTATCCAGTTCAGCCCTTCCAATTACTTTGTCAAACAGCACAGCCTGCCAACTATTTGGGTTTATATTGCCGCTGGCGTTGGGATACTGATAAGCCTCCTCGCCATGCTCAAGTTCCTGCCCCGCAACTCAAGAGCGCCATGGGAGAGAAATAAGGAGACTAGTGGCAATGAGCTGAATAAGGCACATCCGCAAAATTCGGACGAGGGAGCCTCAGAGGTCCCGGGTACAGATTTTCTGCCACAGAGTCTGGCCTCTGCACCCAGTATTTCTGGCTCAGCCCCGGAAGACTCAGAAAGTGAAGAAGAAAATAATGAAGAGAACCTGTCGAAAAGCAAGACTGACAAGTCCAATCTATCACTGGCCGCTGAATATCCTCAGCATGTTTTTCGCGCCTACGATATTCGTGGCATCGCCGGGCAGGAAATTGACGAGCCCTTTGCCTATCAGTTGGGCAGGGCGCTCGGTACCCTGGCGCAGCACGCCGGTGAACACCTCCTGCTAGTTGGTCGGGATGGGCGGAATAGCAGTGAAGCCCTCGGCCAATGTCTGATTGAGGGAATTCTCGATAGTGGCTGTAACTCTATCGATCTAGGCCTGATTCCATCGCCACTTCTCTATTATGCTTGTGCAAAAGGGAAAAACACCAGTAGCGGAGTCATTGTTACCGCCAGCCATAATCCAGCGGAATACAATGGCTTTAAAATCGTACTCAAAGGTCGCGCCCTGGCAGAGGACAAGCTCCAGGGGCTCTACCAACTAATGAAAAAAGGCCCGTTCAAGAGTGGCGAAGGCGCAAACCGGGAACAAGAGATCACCGATAAATATATCGATGAAGTTTTCAATAATGTCGCCCTGGCCGGGCAACCGCACCTGGTTGTCGATGCCGGCAATGGAGCCACCTCCAACCTGGCACCCCGACTCTTTGAGCAGCTGGGTTGTGCAGTAACACCGATTTATTGTGAAGTGGATGGCAACTTCCCCAACCATGCACCGGACCCATCCAGACCGGAGAATCTCAAGGCCCTGATCGATAAAGTACTTGCAACAGGTGCAGACCTGGGCGTGGCCCTGGATGGCGACGGCGATCGTATCACCCTGGTTTCAGGCAGTGGACGCATCGCTTGGGCAGACCAACTGGTTATGCTGCTGGCAAGGGATATCCTCGCACGTAACCCCGGGGAAAATATTGTCTTCGATGTTAAAAGCAGCCGCAGTTTGCCCCAGTTAATCAGCCAATATGGGGGCCGCCCCATTATGTGGAAAACTGGCCACTCCCCTATGAAAGCCAAGATGCTGGAGACCAAAGCCATTTTGGGCGGTGAGCTTTCAGGCCATATCTTTATCAAAGATCGTTGGTTTGGATTCGACGATGGTATCTACGCAGCGGCTCGAGTACTGGAAATTATGGCTCTGCGCGAGCAGAGCCTTGATGAACTCCTCGATACACTGCCAAAAATGCACAGCACCCCAGAAATCCTGCTTCCAGTAGATGAAGAAGAGAAGTTCTCATTGATTGATCAGCTGCGCGATAAAGGGGATTTTGGCAATGCCGATATCAACACCATCGACGGTATGCGCATAGAATTTCCCGATGGCTGGGGGCTTATACGGGCCTCCAATACCACCAGTGCGCTGACCCTGCGCTTTGAGGCTGAAAATGAGCAGGCCCTGGAGCGTATCCGTACAGAGGTGATGGGACAACTGAGAAAGGTTGCGCCCTCAATAGCAGTACCCGACTGGCAACTGCTCGATTAAGATAAAAGGCGGCACAAAAATTGCGCCGCTGGGCTCCAGCCCGTATTGCTTAGAAAACAATCCACCACATTTGCTTTGAAACTTTGGCGACTCAAGTCAGCACTCCAAATCTGCTGGCTCGTCGCCCAGTGTAAGGAATTGTCCATGTCCCTAGATCTAAACTCTGCGCTGAAAAGTGCCCAGGTTCTCAATGAAGCACTGCCCTATATTCAGCGCTTTACGGGCAAAACCATTGTGGTCAAGTTTGGCGGTAACGCCATGGTGGATGAACAACTTCAAAACAGCTTCGCCCGGGATATTATCCTGATGAAGCTGGTAGGCATGAATCCAGTGGTAGTGCACGGTGGCGGACCTCAAATTGGGCAACTGCTGGATAAACTCAGTATTGAGTCCCGCTTCGTAGACGGAATGAGAGTCACCGATAGTGAAACCATGGATGTTGTGGAGATGGTCTTGGGGGGCACCGTCAACAAGCAGATCGTCAACCTGATTAATAAAAATGGGGGCCGCGCCGTAGGTATCACCGGTAAAGACGGATTACTGGTTAAAGCGCGAAAGTTGGCTCGAAAAAATGAGAGTGCCGGACTACATGCCTCTGAAATCATTGATATCGGCCAGGTGGGAGAAGTCGAGAAAGTTAATATTGATGTGATCAATATGCTGGTTCACAGCGACTTTATCCCGGTTATCGCGCCCATTGGAGTCGACGGCAACGGGCTTTCCTACAACATTAATGCCGATCTCGTCGCCGGAAAAATTGCCGAGGAGTTGAAAGCGGAGAAGCTGATGTTGCTAACCAACGTTGCCGGTCTGCAGGATAAGGAGGGGGAGGTTCTCACCGGGCTGAGCACCAGTGAGGTAGAGGGCTTAATTCAAGATGGCACCATCTATGGCGGTATGCTGCCCAAAATTGCCTGTGCCCTGGACGCTGTTCAGGATGGGGTAAATTCTGCCCATATTATCGACGGCCGTGTGCCCCACGCCATATTGCTCGAAATATTTACAGATCGGGGCGTAGGAACCTTGATTACCAACAATGAAGCGCAAACTGTGGACCACTAGGCTCTTGGCAATTGAAGACAGCCCGGCGAATCGGTAGGATTCCGCCGCCGTCAAAATAAGACGACAAGAGCAAAACTAAATTCCGCCCCCCAAGCGGACCAAAGGCAGTCAATGAGCAGCGAAAAAATCAATCGGCGTCAACAAATCCTGGAAGCTCTGGCACATATGCTGGAAGTCAGTCCCGGCGCACGTATTACAACAGCAGCACTGGCCAAGGAAGTCGGTTTCTCTGAAGCCGCGCTATATCGTCACTTCCCCAGTAAATCCAAGATGTTTGAAGGGCTGATCGAATTTATTGAGGAGACCATTTTCAGCCGTATCGCAATGATCCTTCAGGAAGAACCTTCAGCCCTCAATCGATGCCAGAAAATTTTGCAGCTCCTGCTGGCTTTTTGTGAACGCAATCCCGGTATCACTCGTCTGCTCACAGGCGATGCCCTTACCGGCGAAACCGAAAGGCTGCACGGGCGTATCCTGCAGTTGTTTGATCGGCTGGAAACCCAGATAAGGCAGATCTTGCGCGAAGCCGAGTTGCGTGAGCACTTGCGCCCTACCCTACCCCTTGGTGGTGCTGCCAATCTGCTGCTGGCCAGCGCAGAAGGGCGTATCGTGCAATACGTACGCAGCGGCTTTAAGCGGAAACCTACAGAGTATTGGGCTGAGCAGTGGCCCGTGTTAACCGCTGGGTTCTTCCGTGAGACAGTAGCTGCGGCCAGATAACGATTTCCCAAGTGGGCTTTTAGCAACAGCCCACCTGGGAAATTTAGATACCTGGAAACTGGTTAACTCTCAGCGCTAAGTTCGGTATAGCGGGCTACCGCCTTATCGAAATCTGCTCCTATGGTATCCGCCTCAGTCGCACGTCGGTTGAGTCGCTCCTCAAGAACTTCCATTTCTTTTTGCAGATCGGCGATTCTCTGCAACAACTCGGGAGCCACCTCGCGACCGCCACGCTGTGTGCGCGCAGCAGAGGCTTCCTCTTGGGAAATTTGACGGCGCAGACTGCCAATATTTGAGCGCATAATAGCCATGTCCTGCTCGACAATAGCGAGCTTGCGCGAGCGTGCACTCTCAATATCCGCAATGCTGTTATAGCGCTTGAGCAGCTTTCGGTCCTCTTCACGCTGGGCCTCCAACTGAAGCTGGGCCCGGTACTCTTCGGGGCTGAGCTGCGGCGCAACTACTTCAACCACGCGACCGGTAAGAGTCAGAATCTCATAACCATTGGGAACATATTCCGGTGGAATAGCATCATTGATCACCAAAACACCCTGGTGATCGGTATATCGATACATAACCCGGCCATTGTTGCCATATGCTTCGATAGACACCAATAAAAAGGTGCCGATCAATAGAGGCGCTATAGGGGCGATTCGCATCGCTCTTCTCTCTGAATTAGTCGGCCCACGATCAGTGAAGTCAAAACTTATTGACCCGTAACACCGTAGCGCTGCCGGTAGTCCACGATTTTCCGCAGAGTTTCGCTGTCTTTCGACTCCTGCTCGAGAAAGCTGATCACATCGTCCAACTTCACGATGCCGACCACAGGGATATTGTACTGTCTCTCGACTTGCTGGATAGCGGAGAATTCACAATCTTCGCTGGCCTTTTCCTGGCGGTTCAGCCCGATCACAACACCTGCCGCTTCTGCGCCATGGGATTCGATAATTTCCATCACTTCGCGCACTGCAGTGCCCGCAGTAATGACATCATCGATAATCAAAACCTTGCCATTAAGCGGCGCACCCACTAAGGTTCCGCCTTCACCGTGATCCTTGGCTTCTTTTCGGTTGTAACAGAAAGGCTTATCGATCCCTTTTTGGGCCAGAGCCACAGCAGTCACCGCACCCAGCGGGATACCTTTGTAGGCCGGCCCAAAAATGACATCGAACTCCACTCCCGAAGCGATAATCGCATCGGCATAGGCCTGTCCCAGTGCTGCCAGTGCGGCACCGGTGTGGAAGCGACCGGCATTGAAAAAATAAGGGCTTTGACGGCCCGACTTCAGTGTGAAGTCGCCGAAACACAGGACCTGATGATCCAGGGCAAGTTGGATAAAATCGCGCTGATATTGCTGCATGGAAAATTGTTAACTATTGGCTAAGGTGAAGGGAGACCTCCCCGTAGCATTCCCGGGGGTAGGCATGCATATAATGTTTCTAATGATACACAGTCCGCTGGTAAGGGGCTAATAATGCGAATAGTAAGCTTGTCGGTAGACGGCGTTCATCAGGCCGCCCAACGCGGTCTCTACGACTGGTTGGCAGAGCAGGACGCAGACATCATCTGCCTTCAGGACCTGCGCTCTCTCGAGCCTGAACTGGACCACCCAATATTTCACCCCGACGGTTACTACAGTTACTTTTTCGACTCGGGGACTCCCCACGAAAACGGTGTGGCGATCTACACCCGCAGTCAGCCCAAAGCCATCATATTCGGTATGGGGTTCGCCAACGGTGAGGATATGTACGGCCGCTATTTACAAGCGGATTTCGAACGCCTGAGTATTGGCTCCCTGCTTGCGCCCGTTGCTTCCGACGAGTCATCGCTAGAGAAAAAAGTCCAGTTCTTTGAGGATATGCAGGCACACCTGCTAAAAATCAGCCGCAAGCGCCGCGACTTCATTTTCTGCGGCAACTGGGGCATGGCCCATCGTCGTGCCGACGTCCAAAACTGGCAGGACCATCAGGATTCCCCCGGCTTTATGCGTCACGAGCAGCGCTGGTTGGACCAGCTCTTTAACGATGTTGGCTATGTGGATGCTTTTCGCCGTGTAGTAAAAGATACCGACGAATTTAGTTGGTGGCCCAGTGGCACTGTCGGAGAGGGAGATGGCTGGCGTACTGATATGCAGATCGTTTCACACGGCCTGAAAAATCGTATCGAATACGGTGCTATCAATAAAAATGTGAAGTTTTCCAGTCATTTGCCGGTGATAATGGACTACGAAATCGAAGTCTGAATCACACCACTTCCGGCCCACTTCACTGAGGAGCGGGCCGGATAAGGAATAGGGAAGGCGTCTCCTTTACTCGTCCAGTGCCTGCTTCTGAAGTGCGATCAATTCATCGATACCCGCCTTGCCCAGTCCCAACATCTGCGCAAACTGCTTCTCGGTAAATGGCTCGCCTTCTGCAGTGCCCTGGACCTCAATCATGCCGCCATCTTCAGCCATTACCAGGTTCATATCCGTGTCCGCTGAGCTGTCTTCCGGATAGTCCAGGTCCAGTAACGGCTCACCGTCATAAATACCCACCGACACCGCCGCTACCATGTTCTTAAGCGGATCATCAGCAATAATTTTCTCACGCTGCATATGACGCAGAGCATCAACCAGAGCCACACAGGCACCAGTAATTGCCGCTGTCCGGGTGCCTCCATCGGCCTGGATAACATCACAGTCAACAGTAATCTGGTTCTCGCCCAGCTTCTCCAGGTCTACCGCTGCTCGCAGTGAGCGTCCAATCAAACGCTGAATTTCCACGGTGCGCCCACTCTGCTTGCCCTTGGCAGCTTCCCTGGGCATACGCGAACCTGTGGAGCGTGGCAGCATACCGTATTCCGCAGTAATCCAGCCGCTGCCCTGGCCGCGCAAAAACCTTGGGACTTCGCTGGAAAGAGAGGCATTACACAAAACTTTGGTATCACCAAACTCCACCAACACAGACCCCTCCGCATGACGGGTATAGTTGCGGGTAATTTTTACCGAGCGCAATTGCGCCGGAGCGCGGCCGCTGGGACGCTGCATAGTCCACCTCAAATATTGAATGAAAGCCCCGCATTATATACCCCAGCATGGCGATCCAAACGCTGTGTTATTATGCCGGGCCGATTAATACGCCTGTAGGGGATCAGCTATGGCCAGTCAACGGGAACAGAACAAAGTGCGCAGCATGACAGCCTTTGGACGCGCTGAGACCAATTGCGCAAGCAGCACTGCTATCTGGGAACTGCGCTCGGTCAACCACCGCTACCTGGAACCACACTTCCGTTTGCCCGAAGCGGCTCGCCCTCTGGAAACGCAGCTGCGCGACACCCTGCGCAAAACGCTGTCCCGCGGCAAAATTGAACTGACCTTGACCCTAAAGGCCAATAGTGCCGAAGATATTGGGCTGGAAATCAACCAGCCTCTTGCCCAGGCACTCATTCAGGCGGCAAAACAGGTAGCAAATGGCGAGGAAATTCAGCCCCTAAACCCCTTGCAAATTCTTCAGTGGCCCGGTGTTATCAGTGAGCCGGAGGCGGATACAGATCAGCAGTCTGCAACGATATTGGAAGCTTTTCGCGAAGCTCTGGGGCAGCTGCGAGCAAACCGCGAGCGCGAGGGCGCAGAACTGGCCAAATTTATCGAAGCCCGTCTAAAAGGAATTGAAGAACAAGTCGCCAATGTTCGAGAACTACTTCCCCAAATCCTTGAGGCACAGCGAGAAAAGCTACGCAACCGCCTGGAAGAATTGCAAGTGGAACTGGATAAGGACCGACTCGAACAGGAGATCGTCCTGCTAGCCCAAAAAGCTGATGTGGATGAAGAACTAGATCGCCTCAGTGCGCACACTTCTGAAACACGTAGGGTTTTGGCCGGCGGTGGTTCAATCGGCCGGCGGCTGGATTTCCTGATGCAGGAATTTAACCGAGAAGCCAACACCCTCTCCTCCAAATCTGTGGTCACCGATACAACCCAGGCTGCAGTAGAACTAAAAGTGCTGATCGAGCAAATGCGCGAGCAGGTCCAAAACATCGAGTAACCCTCTGGGGCACTCTCACCCAGACTGCAGATGCCTCGTTGTCCCCGGTTGGGGGGATATGCGATAGCTCTCCCCTTGAGGTAGATTTATGCGACAAAACTTGAAATGGGTCGGCGCTATTTTTTTAGTGCTGGCTGCAATTGAGATTATCAATATTCTGAGCGGTCGATCGCTCAATTATTTTGGTATTGTTCCACGCTCTATCAATCACCTCCCCCATATTTTTTCTGCACCATTACTACATGGAAGTAGTTGGCATTTCTTCTCAAACATATTCACTCTGTGCATCTTCAGTTTTTTAGTACTGCAGTACGGGGTAAAAACTTACCTGAAGGTGACTCTAACCATCGTGGTCACCACCGGACTGGCTGTTTGGCTTTTTGGTGGCAGAGGCAATCACCTTGGAGCCAGCTCGGTAATCTACGGATATTTCGGCTTTTTGCTTCTTGCAGGGTTTATCAGCAGGAAATTTAGCCGTTTACTGATTTCCATTGTCGTGGCCGTGCTCTATGGAGGGCTTATCTTTGGCGTGTTGCCACAGGGTAGATATATTTCCTGGGAGTCCCATCTATTTGGTTTTATCTTCGGCCTGATGGCTGCAAAAATATGGGCCAGGGCCCCCAGATATAGTAGGGCCAGGTAAACCAGAGCCCATCACCCACCATTCAGTTTCAAATCGCAGTAATACCGGGACAGGCCTTGGCACTAGGCGCCCCAGAGATTCGCCTACCAAGCATTCAGCCCTACTCCTGTGAGAGCCTTCCCTCTCACTTACGAAATAAATTTGAACAGCAACCTGTATAAATGCGGGTAGGGCCTCAGTAGTTATTCCTTGGAAAAGTATCTTTATTCAATCGGGTATATTTTTATATAAAAACAATCGATTACAAAGCCCTTTAAATCTTGTGAACCTTTGCGCATCCCACGAGCAAACAAATTCTCACTACCAGATTTTTTTCCCAAAATTTATAAATTTGTCGCCTAAAGCTACAAATTTATAAATTTTGCACCTGAGGATAATAATTTCACAATCGTTAAATAGAAGTACCAAACTGAAACCCTGGTACCAATTTTAGCCGAACTGACTTATCGACCTCGAGCAAGACAGTTTCTCGGCCCGCTCATTAAGCGAATTTATTTTGCTAAAGTGGGGCTATTCAGGAGTCTCCGGTCTACCAGAATTCTGATAGCCGGATTAAAAATATCTCGGAGATATAACAATAATGAAATCATCATTGAAAAGTCTTTTACAAAAGACGACTCTGGCGAGTGCGTTTTCGTTACTGTGTACAACCCCTTTTACTGCACATGCAGCAGGGGCGGACGACACGCTGGTGACTGACCGCATCATCGTAAAATACAGGGAGAGCGCTAAGGTTGGGAGAGCTGCAACTATGGCCGCAGAGACGGTCGAGAAAGCTTCCCGCCGCGCCGGCCACAAAATGCGTCATCTCCGCCGCATGGCCACTGGTGCCCAGGTAATGCGCCTGGAAGGCCGTAAAAATAGGGCCGAAGTGAACGCAATCATCAACCGTCTGAAGCAGGACCCGGATGTGGAATACGCAGAGCCGGACCTGATCATGCAAGCGATGGCCGAACCAAATGATACGAATTACCTAAGTCAATGGCACTACTATGAGTCCACCGGTGGCTTAAATCTGCCATCGGCCTGGGACGTCACCCAGGGCGATGGAGTAGTAGTCGCTGTACTCGATACCGGTTACCTCCCCCACGCCGATCTGGTAGACAACATTCTGCCGGGCTACGACATGATTTCCGACACCTTCGTCTCTGTGGATGGTGACGGGCGCGATGACGATCCCACTGACCCAGGTGATTGGTATACCGATAAGGCCTGTGGTGACGACCCTCGTATTCCTTCCGAAAGCGACAGCAGCTGGCACGGTACCCATGTAGCCGGCACAATCGCTGGTGTCACCAACAATAATATGGGCATCGCAGGCGTTGCCTATGAAGCTAAGGTTGTACCTGTACGGGTTCTTGGTCGTTGCGGTGGCTATACCTCAGATATTGCCGACGGCATCATCTGGGGCGCAGGTGGCTCTGTCAGCGGCCTGCCCACCAACTCAAACCCAGCACAGGTATTGAACCTGAGTCTCGGTGGCAGCGGCAGCTGTGCCACCACCACGCAAAGCGCTATCGACACCGCACGTAGCCTTGGCGCTACCGTTGTAGTAGCCGCTGGTAACGATGGTGCAAACGCGAGCCAATACTCGCCCGCCAGCTGTGATGGGGTCATCACCGTTGCTGCGACTGACCGCACCGGCGGCCGCTCTTACTATTCCAACTACGGCAGTGTGGTGGATGTCGCTGCCCCAGGTGGCGCGCAGAGCTTCGCCAATGATTCAGATGGCATCCTCTCCACCTATAACAACGGCTCTACCGATGCCGGCAGCGATAGCTACTATTACAGCCAGGGCACCAGCATGGCGGCGCCCCATGTTGCCGGCGCTGCAGCATTGATTTATGCCGTTAATCCCAGCGTAACCCCCGATGAGGTCGAGTCGATTCTTACCAGCACTGCGCGTAGCTTCCCCTCTTCGTGCAGCAGCTGTGGTGCAGGTATTGTCGATGCAGCCGCCGCAGTAGCCATGGCCAATGGTGGCGATACTGGAGGCGATGACGACGACGGTAATGGCACAGGCACCGGCTGGACAGAGACCAACCTCTCCGGCAGCCAGGGTAGCTGGAATGACTTCACTATCGACGTTCAGGCGGGAACTTCCACCCTCACTGTAGAAATGTCCGGTGGCTCCGGTGAAGTTGATCTCTACGTGCGCCATGGAAACTATCCCACCCTGCGCCGTTATGACTGCCGCCCCTACACTTGGGGCAATGAAGAGAGCTGTACCATCAGCAACCCGGATTCCGGTACCTGGTATATCAGTGTCTACGGCTACGAATCCTACAGCGGTGTCACTCTCGAAGCGGAAACTACAGAGTAAATAGCAACCTATTAAAGGTTCAAAAAGGCCGGCATATGCCGGCCTTTTTTGTAAATTCCAGGGTAGCGTCCCCTTCGAGAGTGACTTGCTCTTGGACTACTCAAACCTATCACCCTACGTCTGCCATTCTCTTAATTACTGCCAATCAGACCCTACTTTTTTTAAGCTCACCGTTCCCCTACTGAAAATCTCCCCGGCAAATACTGACTGATTTCAGAATCCAGGCTTCACTGGCGTTTGCGGTACAGTAGCTGTGTGGCAGAGTTCACCAGATACGCTATCTAATAATAAAAACATGGGGTTTCTGTGGACCTGCTTACTTTCGCCATTCCATTTTTTCTTATCGCCATACTAATGGAACTAGCCCTGGATCGCTGGAAAGGCTGGGGGCTCTACCGGCTAAATGACGTTATCGGTAATCTCAGTACCGGAATTCTCAATCGTATTATTGGACTGACTTATAAGAGCCTGTTCCTCATTATCTATATTCCGCTATTTACGTTGCTACAGCCTTACTATCAACTGGTTGGTTTCAACTGGTCTATCGACAACGGCTGGCACATAGCTCTGGCAGTTCTCGCATACGACTTCTGCTACTACTGGAAACATCGTATTTGTCACGAGGTGAATATCTTTTGGGCAGAACACCTGGTGCACCACCAGAGCGAGGACTACAACCTGAGTACGGCTTTGCGCCAGTCTTCGGGGGGAGTACAGTTGGACTGGATATTTTATCTGCCACTTCTATTAATTGGCCTGCCGGCAGAAATTGTTATTGTCGCCGGAGCTATTGACCTTATTTACCAGTTTTGGGTTCACACGCAAAAAATACCCAAGATCCGCTGGCTGGAGTGGTTTGTAGTTACCCCCTCTAATCACCGGGTACACCACGCCCAGAACTCCGTCTACGTAGATAAAAACTACGGCGGAATATTAATTATTTGGGATCGCTTATTTGGCACCTATCAGCAAGAACTCGAAGCGGAGCCCTGTCTTTACGGTGTGCGCAAACCCCTGAATACCTTTGATCCTGTAGCGGCCAATTTACAGCACCTAAAACGCATGGCCATTGATGCCTGGCACACGAAAAACTGGTGGGATAAATTCACCCTTTGGTTCCGCCCTACCGGCTACAGGCCCGCAGATGTGGAAAAATCCATACCGGTAGACTCAACTAATCTCGAAAATTTTCAGCGCTTTAACCCGGAGATTAGCCCTGGAGTACGCTACTACGCGCTGGCTCAGCATCTCTGCTACAGCGCGACCACCTTAACACTCCTGTGGTTCAACAGTGTTTTGAGTTTCTGGCAGCTGATGGGCACAGTAATAGCTCTGGTTATTTGCCTGGCTATCAATGGAAGGATACTGGATGGTCATCCTATTTCCAGGCAACTTGAAGCCCTAAGGCTAGTGGCCCTATTCGCCGCTATCCCTCTACTAAACAATACGTATGTACCACTCTTTATATCCTACTTGATCTTTAGCAGTTTGGTATGGTTGTGGTTGGCAATCCAGCGCAAAGAGGATAGAGTCACTTTCGTTAGCGATTAGCAACAGGGGGATAACCTTGATCACAGGTGGTTGGCGGTGGTTAAGAAACTCCCGCAAGGCTATCCCGGCCGGGCTCAGGTGTGCAGGTGGTAACGTGCCCTGAATCTCCCAACAGATACCCCCACTCCGGCCGGGGGCTAGCCTTGTCCCTTCACGACACTCTTTCATCCCGGGATACAAGCTTCGGTTATAATGGGCTCTTTGCTCGCGAACAGGATCAGTTGTGCAAACAGGAACCCTCTACACCGTCTCTGCCCCTTCCGGCGCGGGAAAAACCAGCTTGGTAAAAGCCCTGGTAGACAACGACAATCAGGTTACCGTCTCGGTTTCCCACACCACTCGAACCAAGCGCCCAGGTGAGACTCACGGCATCGACTACCACTTTGTCGAACGGGAAGAGTTTTTAGCAATGCTGGAGCGCAACGCATTTTTTGAGCACGCCCAAGTATATGGCGACAATTATTACGGTACCGCAAAAGCCGAAATCGAGGAAACACTGGCCAATGGCCACGATGTGATCCTGGAAATTGATTGGCAGGGGGCCGAACAGGTCCGCCGCCTGCGCCCCGATGCAGTCAGCATCTTTATATTGCCTCCTTCCCAGGAAGCCCTGCGCGAACGCCTGACCGGGCGCGGCCAGGATGACCAGGCAGTAATTGACCGCCGTATGGACCAGGCTATCGACGAAATGACCCATTATGTCGCTGCGGATTACCTCGTGATCAATGACAATTTCGAGCAGGCACTAACAGAGCTTCGCGCTATTATTGTGGCCCAGCGACAGCGCCTGGAACTACAACAGCAGCGCCACGGTGATCTGCTTCAAGCGCTGTTGCGCCACTGAACCAATTGATCGAATTGCATACATTTCCCGGTGCGGTAAAATAGCCGGTCCCCTGTACAGAATTTGCCTTCGGGCACAGCAAATGGAAACGAAAGTTTATGGCACGTATTACCGTTGAAGATTGCCTTGAGCATGTGGACAACCGCTTCGAGCTCGTTATCGTCGGCAGCAAGCGCGCCCGCCAGATCGCTACAGGCGGCAGGGACCCTCTGGTTCCCGAAGAAAACGATAAACCCACTGTAATTGCCCTGCGCGAAATCGAAGAGGGCCTGGTGGATACCGCTATCCTCGACGAGCCGGAGCGCGAAGAGGCACCTGCGCCCATGGCGGCCCCCAGCTACCTGACAGATCAGCAAATCTAATCGGATCGATAACTGAGTATTTTTTGAGTTTTACGAGAGGCGCGCGCGGCATTGCACACCATAGATAGTCTGGCCCACCGCCTCTCCTCATACCTCCCCCACGACCAGATCCAAATAGTCCGCCGCGCCTATTTTTACGCGGAGCAGGCTCACGATGGTCAGCAGCGCCGTTCCGGCGAGCCCTATGTCACTCACCCGCTGGCAGTTGCCACCATTCTCGCGGGTATGCATATGGACCACGAGAGTTTGGCTGCTGCCATGCTGCACGATGTTATTGAGGATACCGGTATCCCCAAGGCAGCCCTGGCCGAGCAGTTTGGTGGAGAGGTTGCTGACCTGGTCGATGGGGTTTCCAAACTGACCCAGTTTGAAACCGACAGCCCCGCAGAAAAGCAGGCGGAAAACTTCCAAAAGATGGCGCTGGCCATGGCCCGCGATATCCGCGTTATTTTGGTCAAGCTGGCCGACCGCCTGCACAATATGCGTACCCTTGGCGCACTAAAACCACAGAAGCGCGCCCGTATCGCTCGCGAGACACTGGAGATCTACGCACCCATCGCCCACCGGCTGGGTATGAACGACGTTCGTATCGAGTTTGAAGATCGCGCTTTTTTTGCCATCTACCCGTTGCGCGCCAGCCGTTTACGCGCCGCGCTGGTCGCAGCCCGCGGCAACCGCAAAGAGCTGCTGGAACAAATCCAGAATGCCATAGAGTTGCGCTTACAAAGGGAGGGCATCAGCTCCCTGGTGATCGGTCGGGAAAAACACCTGTATAGCATCTATCAAAAGATGCGCGCCAAGAAAAAATCCTTCAAGGAAATAATGGACGTCTACGCTTTCCGCATTATTGTGGACAGCGTGGATACCTGTTACCGGGTTCTCGGCGTTATGCACAGCCTTTATAAGCCGGTAATCTCCGAGTTTAAAGATTACGTCGCCATTCCCAAATCCAATGGTTATCAGTCACTGCACACAGTACTGCTGGGAATGCACGGAGTGCCTATTGAAGTTCAGGTCCGCACCAAGGAAATGGATGAAATGGCCAACAGTGGCATTGCCGCTCACTGGCTGTACAAGGCCTCCGGCGATGAGGTGATCAATACCGGTGGCACCAGCCAGGTGCGTGCACGGCGCTGGGTCCAGGGACTGCTGGAGATGCAGCAGCGCGCCGGCGACTCACTGGAGTTTATTGAAAACGTAAAAATTGACCTGTTCCCGGATGAAGTTTACGTCTTCACCCCCAAAGGGCAGATTGTCGATCTGCCCGCCGGTGCTACCGCCGTGGATTTCGCCTATTCCGTACATACAGATATCGGCAACTCCTGCGTTGCCGTGCGTATCAACCAGCGCCTGGCCCCCTTGTCCCAACCGCTGGAGAGCGGGCAAAAGGTCGAGATTCTTACCCGTAAAACTGCGCAGCCAAACCCCAACTGGCTCAATTTCGTAGTAACCGCCAAAGCGCGCAGTGCCATCCGTCACTTCCTCAAGCACCAGCGCCATCATGATTCAATCACCCTGGGCCGGCGCCTGCTGGAAAAAGCGCTCAGCAAGTTCGACACCAGTCTCGATGCCCTGACACCAGAGCAATTGGAAGCGGGCCTCAAAGAGGCCAAGTGCGCTACTTTAGACAAGCTGCTGGAAGAGATTGGTATGGGTAGCAAAGTGGCCTTCTCTGCAGCTAAATTACTCGCACCAGTCACCAGCGAAGAGACCGAAGCCAGCAATATCTCTTCTCCTTTAACGATCGATGCCCAAGAGGGCATGATGATCAGTTTTGCCCGCTGTTGCCGCCCCATTCCCGGGGATACCATTATCGGCCATATCAGCTCCGGCAAAGGCGTGGTGGTACACCGCGACACCTGTCGTAATACCGGTGATTTTCGCGAACACCCGGAAAACATCATGCTGGTGAACTGGTCGCCGGACGTAACGGGAGAATTCCTCGGTGATGTGCGAGTTGAAGTCGAGTCAGAGAGAGGAATTATTGCCCGCCTGGCCACTCGTATTACCGAAGAGGGGGCCAGTATTGAGCAAATCAATGTGGATGAAAAGGACGCGCACAACAGCGTGATCTCACTGACCCTGGAGGTCAGCGGTCGAGTGCATTTGGCGCGGGTCATGAAGCGGCTGCGCAACCTCCCTTCAGTTATCCGTATTGCCCGCCCCTGACGAGCCCAGAGAGTTCCGAGAGGAACTGCCATTCGGTGACAAAGCGCGATATATTTAAGCAGCTTCTGAAAGCCCACAGAATATTAAGGGACTATTTGGAAGCTCCGTATAGGTCTTACTTTCCAACAATATTGATAAGTAATGGAGTACCCGATGCCCAATCGAGCCGTTATTAAAACCGACCGGGCACCCGCCGCAGCCGGTACCTATTCCCAGGCAGTAAAAGTGGATAATACCGTTTACCTGTCGGGGCAAATCGCTCTGGAGCCAGAGACGCAGCAAATGATTAAAGGGGATTTTAGCGATGAAGTCCGCCAGGTCTTTCGCAACCTGAGTGCAGTCTGCGAGGCCTCAGACGGATCACTCCAACACATTGTGAAACTCAACCTCTACATTACCGATAGCAGCAACTTTGCCGCCGTAAATGAGGTAATGGCAGAGTTTTTCGAGGAACCTTACCCCGCAAGGGCGACCGTCGCCGTCAAGGAATTGCCGCTGGGAGCACTCTTTGAAGCTGAAGCGATTATGGTGACCTGAGCGAAAGAGTTACGCGGAAGGCAATTTGATAGGAGGGCTATCTAGCCCTCCGATTCCAGCAAAGCGCTGTAACCCACCTTGTAATCCGGATACTTTAATTCGTAGCCACTGGCCAGCATCAACTTGTTACTGAGTTTTTTCGAACGACGCTCACTGGTTTGCACAATCTCACGCAGATGTGCACTGGTATAGCCCATCGCTTTAACCAACCATTGCTGTAGCTCGTACATCGGCACAGGTTGACTATCTGCACCTATATAAAGTGGCTCAGGCCCCCATCCCTGCTTCTGCCTCTCGATCAGGTGCAATAAGAAACCGATGCAATCATCAACATGAATACGGTTACTGTATTGCGGCGGTTGAGGTGGGGCACAGCGGCCAGCGCGAACTTGCGACAGCAAACGATCGCGACCGGGTCCATAAATACCAGCAAAGCGCACAATGCAACTGTCTGGAATCGCATTGCGAATGAGTTCTTCGGCTGCCAGCAAACTATCTCCCTGAAAACCGCTGGGCAGAGGCAGCGTCTGCTCATCGATAAAATCGTCACCACTCTGGCCGTAGACCCGGGTAGAGGAGACCCATATTACCAAGCGCGGTGGGGTGGGAAGGCGTGGAACAACTTCAGCTATTGCCTTGGCAGTTTCCACATAGGCGCGATGGTATCCAGTTGGAGTATGTTCACCGGGAGTAAACGTGGCGAGGATGACATCCGCCCCCACAGACAACAAGCGCTCAATATCCTCTTTCTTGGTGGCATCCCCTCTACGCCAATTCACTACATCAGCGCGGCGTTTGCTCGCCAGAGCAACCAGGGGGTTGCGCCTCATTCCATAAACCGCATATTGCTTTCGGTCTATATGCAGTGCCAATCTCGCTCCGAGGTCACCACACCCAAGGATCCAAAGCTTTTCTTGTTGTGTCATAAAGTTCCCGGTGAGCAATCTCCGCTGCTCACCTTATTCCCTTGATTCAGTGCTATTCAATCCTAATGGAGGTGCTGTGATCATTCGGGCAAATATCATCATTTAAATTTTTATAATTTGCCGCCAAAACTCTACCCAACGCCTGACTAATTGCCACGCCTTTTGAACATGCGGTAGATCGCAAGGAAGATGATCGCACCAATCGTTGCCGTTATTATGTCGCCAATTCCAAAACCAGTCACTGGGCCGCCGAAACCAATCAGAGCGCCGAGCCACCCTCCAATGAAGGCACCGACAATGCCAATCACCATAGTGACTATCCAACCACCAGGATCTCTCCCGGGCATAATCCACTTTGCCAAGGCGCCAGCAATCAATCCGAGAATGACCCAGGATAGAACTCCCATGACATACCTCCTTTCAGTGTGCCCCTTACAGATATAGCAAAATTTTGCGCCTCAATCCCACATGAATTCCCAAAACTAGTAAATTTGCCCAATATTCACTTTCAGCTTACAGATTGAGACAGGGTATTGGCCAGCAGCAATTATTTATGAATAATTACTATTACTAGTGGCCATTTAATTGCCTTAACCATGACCCTGAATGAACTGCGCTATATCGTCACCCTTGCCCAGGAACAGCATTTTGGCCGTGCCGCAGAACGCTGTTATGTCAGCCAGCCAACACTCTCCATTGCGGTTAAAAAACTGGAGAAAGAACTTGGTATTGCCCTGTTTGAGCGCTCGAAAACGCGGGTGCAGGCAACACCTTTGGGCGAGAGAATTGTCGCCCAGGCCCAGTTAGTCCTGGAGCAATCAGCGGCTATCAAGGATATTGCCAGCGCCGGTAAAGACCAGTTGGCAAGCCCCCTGTCAGTAGGCGCCATCTTTACTATTGGGCCCTACCTGTTCCCCCACTTTATTCCCCAGCTACAACATCTGGCACCAGAAATGCCTCTCTACGTTGAGGAAGGATACACCGCCACATTGCGACAGCGGCTGCGCAAGGGTGAGCTGGATGCAATCATTATTGCGCTCCCTTTTACCGAGCCCGATGTTGTCACCCAACCCCTTTACGATGAACCCTTTGTCGTACTGATGCCCGCAGGGCACCCTCTTGCGCAACAGGAGATTATATCTCCGGAGCAACTCACTGAAGACAATGTGCTGCTGCTGGGCGAGGGCCACTGCTTCCGCGATCAGGTACTTGAGGCTTGTCCGCACCTGCAACTGACTATGGAAAAAGAAGCCGGCGGCGGCAGCATACGCACAGCTGCAGATGGCAGCTCGCTGGAAACACTCCGCCACATGGTGGCTTCAGGGCTTGGGATTACCGTATTGCCACTCTCAGCCGCCACCGCATCACAATATGCCAGCGGCCTGTTGGAGACCCGTCCCTTCACCGCCCCGGGCCCACGCCGTACCGTTGCGCTGGCTTGGCGGGCAAGCTTCCCCCGGCACCGCGCAATCGACATACTGAGAGAGGCTATCAGCCAGTGTCACCTGACCGAGGGGTAGATAACAACCTGGCCGAGCTGCCCGTTACCACCCTCAAAGGCGTGGGGGATAAGTTTGCCCAGGTGTTGGCCAAACTCCATATCAACTCCCTGCAGGACCTGGTTTTCCACTTACCCCTGCGCTACCAGGACCGCACCCGGGTGGTGCCCATTGCCGGCCTCACCGCCGGTATGGATGTGGTTATCGAGGGGGAGGTCAGTGCTGCAGATATCGTTTTCGGCCGCCGTCGAAGCCTGGTGGTGAGATTACAGGATGGCAGCGGCACCTTAACTCTGCGCTTTTTTCATTTTTCCGCAGCGCAGAAAAGCCGTTTTGCCCGAGGGGTCCGAATACGCTGCTTTGGAGAGGCCCGTCGCGGAGCCAACGGCCTGGAGCTTTACCACCCGGAAACAGAGATCGTCGGTATCGAAAACGCAGAGACCGCAGATACGCTAACACCGGTCTACCCCCTTACTGAGGGGGTAAGTCAGGCCCGTATGCGCGGGTTGGTGGAGCAGGCATTGGTTCTCCTTAAAAATGGCGCGGTTACCGAATTAATGCCGGCGGAACTATTACCTAAGGCATTGCGTTATCCGCTCAGAGACGCCCTGTTATATTTACACTCTCCCCCGGCTGGCACCCAATTAGACCAGCTGGCAGCAGGTATTCACCCCGCTCAGCAACGCCTGGCGTTGGAAGAGTTACTCGCCCACCACCTCAGTCTACTGGAAATTAGGCGCAATAGCGCCAAGGTGTCGGCACCGCCGCTGCGCGCGAACCAATCTTTAGAGCGGGATTTTCTATCGCGTCTGCCATTCTCCCTCACCGGTGCGCAACAGAGGGTTTGCAAGGAAATCGCAGAAGATTTATCGCAGCAAGCCCCAATGATGCGTCTATTGCAGGGAGATGTGGGTGCAGGAAAGACCCTGGTCGCAGCCATGGCCGCTTTAAAGGGCATCGGAGCTGGAGCCCAAGTAGCGGTAATGGCGCCAACGGAAATTCTCGCAGAGCAGCACCGGATCAATTTTTGTAATTGGCTAGACCCCCTTGGAATTGAGGTTGCTCAGCTCACGGGCAGTTTAAAAGCCGCCGAACGGCGCAAGCAGCTGGGCAGGATTGCCAGTGGCGAAGCGCAGCTGGTGGTGGGTACCCACGCACTTTTCCAGGAAGAGGTGGCTTTCCACAACCTGGTGTTAGTGATTATCGACGAGCAACACCGCTTTGGTGTGCAACAGCGCCTGGAACTGCGTGAGAAAGGGGCGGCAAGTGGAGCTACCGGCAGGCTGCAACCCCACCAGCTGATTATGACCGCTACACCGATTCCCCGCACCCTCGCGATGTCCGCCTTCGCCGACCTGGATTGCTCAATCATCGATGAGCTGCCCCCGGGACGCCAACCCATCAATACCGTTGCCATTGCCAATGATCGGCGTGACCAGGTTATGGAGCGGGTGCAAAGCGCCATCTCCGAGGGCCGCCAGGCCTACTGGGTTTGCACTCTTATCGAGGAATCGGAAAGCCTGCAGGCCCAGGCCGCAGAATCCACCGCCGAAGAGCTCGCCGAAATGCTCGAAGGCGCTCGCGTAGCCTTGGTGCATGGTCGCCTGAAGCCTGAGCAAAAAGAGCAGGTGATGAGCGCCTTCAAGGCCGGGGAAGTGGATTTACTGGTGGCTACCACCGTGATTGAAGTGGGCGTCGACGTGCCCAATGCCAGCCTGATGATTATCGAGAACCCCGAGCGCCTGGGCCTGGCCCAGTTGCACCAGTTGCGCGGCAGGGTGGGGCGCGGCTCCATCGCCAGCCACTGCGTGCTGTTGTACGGCACACCGCTATCGCAGAATGGCCGAGCCCGCTTGCAAGCGCTGCGTCAACACAGTGATGGTTTTGCTATTGCGGAGGAGGATTTACGTCTGCGCGGTCCCGGTGAAATCCTCGGCACCCGCCAAACTGGGGAGATCCAGCACCGTATCGCAGACTTGCAGAGGGATGCTGAGCTGCTGCCGCAAGTGCAAAAAATTGCTATTTCCCCTCAATTGACAGAGGGGATGCGACAGCAGTTGATTAAACGCTGGTTACAGAACAAGCCCCGATTCGCCGAGGCCTGAGGAGAGCGCCCTAGTGGGCGCCTACTGTGTTGTTGTCGTTAATGCTGACACTCTTGTAATTGGCATCGTAGTAAGTCTCTTCGTCCAGTGCGCCTTCACTCTTCGCCACCACACTACTCACTACCGCATCACCGGTAATATTGACCGCCGTACGCACCATATCCAGCAGGCGATCAACGCCAATCACAATGGCAATCCCCTCAAGCGGCAGACCCACCTGCTGCAATACCATACCCAACATAATCAGGCCGACGCCGGGCACCCCAGCAGTACCAATAGACGCCAGAGTTGCTGTCAGGATCACCGTCAGAAAGCCGGTCAGGCCGATCTCAATTCCAAAGAACTGAGCAATAAAGACCGTAGCCACACCCTGCATAATCGCGGTGCCATCCATATTGATAGTCGCACCTAGGGGAACTGTGAATGCAGCAATTTTATTATCCACACCCAGGCGCTTCTCTACCGTCGACAAAGTCACCGGGATAGTGGCAGCAGAGGAAGCGGTACTGAAGGCGAATACCATAGTCGACCACATTTTCTTCAGTAGCTCTAAGGGATTGAGCCCACTCAGCAGCTTCAGAATCACCGAGTAAGTACCCAATGCATGCAGAAGCAGGGCACAGAGCACGACCAGGAAATACTTTCCGAGTTGTATCAAACCTCCAAACCCAAGGTCAGCAAAGGTTTTCGCCAGCAGCGCAAAAACGCCATAGGGGGCAAATACCATCAATACACCAACCATGCGCAGTACAACGGAGTTGAGGTCATTAAAGAAAGCGGCGATACGCTGGCCCGGCTCACCGCAACGGGAAATCGCATAGCCCATCAACAAAGCAAATACGATAATCTGCAGCATATTTCCCTCAGCCATAGCGGCTACAGGGTTGGTCGGGAATATATTGACCAGCACCTCGGAAAGCGGTGGGGACTCCTTCGGCACAAATGTTGAAGCGGCTTCAGCTGCAGTCTCATTAACACCAACTCCGGGCTGGAAGATCAATGCCAGACACAATGCCAAAGTAATGGCGATGGCCGTTGTCACCATATAGAGAAGGACAGTTTTACCCGCCAGCGGCCCAATTCGGCTGCCCTCCGATAGGGCACAAGCACCGCTGATCAGCGAGACCAGGACCAAAGGTACCACCATCAACTTCAGCGACGCGATAAAGATACGGCCGATAACATCGAACAGACCTTCGGTCAGGTAGAGATTAATAGCACTGTTCACACCAGCACCGAACAGCTGGCTCATATTCAAGTAATTAAATAAACACCCCACGGCAATGCCCGTAAGCATTCCCACTAAGATTTTAGTCGTAAGCCCCATAACAAGCTTCTCTTTATGAATCGTTGTTTTCATTGCAGTGAGCACTATATCCATTGCCGTGCTGGGGAGCAAAAATGCAACAGGGAGAGACCTGCTGCACCGGCCGGGATACAATGGGGCCTTTATCCATACTGCGGAGTTATCGTTGCACCAATCACCATTTGTGCCCTCTGGCGATTGGCAGAGTTTGCCTCTTGAAACCCAGCAGCAACCACCCAAACCCCTGGTGCCCTGGCTGACCTATTCTGGATCACTCACCGCCGCTCTCAAGCAGCAAAGTAGCGGCGACTTTTACGTTCGGGTGCTTTATCAAGGCTGGCAAGCACCCCGCTGTGAAGAAAGCCTCGTATTGGGATTGCACCATGGTAACCGGGCCCTGATTCGGGAAGTTTTGCTCTACGGCTGTGGACAACCCTGGGTGTATGCCCGCAGTGTTTTACCCGAGCGCAGCCTGCAGGGGAAATCTCGCAACCTGCGCAGCCTGGATACCCGCCCACTGGGAGAGCTGCTGTTTAGTGAGCCGGGCATTCGCAGAGGGGAAATCACCCTAAACCTGTTGCAAAAATCCCCGGAGAGCCAGTATTGCGAACTTGGGGGTAAAAGTCCCGAGGTCTGGGGGCGCCGCTCAGTATTCTGGCTGCGGGACAAGCCACTTTTGGTAGCGGAGGCTTTTCTCCCCAACTTCCACCCGACAGGTGCCCCCATGCCACAGGAGGCAGTCAATTACATAGCAACTGAGGATTCACTGTGATCAGCCAACAGATCGCTCAACGCTGGCCCACTGTGCTGCCCTACTGGCAACTGGCACGAATGGATAAGCCTATAGGTTCACTGCTGTTGCTCTGGCCCACTTGGTGTGCACTGTGGCTGGCCGCTGAAGGGTGGCCGGGATTCCACCTGTTTATCGTATTTACTCTCGGTGTGATTCTGATGCGAGCAGCAGGCTGTGCCGTGAATGACTTCGCCGATCGCAAAATTGACGCCCATGTAAAACGCACCGCAGGGCGCCCCCTGGCCACCGGCACACTGACACCAAAATCTGCATTGGCACTCTTCGCCGGGCTCAGTATCACCGCCTTTCTGCTGGTGCTTACCACCAACAAACTCACTGTTCTCCTTTCATTTTTAGCCCTGGCACTGGCATTCGGCTATCCCTTTGCGAAACGCCACACGCACTTGCCCCAGATGGTGCTGGGTGCCGCTTTTAGCATTGGAATTCCCATGGCTTTCGCAGCGGTTACGGGAAGTGTGCCTCCAGAGGCCTGGCTGCTCTACACTGCCAATCTGGTTTGGACCCTTTGCTACGATACTTTCTATGCGATGGTGGATCGCGATGACGATGTTCAGATCGGTGTAAAGTCCACAGCCATTTTGTTCGGAGAAATGGACCGGGTCATAACTGGAGCTTTACAACTTATAGTTCTAATAGCCTTGCTAGTTATTGGGTCAAGGTTCTCACTCGGCATTTTTTACTACTTAGCATTATTACCAGTTAGCGGCTTATTCGTTTATCAGCAGTGGCTTATTCGAGACAGGGGACGAGAGGGCTGCTTTCAGGCTTTTATCAACAATAATTGGGTAGGATTTGCCATTTTCGCCGGCATATCGCTGCATTTTCTGCTGAATTGAGGGCTGAGTAGGCACCGGGTGTGGAGCGTCATATATTTGTCATATAAATCCCGTTTAATCCTCGGCCATAACTGGGGAAACCCTGACAACAGCGCGGGTATGGCAGGCAAATGCATAGTAAAACGATCCTGATTGTCGATGACGAATCCGCAGTGCGCGATATGCTGCGGGTCGCACTGGAAATGGCAGATTACCGCTGCCTCGAGGCAGAGAACGCCCAGGAAGCTCACGCCCTGATAATCGACGAAAAGCCAGACTTGGTGCTGCTCGACTGGATGCTGCCGGATGTCTCCGGGGTAGAGTTGGCACGGCGTCTCAAGCGCGATGAACTCACCACCTCGCTGCCGATCATCATGCTCACGGCAAAAGGTGAGGAAGACAATAAAATCAAAGGCTTAGAGACCGGAGCCGACGATTACATCACCAAGCCTTTCTCCCCCCGGGAGCTGGTTGCACGCCTAAAGGCCGTATTGCGCCGCGCGGGCCCGGCAACGCCGGAGGAGCCCCTCAGCGCTGGCGCTTTGATCTTGGACCCTCTGAGCCACCGAGTCACTATCAAGGGACAGCCGGTGGATATGGGACCAACAGAATTTCGACTGCTCACTTTCTTCCTATCCCATCAGGAGCGCGCCTATACCCGTACCCAGCTCCTCGATCACGTCTGGGGCGGTAATGTCTATGTGGAGGAGCGCACCGTGGATGTCCATATCCGTCGCCTGCGCAAAGCCTTGGCCATTGATGGCCACGACCGCTATATCCAGACAGTTCGCGGCACCGGGTATCGGTTTTCTGTGCAAACCGCAGAAAAAGTGTGACAATCCTCTCTGGATCGGTACCGATCCCTGCAGAATCAAACCTCCGCACTTAACGGCTGCGGGCCTGGTTCCATGAGGTATTGAATGCGGGCGGAAGAGGCTGTGCCACTGCCGCCATCTATCAGGCAACACGGCAACTCTATGTTGGATCGCAGTATTGGCGAGTTCTCGCGTTTCGTAATTATAGCCCTGGGGTGCACCATTCTCGGTGTCACCTCCGGCAGCTGGTCTCTCGCCCTGATTGCGGGATTGGCCAGCTACCTGATCTCAGTGCTGTGGCAACAGCAACGTTTCAACCGCTGGCTGGCAAACGGCAGACGCGGCCCAGCCCCCACCGCCTTCGGTATCTGGGGCGAAATCTACGACGACTTTTACCGGATGCAGCGGCGCCACCGCCGCGAGAAGCAGAAGCTGCACGTGATGTTGCGCCGGGTGCAAGACAGCACCAGCGCCCTGCGCGAAGGAATTGTAGCCCTGGAAGACGGCGATAACCTGGCCTGGTGGAACCCCGCTGCCGGTGAACTGCTCGGATTGCAGGCCAGTGACTCTGGCCAGTCATTAGTCAACTTTGTCCGCGACCCTGGCTTTGTCAGCTATATGCACGGTGACAACAATGGGGAACCTCTCACTTTGCCCGCGCCCGGCAATGAAGCCCGTATGTTACAACTGGAGGTCACCCGCTACGGTAAAGATGAGGCATTGGTCATTGTTCGCGACATCACCCGTTTACACAATCTCGAGCAGATGCGCCGGGATTTTGTCGCCAATGTTTCCCATGAGCTGCGCACTCCACTCACGGTAATTGCCGGCTACCTGGAAACACTGCAAAGCAGTGATATGGCACCGCCTCCCTGGAAGAAGCCCCTGGCACAGATGGAAGAGCAGGCAGCCCGGATGAGCACGCTAGTAAATGACCTGCTGCTGTTGGCCCGACTGGAGACTTCTGAGCGCAAGAGCGGGGATATAGCGGTAGCAGTGCCAGAATTGATTGAACGGGTAGCTCAGGAAGCCCGCAGCTTCAGTGGCGGCCAGCATCATATCGAAGTCCAGTGCGATGGGGGCTGCTACCTCAATGGAGATCCCGGCGAGTTGCACAGTGCTTTCGCCAATCTGGTTTTGAATGCGGTGAAATACACTCCCGAAGAGGGTGAGATTCAGTTGCGCTGGTGGCAGGATGACAAAGGCGGTCACTTTTCAGTAGAAGACAACGGTATCGGTATCGATCCGATCCATATTCCCCGCCTGACGGAGCGCTTCTATCGGGTTGATCCAGGCCGCTCACGGGATAGAGGCGGCACCGGTCTCGGGCTAGCAATCGTTAAGCATGTGCTGCTGCGGCACAATGCAGAAATGAGTGTAGAAAGTACGCCCGGGCAGGGCAGTCTCTTCACGCTTCACTTTCCATCAGTAAAGCTGGCTCTAAAGCCAGTATCCAGGTTGAGTTCTGAAGCCGCTAATTAAAGCGGCTTTCGATTACTCCAGTTCCTGCAGCTCTACTTCTTTACCGTCTTTGATATAGCTGGCCGTGCCCTCTTTACCCAGAGCGTTTGCTTCCCGGCGCAAAACCAAATGGTGCAGCTGCAAATCACCATCGCTCAGAAGTAGGTGCTCGTTACCCTCATCGTCGGTAGGCAGGGCCTTAACACCAATGAGAGCATCACGCAGAGCGCGCAGCTTGGGTACATCGCGATAGCGATTCAAGTCATTCGACAAACGGGCTTTCATGCGCTCACTCTCATGCAGTGCCGCCGCTGTCTCGCGATATTTGGCAAAAAAGAATACCGCTCCAATGGCAAAAGCCACGATTACCACTATTTCCAACCACTCGGGCATGGTTACTCCTTATTATCACTTTTGCGCCAGACCATTAATTGGTTATTGGCTGGCAGGTAATTTAGTTCTGCGCGACTGAACCCCGCACTCTCCGCCAGCTGATCGAGCCATTCGAGATCGCGAATCCCCCGCTTGGGATCATGCTCCTTCAACTGGATGTCAAAATCAGCATTAGTAGGGCCAATAAACTCTCCTGCAATTTTCACGGGACCATAAACGATCAACAAACCTTCCGGCTCCAGAACATCGGCACTATGCAGAAAGAACTTTTGCACCAGTTCAGCCGACATAATATGCAAGGTGTTTGCAGTGAAAATAGCATCAGCCGAAATCTCGGGCCAAGAATCACCAACATCGAGCGCCAGCGGTTGCGGCAGGTTGCTATTGGGTATCTCCGCCAGCCAGGACTTTACTGCCTCCAGCTGTTGCGATCGCTCTGAAGTTTGCCACTCAAGATGCGGTAATTGCGGAGCAAAATATACTGCGTGCTGACCAGTACCACTGCCAACCTCAAGCACTTTACGACTTGAAGCCAGCAGGCGAGTCAGTTGCTGGAGAATCGGCTCTCGATTGCGCCCGCAGGAGGGCGCATCGGGCAACTCTGTACTACTCACTGCGGCTCATCCCGGGTAAATACCCAATCCCACTCAGTGGACATCTCCTGGTTATAGCCATAACCAGCCACATCAAAACCTTTCAGCTCTTCCGACTTCTTTACCCTCTGATCAATGGCCCAGCGACTCATCATGCCTCTGGCTTTCTTAGCGAAGAAACTGATCATCTTATACTGACCATTTTTCAGGTCTTTAAAGTGCGGAGTGATCACCTGGGCATCGAGCTGCTTGGTTTTGACTGATTTGAAATATTCATTGGATGCCAGGTTTACCAACTCGCGACTCTTCACGCCCTGCAACTGCGCATTCAATGCTTCGGTAATCTTATCTCCCCAAAATTCATAGAGATTCTTACCCTTGGCATTTTCAAATTTAGTGCCCATCTCGAGGCGATAGGGTTGCATCAAGTCCAATGGGCGCAGCAAACCATAAAGGCCAGAGAGCATACGTAAGTGCTTTTGCGCATAGGCAAAGTCCCGCTTACCCATAGTCTCCGCCTCCAATCCGGTATAAACATCACCTTTAAAGGCGAGCAGGGCGGGGCGCGCATTGTTATCGGTAAACGGGCGCTTCCAAGTGTGGAAGCGATCGTAATTTAAGACTCCCAACTTATCTGAAATCTTCATCAAGCTGGAAACCTGCTGCGGGCTCAGTTCGCGCAGCTCTTTGATCAGGGCTGCTGATTCTTTCAAAAAGTCCGGCTGGGTGGTTTCCAGTGAAGGAATATCACTTTCATAGTCCAGGGTTTTCGCCGGTGAAATAACTATTAACATCGGGTGCCTTCTCGCTTCGCTATCGCCTCAACCACACACTACCAAGCTATTGTGGCTGGCCCAAATATATCGTGGATGTTTACTCCGGCTTTAGAACGTCCTGCCACCAGTTGAGCGGTGTCTGCCCATCTTTGGGGTCATAAACATTGCCGTAATACCAGACGCTGTTAGCCCCATCGCAGGCACTGTTGAGGATTTCCTCAATCTTATCGAATCCACAGCTGACATGAATGCTGTAGACCAATACGCGCGGTGCCTCGAGATCCAACTCACCCCCGAGTTTTTCCAACTGTGGGGTCAACTTATCTGACAGTTCCGTGCTATCGCCGCGACAAAAAATACGCACTGCCAAATTGCCCGAGCGCTTTACCAACTCAAATTGCTGGGTATCTTTATCGACTTTAATGTAATCCCCACTGGCGATTCCCTTAATAAAGACCGGGGATCGCACCAGCTGGCAGCTATCATCCTCGCTCACACGAACCTGCAGCCGCTCTACCACAGGCTCACCTTCGGGATTGTTGCCCGCAAATAACTCAATGACTTGAAGTGCCGTCATAAACCTCAATTCCCGTACTGTGTACAATGAGTAACCATTCTAATGACTCAACATTATACAGGGAGGAAGGCAATGATCTCGCGTACCCAAGCACTCACGGCATGTGTCGCGTTCTGGGCAACGACCATTCTCGTAGGATGCGTTGTCAATCCAGTCACCGGCGAGAAACAGGTATCGCTAATATCTGCGCAGCAGGAAGTTCAACTGGGGCAACAGCACTACACAGCCACCCAACAACAACAGGGCGGCCAATACATCATTGATCCCGCCCTGCAAAACTACGTCAGTGAGGTTGGCCAAAAACTCGCTCGGGTCTCAGACCGCCCCCAGCTACCTTACGAGTTTGTGGTTCTCAACAATTCGGTGCCCAACGCCTGGGCTCTGCCCGGAGGCAAAATCGCAATCAATCGCGGCCTGCTGGTTCTACTGGATGACGAAGCTGAACTCGCCGCCGTACTGAGCCACGAGATAGTTCACGCCGCCGCACGCCATTCCGCAGCTGCGGTGTCACAACAACAATTACTCGGTGCAGGCTTGGCAATTGTTGGAGCTGCCACACAGAACACGGGTTACTCTGATTTGATCGCAACCGGAACTCAGATGGGGGGCTCTGCCTATATTGCCCGTTACAGTCGCGGCAATGAGTTAGAGTCAGATCAATACGGTATGAAATATATGGCCGCTGCCGGATATGATCCCCAGGGGGCCGTGCGTTTGCAAAGAAAATTTGTTGAATTGTCGAAAGGGCGGCAAACCGGTGGACTGGAAGCGCTCTTTGCCAGCCACCCCCCTTCCCAAGCCCGTGTCAGCGCCAATATCAAACACAGTCAATCCCTACCCAAAGGGGGAACCACCAACCGGGCTGCCTACCAAAAAGCCATAGCGCAATTAAAGCGCGATGCCGATGCCTACAAGAATTACGACGATGCGGTTGCCGCAGCCAATAATAAAAAATTCGATTCTGCACTAACGCTAGTAAGAAAAGCCCAAAAACAACAACCAAAAGAAGCCGCCTTTTTTGCTTTAGAGGGTGATTTACTCAGCCAAAAAAAACAATATAAAAATGCCCGAAAAGCATACGATAGTGCCATTCAAAAAAATCCATCGCTGTTTTCTTATTGGTTGAAACGGGGAATCACTAATATCAAATTAAAAAGTTATAGTTCTGCAGAAGGCGACTTAAGCAGATCGCTACGCTATCTGGATACAGCTTACGCTCACTACTATCTCGGTCAGACATATGAGAAACAGGGAGATAAGCAAAATGCCTACAAGCACTATCAGGAGGCTGCCGGGGCTGGTGGGGAAATTGGCACTATGGCACAAAATCGAATAAAAGCCATCGCCAACAAGGGATAAATAAATCCGATTAAAATAAAAAGGGCTATCTGAGATAGCCCTTTTAAGCTTGCTTATAACTGAACTGTTAGGCTAAGTTCAAACTTCTCAACATCAAGTTCAATAAAGGGAGTCAGAAGGCTAAGCACGGTATCATTTTCAAGATCCGGTATAACATCAAGCGTTGAGGTAGATCCTGCACGATAGGTATCACTACCAAAGCTGCGAATATTAATATTATCATCTGCCTCCATAGTACTATAAGCAGCCTCTAAAGCAATATTCCGACTAAAGAAGTGGGTGAAAGCCAGCTTCATATCGTCTTTCTCGTCCAGTTTCATACCAAACGAGCTGCTTTGGGTGAAGAAATATTCTGCACCGATCTGCCAATAATCGTCATCACCTTCATAGTCGGCATAGGAAAGTTCAGCGGTCAAATACCTTCCCCCTCCCAGGTTAGTGAAATATTTGGAAGAGAAAACACCCGCATCAAAATCATCATCGGTAACAAAATCAAAACCGATATAATCAGAACCATTCAATGAATAATTATAGCGAAAATCAATGTAACTCTCTTCATCAGACTCAAAATCAGTATGGGAAAGTTCTAGCAAAAAGTTTGGGGTGAACAAATAGCCAAGAGAAACCGTGTCGATATTACGATCATTAACTTCAGTAAAGTTTATACCAAGAATAAGGCCATTTTGAGCGAAGTACTCTCCAGCTAAAGCGTAATTATCGGCATTATTATCTTCTACTTCATTGTGAAAAAAGGCAGCCGATATATTGCTAAGTTTGTTAATGTATTCAAACTCTTTTAAGGGTCCTACAGTTTCTTTTCCAGAAAAGTAATAGGTAGTTTCAACCAAAAACTGATTGCCATCTAAATCGAACTCACCACCAAAAATATCGAGATCGTAATCCAAACTGGAATAGCTCGCTGTAGTAATTGATTTATATTCCTCTGCGTTAGCAGTTACAGAGAGAAGCAACAGCGGAAGAACAGCGAGCCTAAATCTCATTTCCAAAACCTTTCGTTAACATAGTGATCTAAATTTAGGTGCGAATTCTAGCAAGAATTTTTCAAAGCGCAACAAACGCTATTTGTAAGGGATAAAATCAGCACTCACATAAAAAAGAACTATGCGATAAATCCACTATTCTCATCAAACCTTGATGATTCAATTCACACACCAGATTTTCTATACTTCTTATGCTTATATGGCTCTATTGTACTAACAAGCAACTTTTCGTTAGAGACATCTATCAATAAAGACCTTTTCACTCACTGGTTTTTACGAAATATTCGAATCGCCAACGTTCCCTACAGTAAGCCCACACATGAAATAAGCTAAATTTCGGGAGGAATATCTCTCAACAGGAGGAGATTTAAAGAGGTTTCAGAGTTATTTAGAGATCGTATACGATCACATATAAAAGAAAGATCGGCGAAGTACCTACTACCATTACATAGAAAAAGTTGGATCCAGAAGGAAATTGGTACCAAGGTATCGAACAGGATTAAAGCAATAAAGCTAAGTTGCCCTGAGCTTACCCAAGATATACGTACAAATTAAAGGGCTATCAATGATAGCCCTTTAATTAGGCTAGCTTACAATTGAACGGTTAAGCCCAGCTGATAGATATCAAGATCACCACTAAAATCATTATTAGAATGATAAGCCACTTCAACAGCAATATTGCGGTTAAAGAAGTGAGTCATACCCAGTTTATAATTTTCTTGCTCATCATAGTCAAATTCAACCGAACTGCGCTGACTGAAGAAAAACTCAGTACCCAGCGCCCAGTAGTCATCGTATTCGTTTCTGCTGTTGTAAGCTAATTCTGCTGTCAGGTACTGCTCTCCACTCAGGTGAACGAAGTACTTAGAGGAGAGAACGCGATTGTCAGACTCCTCATCCACAGAAAGATTGAAACCAACGTAATCAGTTGAATTCAGCTGATGATTGTAACGAGCTTCCATCGAAAACTCATTATCACTATCGTTATCAACATGATTCAATTTAACCAGAAAATCTGGAGAGAAGAGATATCCGATAGACTGATAATCTACATTAGACTCCCAAAGGTCATATACACCGGCACCAACAATAATTCCATTGGAAGCGAAATACTCACCACCCACAGTGAAAATGTCTATATTCTCACTATCGAAATTAGAATGAGAAAAGCCGGCGGAAACATTACTCACCTTGTTGATATATTCAAACTCTTTCAAGGGGCCAAGGGTTTCCTTACCACCAAAATAGTAAGTAGTACCAAGATCAAAATCATCTATATCAAAGCTTTTATACTTAGTAGGCCCAGAACTACCAGTAGTAGAGTATGTATAATCAGTACTAGTGTATATGGCATTAGTGAAAGAATTATATTCCTCAGCACCTGCAGTTGTGGCGATAAACATCAGGGGGAGTGCAATAAACTTGAATCTCATTTGATAAATCCTTTTTTAACGTAGTGATCCAAATTGGGCTGCGGATTGTAACAAAAAGTTTCAGGTCATAAAAATAGTAAATTACAAGGAAAATAAATCGACCTCTGAACTGTTTAGAGAGTGAGTTCACCCATTATTATTTCTACCAGACTATCAGCATGCTAAGTGCTCGCAAGCAGTATCTGGACAGTCGAAAGTGCGAGAGGAAAACTGGAAAGGTAGTACAGAGAGAATAGAGACAAATAAAGGGCAGTAAAGAAAGTTCAAGTTATGAACTTTTAGTTAAGCCATAAAACAAAAAGGGCTATCAGGGATAGCCCTTTGTCAAACTCGCTTACAGTTGTACTGTTAAACCCAGCTCGAACTTATCTACTTCAATATCAGCACCGCCAGCCTCGAAAACTTCATTGCCGAAGCTACGAATATTCAGACCATCAGCAAACATGGTACTGTATGCAGCTTCAACAGCAACATTGCGATTTAAGAAGTGAGAGAAGGCCAGCTTCACATCTTCATTCTCATCCAATTTCAGGCCAACTGAAGTGTTCTGAGTAAAGAAGTAATCTGCACCAATCTGCCAAAAATCACCGCCGCCATCGTAGTCAGCATAGGCTAATTCGGCAGTCAAATATTGGTCTCCACCCAGATTAGTGAAGTACTTGGATGAGAAAACACGCGCATCAAAATCATCGTCGGTGATGAAATCAAACCCAATATAATCAGAACCACTTAATTGATGGTTGTAACGGAATTCAACAAAAGTTTCATCACCGTAATCAAAATCGGTGTGAGATAGTTCCACCAAGAAATTAGGGGTGAACAAGTAACCGATAGAAGCTGTGTTAACACTCTCATCATCTACTTCAGTTAAGTTCGCTCCCAAAACCAAACCAAAGCTGGTGAAGTATTCACCTGCGACAGCAAAGTTATCAATATCTTCGCTGGATACATCGTAGTGAGAGTATGCTGCAGATACATTACTAGCTTTGTTGATATATTCAAATTCTTTCAGGGGACCCAGTGCTTCTTTACCGGAGAAATAGTAGGTGGTCTCAGCAGTAAACTGATTGCCATCAGTACCATCAAAATCCAGATTGGAGTAATCAACAGTTGTAATTGAATTATATTCCTCGGCACCAGCAGTTGCGGCGACAAGCATCAGGGGGAGAGCAGCAAGCTTGAATCTCATTTGATAAATCCTTCGTTAACGTAGCGATCCAGATTGGGCTGCGGATTGTAGCAAAAGTTTTTTTGTGCGCAACAACAGCAAATTACACGAAAAGCAATTAAGGACAAATTTGCGATGAGATGAAGGTTTTTTTTCGACGAAAAACTTTTTTAAATAGAAAAAATAAAATATGTAATTGCCTGTAATGTACTAACTGAAAAAGTTCCCAATAAAATAAAAAATTTATTTTTTAACCAACCTCTATTTATTCAGGATTCATTCAGGTTCAATTGATTATCATCAATCACTATTTATATTTACGACCCATTGCGGATCATGAAATTCCCCTATTAGGTGAATTTTTACAAAAGGTGCCACACTGGCGATGATTTCATCAATTTCTTTACTGTGCTCCGCTTGCATTGCATCCCGGTCTTCTTTACATCGCCAGCTAGCAACGGCTATCAGCACATTAGGATCATCGATTTTTCGGTGAAGCTCAGTACCCATCGCTCCAGGGGAACGCTGGATAATTTCGGAAGCGCGCACCCAGGCATCAGCGTAGTCCTCAGCCTTAAATCCATCCTGTAAATGAACTTCGAAGATAAATTTCATTCCCTGAATTACCTAACGACTCAAAATTAGATTTCAGTAAAAAAAAAAGGCCGCACTAGGCGACCTTTTTCGATTAACAAAACACCTTAAGACTTCCTTAAGTTCTCTTGATGTCCGTGCCGGATATCAGCACCTTCCACCAAGTAAACAACCTGTTCACAAATATTCTTCGCATGGTCGCCGATCCGTTCCAATGAACGAAGGGTCCATAACACATTGATGACCCGGGAAATACTACGCGGGTCCTCCATCATGTAAGTCACCAACTCACGTACAGCCGTACGGTAATCCATATCAACCTGCTGGTCCTCAGCAAGAGTTTGCAGAGCCGACTGCACATCGAAACGAGTATAGGCATCCAGCGCATCATTGAGCATTTTGCGTACTGCATTGGCAATATGACGGATTTCGGTATATCCGCGCGGCGACGTACCTTCATCAGTAAGCGCAATAGCCATCTTGGCAATCTTGCTCGCCTCATCTCCAATTCTCTCGAGGTCTCGGGCAATTCGAATGACAGACAGCACCATACGTAGGTCGGATGCGGCCGGTTGGCGCTTGGCGATAATTAGCGTGGCATGCTCATCCAGAGCCATCTCGCTCTTATCGATGATTTCTTCAATACGCAGCACTTCCTCAGCCAGCTCACTGTCGGCATTGGCCAGGGCATCAACCGCATCGGCAACCTGGCGGGCGACCATGCCGCCCATTTCCAGCATCTCTGTCTTTAAGCTTTCCAGGTCTTCATTAAATTGGCGTGAGATATGTTGATCGAAATGCATTTCCATAGTTTTCCCTCCGAGCAGGAACCTTAGCCGAAGCGGCCGGTGATATAGGCTTCAGTGAGTTCGTGCTCGGGGTTGGTGAACACCGTTTCAGTATCGTTAACTTCCACCAAATGCCCTAAATGGAAGTAAGCTGTACGCTGACTAACCCGCGCTGCCTGCTGCATCGAATGAGTGACAATAGCGATAGTGTAGTTCTGACGCAGCTCATCGATCAGCTCTTCGATTCGCGCTGTTGCAATGGGGTCCAGGGCAGAGCATGGTTCATCCATCAGGATAACTTCCGGGCTCACCGCAATAGCGCGGGCAATACACAGACGCTGTTGCTGACCACCAGACAGACCCGTACCCGGCTTGTCCAAACGATCTTTCACTTCATTCCACAGGCCTGCGCGGCGCAGGCTGTTTTCTACAATCTCATCCAGGTCGGCACGGCGGCTGGCAATGCCGTGGATTTTTGGGCCGTAGGCAACATTTTCGTAGATGGACTTAGGGAAGGGGTTTGGCTTCTGGAATACCATGCCGACGCGAGCGCGCAGGGGTACCACATCCACTTTGGGGCCGTAGATGGGATCGCCATCCAGGCTCAGCTCGCCCTCAACGCGACAGCCTTCAATGGTGTCATTCATCCGGTTGAGACAACGCAAAAACGTCGACTTACCACAGCCGGAGGGGCCGATCATGGCAACCACTTCATTCTGGCCAATATCGAGGCCAACAGAGTGGATCGCCTGGATTTCACTATAGAAAACATTCACATTGCGCATGCGCAACTTGGCGGTGTCACAGAACGGTTGGCCAACGGTTTCTCTCACATCAGCCCGATTATTCATCATTTGCCCACCCGCAACATCGGATTGCGCCGCATCAGTTCGGCTGGCGGCATCCAGGGTCATGGTACTCATATAATATTCCGCTTTCTGATAATCCGCGCTCTGTTACCAGCGGCGCTCAAGTTTCTTGCGCAGCAATACCGCGCTGGTATTCATCACGATCAGCACACTCAGCAGCACCATAATGGCTGCGGAGGTTCGCTCAACAAAGGCGCGCTCAGGGCTGTCCGCCCACAGAAATATCTGTACAGGCAGCACGGTGGCTGGGTCAGTTACTCCAGCTGGTACATCGACAATAAAGGCGACCATACCAATCATTAATAAGGGGGCCGTCTCCCCCAGAGCCTGAGCCATACCGATAATCGCGCCGGTCAACATACCTGGCATCGCCAGGGGCAGCACATGATGGAAAACTACCTGCATACGCGAGGCCCCCATACCCAGTGCCGCCTCGCGAATTGAGGGCGGTACGGCCTTCAAAGCCGCGCGGCTGGAAATAATGATCGTGGGCAGGGTCATCAGTGTCAGTACCAAACCACCGACCAGAGGTGCCGAACGCGGCAACTCAAAGAAATTGATAAATATCGCCAGGCCCAGAAGACCGAAAACAATCGAAGGTACCGCCGCGAGGTTATTGATATTCACCTCAATCAAATCGGTCCAACGATTTTTGGGCGCATACTCTTCAAGGTAAATCGCCGCCGCCACACCGATGGGGAATGACAGTGCCAGGGTTACCAGCAGGGTAAACAGGGAGCCCATCAAGGCTGCGCGAATGCCCGCCTGCTCTGGCTCGCGGGAATCGCCATTGGTAAAGAAGATGGTGTTGAATCGCTTCTTCAGTTCACCACTATCCAACAGCTGCTCTATCCATCCAGCTTTCTGGTCGGAGGTGCGACCACGAAAACCCTCTTTAGAATCCTTCAGGCTTTTGACGAAAGTATCCACATCGTCATCGACTGACAGCCAGACTTTCTCTGACTTGCCCAACAGTTCCGGATTGTCCGCCAAGCGATCGCGCAGGGTAAAAGGTGCCCCAGAGGAAACCAGGGTATAGAGCTCACGTTTGTCACTTCGACCTGTCACCGTAGGGAAACGTTCGCGCAAAGCCTGGCGAATGACACCGGTGAAGTTTGCCCAGGTCAGGCTTTCATCATCAACCTTGTCGATGCCCAGAATCTGCTCGTCGTAATGAACTTCCAACTGGATCGCCGTCTGGACAAAGGCACCACTTCCTTTGCTGATAATGTCAGTGAACAGAATCAGTACAGCGAGTACACCAAAAGCAATACTGCCAATACCCAGTCCACGAAACAGCTTTTCTTTGCGATGACGGCTGGCGAGACTCTTTTCGATACGCTCGCGAACCTGCGCCTGAGTAAGATCAGTCATACTGCTCCCGGTATTTTTTCACTACGTGCAAGGCAATAAAGTTCAGCACCAGAGTGGAGATAAACAACATCAGGCCCAAAGCAAAAGCGGCGAGAGTCTTGGGACTGTCAAATTCCTGGTCGCCAACCAACAGGGTCACTATCTGCACCGTCACGGTCGTGACAGACTCAAGCGGGTTGGCGGTTAGGTTCGCCGCGAGTCCGGCGGCCATCACCACAATCATGGTTTCACCAATTGCGCGGGAAACCGCCAGCAATACACCACCGACAATACCGGGCAGTGCCGCAGGAATCACAACCTTGCGCACTGTCTCGGACTGGGTGGAACCCAAACCCAGGGCACCATCGCGCAGGGACTGGGGCACCGCATTGATCACGTCGTCGGATAGAGAGGAGACGAAGGGAATAATCATGATTCCCATCACCAGGCCAGCGGCCAGTGCACTTTCACTGGATGCCTGTAGGCCCATGGAGGTGGCCAGCTCGCGAATAAATGGAGCAACGGTTAAGGCTGCAAAAAAGCCGTATACCACGGTGGGTACACCGGCGAGAATTTCAAGCACAGGCTTGGCCAGGGAACGTACGCGCTTACTGGCATACTCGGCCAGATAAATAGCCGCCATCAATCCCACAGGTACCGCCACAAACATGGCGATCGCCGATACCATCAGGGTTCCGGTAAACAGGGGGACAGCACCAAAGGCGCCACTCGACCCCACCTGGTCTGCACGCAGGGCCATTTGTGGACTCCAGTGCAAACCAAACAGAAATTCACTCACAGGTACCGACTGGAAGAAGCGCAGAGACTCAAACAATACCGATAGCAAAATACCGACAGTGGTCAGAATTGCTGCGCAGGCACAGGTGATCAATACCGTACGCAATACTTTTTCAACTTTTTCACGAGCGCGCAGCTTCGGAGAAAAGCGCAGCAGTGCAAAAGCGGCAAGCCCACTGGCCAATACCAAACTCAGGAAAGCCTGTAAATTATTGGAGCTGGAGCGCAGCTGGCTGAGGTAGTCCGCAGCACTCTGCAATTGCGGGGACTTTTCACCAATCAGGTGGCCCGCCGCGAGATTCTGGATCTGCGCGTAGAGAAGGTTTTGCCCGGAGATGCTCTCCGGCTTATCGGCAATACTATTCATAACCATCGCGCGGATGATCGCATCATCAAACACCAACCAGGCGCCGAGTAATAGAAGCGCTGGCAAACCACACCAAAGGGCGGTGAGCAATCCGTAGTAGCTGGGCAGGGCGGCCAGATTACGCACGCCGCCAAGACTGCGAGCAGCGCTTACTGCACGGCGAAAGCCAGTGCCGTAGGCCACTAATATCAGGAGCAGCAAAAGTGCGAACAGTGTGGGGGTTTGCATTGAATTACCGTACTAAAAATATCGTCGCTGGCATTATCCAGACTTTCTCCCGAGGTTCCATCACTGGGAGTGCGACAATTTGTGAGTCTTCTTATAAAGAACGGCCAAGCCCTTTCGAGCTTGGCCGTCAATTCCCTTTGACAGTACTACTCCAGAATTTTTTTACTTGGCTGCGAGATTACTCAGGGCATTCAGCTTGCGCACATCAGTAGCAATCTTCTGACGCTTCTCAGTGGGCAGAGGAATCATGCCTTTGTCAGCCAGATAGCCATCTTCGCCCCAAGCACGCTCATTGGTGAACTCAGCCAGGAACTGTTTAACACCGGGAACAACACCTGCGTGCTGCTTCTTAACGTAGATAAACAGCGGACGGGAAACCGGGTAGCTCTGATCAGCAATGGAGTCGAAAGTAGGGGACTGACCTTCGATCAGAGAGCCCTGTACCTTGTCAGCATTCTGGTCGAGGAAGCTGAAGCCGAAGATGCCCAGGGCGTTCGGGTTGGCAACCAGCTTATTTACGATCAGGTTGTCGTTCTCACCAGCTTCAACATAAGCGCCGTCTTCGCGAACGTTGTGACAGATCGCTTTGTAAGCGCTCTTGTCTGTTTTCTTCATGGCTGCAATCCAGCCAAACTTCTTACAGCCACCTTCCATTGCCAGCTCAGCGAAAGCGTCGCGGGTTCCGGAAGTCGGGGGTGGGCCCAGAACTTCGATTTTGGTGTTGGGCAGAGCTGGGTTTACGTCTTTCCAGGTCTTGTAAGGATTGGCTACCAGGGTTTCAGAACCGTTCGGGTTAGGAACTTCCTTAGCCAGTGCCAGGAAGATGTCCTTGCGGGTCAGCTTGAAAGGAGCGGCTTTCTTGGAGTTTGCGAGAACAATACCGTCGTAACCGATTTGTACCTCAACAACATCGACACCATTGCCGTTACACATCTCCAGCTCTGACTGCTTGATGCGACGGGAAGCACCCGTGATATCTGCCGTGCTTTCACCAACACCCTGGCAGAACAGCTTCATACCACCACCAGTGCCAGTGGACTCAACTACCGGAGTTTTAAACTGGGTAGCGCGGCTAAAGCGCTCCGCCACAGTAGTAGTAAACGGGTAAACAGTAGAGGAACCGACAATACTAATATAGTCGCGCGCAGCCATGGCTACCTGTGAAGTTGCCAGGGTCAAAGCTGCCAGAGAAGTCGCCAGAATTTGCTTGTTCATTGTGTAACTCCGATGAGTGTTTATATTTCACGCGGCGATGCTAGGAACAACGGGTGACGATTCTATGAATAAAAGATTACAAAAAGGTTACAGCTGTATTTTTACCCTGCTGGTATGAGGGAGGACAAAGGGTTAACCTTCAAGCAACATAAATAACAATAAGATGTAAAGAGAGAAGCCCCCAATGCGTTATCTGCTGTTCGGTGCGCAGGCACTTGAGCGCCTGACCAGTCATACGGGGCAACTGCTGTCCTGGTTCACCTGGGCCATGGTCCTGTTACAAAGCTTTGTTGTGGTGATGCGTCACGGCTTCAACACCGGCTCTATCGCCTTACAGGAATCTGTGATTTACCTGCACGGTGCCGCCTTTATGCTGGGGCTGGCATATGCACTACAAACCGACTCCCATGTCCGAGTGGATGTTTTCTACCGCAGGATGAGCGCCCGGGCCAAAGCCTGGATCAATGCAATTGGCTATCTGGTGTTCCTCTTACCCGTCTGCGCCTTTCTATTTATAAGTAGCTGGCACTTTGTACTGAATAGTTGGTCAGTTTTTGAAGACAGTGCAAATGCCGGTGGCCTACCGGGAGTGTTTTTACTGAAAAGCCTGATTCCTCTATCTGCCGTCACTCTGGCCCTGGCGGGACTGGCCCAATTTATTCGTGCACTGGTGCAATTGATGCTGCCCCAACAACAGCCCACCCCAATGTCATCATCAAAAACAGTATTGAAGCAGGTAGAAGGGGCCGAAGTGTGATTGAGCTAATTCCCTTTCTGATGTTTGCAGCCGTCTGTGCCCTGCTTATGTTCGGTTACCCTGTAGCTTTTACTCTCGCAGGTACAGCCTTGCTATCAGCGGGCCTGGGTATTGTGTATGGCCTATTCGATGCCGAGTTATTGCGCGCCTTCCCCGATCGCCTCTACGGCATTATGCAAAACGGCACTTTGGTTGCCGTTCCGTTATTTGTGCTTATGGGAGTGATACTTGAGCGAGCCAAGATTGCCGAGGATTTGCTGGTTAATCTGAGCAAAGCCTTTATGGGCGCCCCCTCGGGACTCGCCATTTCCGTGGTTGTAGTGGGCGCACTACTCGCCGCCAGCACTGGCATTGTCGGTGCAACTGTAGTCACCATGGGGCTGATGTCACTGCCCACCATGTTAAAAAACGGCTATTCCCCCAAACTGGCCACCGGCACTATCTGTGCCACCGGTACCCTCGGGCAAATTATCCCCCCCTCTATTGCCTTGGTTCTACTGGGTGACACCCTCTCCAATGCCTACCAACAGGCACAACTGTCTGCAGGTATTTTCAATCCCAAGCCGGTCAGCGTGGGGGATCTGTTTGTGGGGGCAATTATTCCCGGCTTACTGCTGGTGGCCGCCTATATCATTTATCTATTATTTATCGCCCGTCGCCCCAAACCCACGGAGACCAGTGAGCCTCCAGAAGTGGATAAGGCCCAACTGATTCGCAGCCTTTTGCCCCCGATTGCCTTAATGCTGATTGTGCTTGGGTCAATCATCGTTGGCGCTGCCACCCCCACGGAAGCAGCAGCCGTCGGCGCGCTGGGGGCGGCGTTACTGGCATCCAGTCGCGGAGCTCTAAGCTTTAAGCGCGCCGGGGAAATCGGCCGCAGTACACTTCAGGTCTCGGCAATGGTTTTCGCCATATTGATTGGCGCTTCATTATTTTCTCTGGTATTTCGCGGTTACAACGGCGAAGAGCTGGTGACAGGATTTTTCCACAGCCTGCCCGGGGGGGTAATCGGTGCGACACTGTTGGTGATGCTGGTAATCTTCCTGCTGGGCTTCATCCTCGACTTTATCGAAATCACCTTTGTAGTGGTACCAATTGTGGGCCCGGTACTGCTGGCAATGGGCGTCGATCCGGTGTGGCTCGGCATTATGATTGCCATCAATTTGCAAACCTCTTTCCTAACGCCTCCATTTGGGTTTGCTCTCTTTTACCTGCGCGGGGTGGCCCCCAGTTCTGTGGCCACATCGGCCATCTATCGCGGGGTAGCGCCTTTTATTGCCATCCAACTTTTACTGCTGTGCCTGCTGGCGATATGGCCGGCCCTGGCCACTTGGTTGCCGGGGGTGGTTCAGCAACAGTGATCTGCGACATGTGGAGAGCCGTCCATAGACTGAGAGGCAGCACCAACGGCCAAAAACGCGTCTACGGCCGACTAAAGGCCGAAATTTATTCTGGTCAATTACTGGTCAAATTGTGCTAGAATGCGCCACCATTCCAGTAGTGGAAACCAATAACTCTAACAATCTGTGAGTACCCGATGTCCGCACTGTCAGCTCTCGATGAAGATCCGCAACCCACAGGCACGCTAACCCTGCAAACCCTGGCTATGCCCCGCGATACCAATCCGCAGGGGGATGTTTTTGCCGGTTGGCTGATGTCGCAGATGGACCTCGCTGGCGCCATTCTCGCGCAAACCATGGCGCGCGGCCGTGTCACAACTGTTGCGGTGGGCAGCATGGTTTTCCTGCGCCCGGTTCCGGTTGGCTCAACAGTCAGCTGCTATGCGGAAGCCATTGAAGAAGGGCGCTCCTCGATTCGTACCATGGTTGAGGTTTGGCTGACGCGGGTGGATTCCGGTGAGCAGGTCAAGGTCACCGAGGGTGAGTTTGTATTTGTCGCTATCGACGATGCCGGCCGTACCAGACCGCTGCCCTGATTGTAGGTTTCGAGTTTGCCGGCTGTAGTGCAACACAGCCGGCAATATCATCGGCCCAGTAGTTGGCCGCTAATCTTCCTTTAACTCTCTCGCCTGGTAGTAAGCCTCTTCACTGATCTCGTGGTAGGGCTTCACATCCCGTTCAAATTCCTTAAAGGCTTTGTAAACACGGGCAAACTCCGGGTCCTGCTGCGCCGTCTCCTGCATAATTTCGTTGTTGATCTTCTTCAGGTGAGACAGAACATCCTCCGGCAAGCGCTCCACTTTTACCCCGTGCTCTTCTACCAGCTCCTTGAGGGCCCGGTTATTACGTGCCGTATATTCGTCCAGCATATCCTGGTTGGCTTCGCGGGCGGCGACCCGCACTATTTCCTGCAAATCAGCAGGCAGTTTTTCGAATGCCTTTTTATTAACGATAAATTCCAGGATAGAGCCCGGCTCATGCCACCCTGGGTAGTAGTAATACTCGGCGACCTGGTGGAAACCAAAAGCGAGATCGTTGTAAGGGCCCACCCATTCGGTGGCATCAATCACTCCAGTCTGGAGGGCGGTGTAGAGTTCTCCACCGGGAATGGTCACCGCAGTGCCGCCAGCGCGGTTTAAAACCTCACCACCCAGGCCAGGAATACGCATCTTTAGGCCCTTTAAATCCTTCACCGACTTGATCGGTTTGTTAAACCAGCCCGCCATCTGTACACCGGTGGAGCCCCCCGCAAGTGGGATCAGGTTAAAGGGCTCGTAGATCTCCTCCCAGAGTTCGAGACCACCACCGTGGTGCAACCAACCATTCATTTCCTGGGCATTCAAGCCAAAAGGCACCGCGGTAAAAAACTGGGCAGCAGGCACCTTGCCTTTCCAGTAATAGGCCGCGCCATGCCCCATCTGCGCGGCGCCTTCCGATACAGCACCAAATACGCCAAGGGCAGGCACCAACTCACCGGCACCGTACACTTTGATCCTGAGACGCCCGGCTGACATCGCCTCGACTTTCTTGGCAAAACGCTCCGGCGCACTGCCGAGGCCAGGGAAGTTCTTGGGCCAGGTAGTAACTAATTTCCACTCGAACAGCTCTTTATTACCCTCTGCGGAAAAGTGCTGGGCAGGACCCATTGCTGCACGGGAAGCTACCAGGGCGGCGAAGGTAATGGCGAGCAGGGCTAAGAGCCCGAGAATGATGGCCGGGTACCAATTGAGTTTTTTCATTGCTACTAATTTATCGTTATTTTTGTATTGTACAAATTATCGGCAGACGCTTTGGTCGCCATCTTAGGTCTTCAGGGGAGGTCCTCTGTGATTTGACCCTGGTATTTTGAATGGATTCCCGCTACCGCTGGAATCCATTCACCACCATCTAACTTTCAATTCTGCATGTCTCTCAGTACCGACATGCTCCGGCACTCAGTATTTAACGCTCAGTGCCAGCTCAAGCCATCACTTAAAGCGGCTGCAACTTGGCCATTGAAAGTATCAGCCTCTTGTCGCCAACATCGTCAAAATTAACCAGCACCCGCATTCGAGGACCCGTTCCCTCAAACTCAATGACAGTTCCTTCACCAAACTTGGCATGGTCCACTCGCCCTCCCAGAACCAGCGGGGGCAAATCATCGAAGTCTGGCGCCGGGTCGGAAAACTGGCCTACCTTGCCGTAGTCCGCCTGATAGAGAGGGCGGGAAATTTCGGTCTTCAGGCGCACTTCTTGTACAAACTTGGACGGAATTTCGCCGATAAAGCGGGAAGGGCTGTTATAGGTTTCGCTGCCAAACAGACGCCGGTTTTCCGCGTAGGTAATGTATAGCTTGCGCATGGCGCGGGTGATACCCACGTAGCAGAGGCGTCTCTCCTCCTCCATGCGGCCGGGCTCCTGCGCCGACATCTTGTGGGGGAACAGGTTTTCTTCCACACCCGCCATAAATACCAGGGGAAACTCCAGACCTTTGGCGGAGTGCAGGGTCATCAGCTGGACGGCATCCTCAAACTCATCCGCCTGGCCTTCACCGGCATCAAGGGCAGCGCTGTCGAGGAACTGGTTAAGAAGGGGAATTTCCTCCTCATCTTCCTCTCCCTCGGGCAGGCCTGCACCGGTAAAGCCGCGACAGGCAGTGACCAGTTCCTGCAAGTTCTCCACCCGTGTTTGGCCTTTCTCGCCTTTCTCTTTGCCGTGAAACTCCAGCAAACCGCTGTTTTCGATCACATCCTCAGCAATAGCATCCAACTCTTTATCTTCTGCATTCGCTGCCAGCTGGTTAATCAGGTCCAGGAAGCTCTGCAGGGCATTGCCGGCGCGAGCAGCCAATACCCGTTGCTGCAACATCAGCTTGGCCGCCTGCCACAGGGAGCAGCCCTGCTCCCGGGCATAAGAACGCACCATCTCTACAGTGCGCGCACCGATGCCACGGGTGGGCGTATTCACCACTCGTTCAAACGCAGTATCATCATCGCGGTTGGTAATCAGGCGTAAATAAGACAGGGCATTCTTGATTTCCAGGCGCTCGTAGAAGCGCTGGCCGCCATAGATACGGTAGGGCACCTGCTCGCGCAAAAGCCCCTCTTCAAGTACCCGGGATTGGGCATTGGAGCGGTAGAGGATAGCGATGCTGTCGCGGCGATTACCGTCGCGCACCCAGTCATTGATGCGCTCGACAATAAAGCGCGATTCATCCTGTTCGTTGTAGGCCGCGTAGACGGCGATGGGCTCACCCTCTTCGCCCTTGGTCCACAACTCCTTGCCCAAGCGACCACTGTTATTAGCGATCACCGCATTAGCCGCGTTCAGAATGGTGGAGGTGGATCTGTAGTTCTGCTCCAGTCGCACCGTCTGCACTTCTCGTAAATCTGTGGAAAAGTGCTGGATATTCTCGATCTTGGCACCGCGCCAGCCGTAGATGGACTGGTCATCGTCACCCACGGCGGTGATATGGCACTGCTCACCGGCAAGTAGGCGCAGCCAGGCATATTGAATCGTGTTGGTATCCTGGAACTCATCCACCAGGATATGGGGGAAGCGCCGTCGGTAGTGGGCCAGAATAGCGTCGTTATTCAGCCAGAGCTCGTGGGCGCGTAGCAGCAGCTCACCGAAATCCACCAATCCACCGCGCTGACAGGCCTCTTCATAGGCGAAGTAGATTCGCACCATGGTCTGCAACCAGGGATCGGCGCCGGCATTGATATATTGCGGACGCAGACCTTCATCTTTCTGCGCGCCAATCCACCACTGGGTTTCACGCGGTGACCACTTCTTATCATCCAGCCCCAGATCTGCCTGTATCCGCTTGATCAGGCGAAGCTGGTCATCGGAATCCAGAATCTGGAAATTCTGCGGCAACTTGGCTTCTTGCCAGTGAGCCCTGAGCAGGCGGTGAGCCAGGCCGTGGAAGGTGCCCACCCACATGCCAAAGGTATTCACCCCCAGCAGCTCTTCGATACGGGCGCGCATCTCGCGGGCCGCCTTGTTGGTAAAGGTTACCGCCATAATGGAGTAGGGCGAGGCGCCCTCCACCTGCATCAGCCAGGCGATGCGGTGTACCAGCACCCGGGTCTTGCCCGAGCCGGCACCGGCCAGAACCAATTGATTGCCGGGCGCGGCAGCTACTGCTTCGCGCTGGGCGTCGTTGAGGGGGTCTAAAATCTGAGATACGTCCATGGGCGAAGATTGTACCAGAGCTGATGCACAAGACCTGTGTAAATAAACAGGATTTTGCCCTGCCTGACAATGTAATGTCGCTCGCCAGCGGAGGGCACAGCAGCTAAACTGCGCCAACTGGCATAGAGAAGGAAGTCCTGTGAAACCGGCGGAAGTAACGCAACGAATCAGTGAACAACTGTCATCCATGCGCAAATCAGAGCGCAAGGTGGCGGAGTATATTCTCGCCAACCCCGATGAAATCATTCATATGCGTATCGTCGACCTGGCCACTGAAGCCCAGGTGAGTGAACCTACTGTGGTGCGCTTTTGTCGCGCCGTGGGCTGCTCCGGATTCCAGGAGTTCAAGCTGAACCTGGCGCAGCAGCTGGCTTCCAGCCCCAGCTTTGGCCAGATTGCGGTTACGGAAACGGACACCATTGCCGAGTACAAGCGCAAGGTTTTCGACTCCACGGTGGATACCCTGCTGAAAGTTCGCGATAGAATTGACGACCGCGCCCTTGAGGCCGCAGTCACGGCAATGGCCGCCTCCAAGCGGGTGGAATTCTTCGGTTTTGGTGCCTCCGGTGCTGTCGCCGCCGATGCCCAGCACAAGTTCTTCCGCCTGCAACTGGCCACCGCCGCCCACTCGGACCACCACATCCAGAATATGTCGGCCATGTCCATGCAACCGGGAGACGTAGTCGTGGCTATCTCCCAGAGCGGTCGCACCAAGGCGCTGCTTCGCTCCATGAGCATGGCAAAAGAGCAAGGTGCTCTGGTGGTTGGCCTGGCGCCCAGCGGCTCGCCGGTGGCACAACAAGCCAGCATCCCCCTGGAAGTGGATGTGGAAGAAGATATCGAGATCTACACACCGCTGTCCTCACGCATTGCTCACCTGGTGGTGATTGATGTGCTCGCCATCGGTGTAGCCCAGCGCAAAGGCCCTCAGCTACAGGAGCACCTGTTGAAACTGAAGCAGGGACTGTACACATTGCGGGAAGACAAGCACTAAACTCCCACTTATCCAAGGTGGGCACTGGATAGTTGCCCGCCCGTCTCCACCATAGCCTTTTCCCGCCAATTGCGTTTTCGGGGAGATCCCTCCAGGCTGTACCAGAGCAACAAGATGACATCCACCGCTTCGACCACGGAAGACAAAGCACCGCGCTGGCTGGTGGTGTGGCTTGCCGCCCTCGTTTCCCTGACACCTTTTTCGATCGATAGCTACCTGCCCGCAATTCCGTCGATGGCTGCAGCCCTGGATACAGAAGTTGAGCGGGTGCAGTACTCGGTATCCAGCTTCCTGCTGGGCTTTGCCCTCGGGCAGCTGTTTGGCGGGCCGCTATCGGATCGCTGGGGGAGGCGTTTGGTAGGAACTATCGGCCTCAGCATTTATATGGTCAGCTCCCTGTTGGTCCTGTTTACCGATCATGTAGACCAACTGATTATCCTGCGCTTTTTCCAGGCGGTCGGCGGCGGCTTTGCCACAGTGATCTGCGCCGCCATAGTGCGCGACCTGCACAGTGGCCGTGAAGCGGCAAAAATAATTTCCTTGATCAGCACCATCATGCTCATTGCACCGCTGATCGCCCCGGTGATCGGTTCTGCATTGCTAGCCGTGGGCGGCTGGCAGAGTATTTTCGTCTTTTTGTTACTGTACGCTCTGGCAATGCTCGTATTAGTGCAGCTGCTACTGCCGGAGACCGTCTCCCGCTTTACCCGAGCGCGCCGTCAGTTAATGCCGCTAAAGTCTCTCGTAGGCAGCTACGGCCAGGTTTTGCGCAACCCCCGCGCGATTGGGTTCCTGATTGCACAGGCCTGTGTCAGCGGTTCGATGTTTATCTACATCACCACCGCGCCCTTTGTGTTTATGGATTATTTCGGTGTTAGCGCGAATCAGTTTCCGCTGTTTTTCGGTATCTGCGTGCTCGGACTAATCTTTATGGTTCAGGTGAATATCCGCCTGCTGAACTTTTTCGAGCCGCGCAATATCCTCTTGGCGGGTATTGCCTTGCAGTTATTGGGGTGCGGACTGTTAGTTCTGGGTACCATGACCGGGGTTAAAGAGTTAACCCTGTGGATGATTCCACTGGTTTTGGTAATGAGTTCCATCGGAATTACCGGGCCCAACGCCGCCGCCTGTTACCTGGAGTTTTTCCCGAAAATCAGTGGCAGCGCTAATGCACTCTATGGCGCCACCATATTTATCACAGGGGGTATATTGGGTGGACTGGTAAGCAGCCTGCATACAGGAACCCTGACACCTATTGCAGGATCAATGGCAGGTTGTGCCTTTGTGGCACTGCTATCCGCACTTTTCCTGGCCAGGGCACGCAAACCGATAGAATCAGATATACCGGCTAGCCGGAGGTTTACCCCACGTTAATTGAGGCTTTTTTATACAGCTTCCAACCCCTCTTCTTGAAGGGCCCGCTGTACTGCTGGCCGCTCTTCCATGCGCTTCTGGAAAGCCTGAAGCTGGGGCCAACGTGACATATCAAACTGCTGAAGCTTCAACCACCGCGAAAGCACATACAAGTAAGCATCGGCAACGCAGAAACTGTCCCCCATTAAATAGTCCTTATTCAGGCACCCCTCGATATAATCAAACCAGTGGATTAGCCGCTCCCTGGAGTACTCTTGTTCCTTCTCTGTACCATTCCAGAAAAGTGGTCTGAATAATTTATGGACCTCTGCGCTGAGAAAATTCAGCCACTCCAAGACCCGGTAGTGGGCCAGGGTACCCACCGCTGGCGCTAACTGTGCATCGGGTTTTTGCTCCGCCAGAAACTGAACAATCGCAGGACCTTCAGTAAGCACTTCACCCCCCTCAAGTTGCAGTGCGGGTACATATCCTTTTGGGTTTATCCTTGTGAAGTCGTCGCCGTTTCCCAGCTCGTGGTTTTTTAAATTGACCTTCTGCAGTTCCAGATCAATACCCGCCTCACAAGCGACTATATGAGGTGATAGAGAACACACACCCGGTGCATAAAAGAGCTTCATGGTGATCCCCTGGGGTAATAGCCCATTTCTCAGCAGTATAGGCGCAGATTAGTTTTTCCCGACAACACCTCAAGTGCTACAGATTTAACACCCTTAATCCCGCTGATGCAGAAATCTATTTACCGCGAATCCAATGATCCAGACTGAAGCGACCGGCACCGGCACAGGTGAGAATCAGGAAACCACCGGCAATAGTGATGTTTTTCATAAAGTTGGTCATCTCAGCCGCATCACCCGGGGCCAGGTGTATCAGAAAAGCTGAGGCAAGGCAGAAAAGGAAGAGGATAAAAGCTGAGATTCGGGTGAATATCCCCAGTAGAACTGCGAGCCCGCCCACCAGCTCTACTACGATCACCAGTGGCAGAATGAAACCGGGTATGCCCATGGACACCATGAAGTCTTCTGTCATTTCGTAGCCGCCAATTTTATTCCAGCCAGCACGAATAAAGATAAGCGACATCAGAACCCGGCCAACCAGCTTTGAGGTGTCGCACAATATCGGATGATTCACTACCACTTCCTCGATCTACATTGCGCATTGATGGGTATGGACTCACAAATAGTGTAGACACTGTCGCAGCATTTCCTGGTGTCGACCGAGGCTTCCTTTACCCCTAAAAGGTCAAAAGCTCCTTTTGGCGCAATAATCATCCTTTTATTTTTAATTACATGTGGAACTGTACTAACAGGCTGCGGAAAAGTAACGAAATGATATTTAAAAAGCTAAGGCATTTATGAGCTTTTTGTGGGGAGAGGGATGAAATCCGCTTGAACGCAAAAATGAAAAATGCAGTTGTGTGGTGCTCATGAGCCGCTACAATTGCGCGCCCATATAGAGGGAGTTGGCCGCTTGTGCCCGCGTGGTCCGCCCCAGTGTAATCCTGTTGCCCCATATCCATCCCAAGGAAATTCGAGCAGCCTCTGCACGACTACAATAACGGCACGCTTACCACCATATAAATTGCCGCAGGGGCGCTCCCCGATACGGCGTTAAACCACCCGAGAATTTTTCAGCGCTGGAGTCCACACACGGCATGGAAGTTTATTACACCTTTTGTTTTCTTGCCGCCGTATCAGTATTTCTGGGCTTCCTGAATCAATACGTATTGCGCGCTCAAAACACGATTGCCATTACTGCTGGCGCCCTGGCTTTGTCACTACTGGTCACCGCACTGGGTAAACTGGGGGTGGTGGAGCTGCGCACTTGGGCAGACCAGCTACTCCCTCTGCTCAACCTTGAGGATATCCTGCTTAAGGGAATGCTCGGGTTCCTTCTATTCGCCGGCAGCTTACATATCGACCTGCTGGAACTGCGCAACCAGAAACTCGAAATCGGTCTTCTCGCCATTGTCGGCACCCTGATTTCCACCTTTTTAGTGGGAGCACTGCTGTACTGGTTCCTGATGCTGATCAATATGCCAGTGGCATTTGTTTACTGCCTGTTATTTGGTGCGCTGATTTCGCCTACCGACCCTATCGCCGTACTGGCAATTATGAAAAACCTGAAGGCCCCGGAGCAGGTTTCTATCCAGGTGGAGGGTGAGTCCCTGTTTAACGATGGCTTCGGCATCGTAATTTTCGCGGTGATATACGCCCTCGCTTTCGAGGGCGGACAACCCACGGTGCCGGCAGTGGCAGAACTGTTCGCCGTTGAGGCTCTGGGAGGCATTCTGCTGGGACTGATCATTGGTGGTGTTTTCCACTGGGCCATTTGCTGCACCAATGATCACAGCCTGGAATTGATGCTGACCATGGTTATTCCCACCGCCGGTTTCTCCCTGGCCAATGTCCTCGGCGTCTCCGGTGCCTTGGCGATGGTGGTGAGCGGCATCATTATCGGCAACTTTACCCGCGAACGCGGCTTCTCCCGGGTGAGCCAGCACGAACTGGATAATTTCTGGAGTATTACCGAAGACTTCCTCAACGGCTTGCTCTTCCTGTTGGTGGGACTGTTCCTGATCACCATTGACCTGCGCCCCTCCGACTACCTGCTGATGGCTGTGGGTATTGTGATTGTCCTCACCGCCCGGGTTTTCGCTGTGGGCATTCCCTTTCTGTATTTGAAGAGCCGCCGCAAGTACCACCCCTATACCAACCGGATTTTAATCTGGGGGGGACTGAAAGGGGGATTGGCGCTGGCGCTGGCGATGTCTATCCCCGCCGGTAGTGCCTTTGTGCAGGGTCAGGACCTGCGCTACCTGTGGGTGGTAATGACCTATGGCGTGGTGCTCTTTTCTATCGTCGTACAGGGCTCTACCATAGCGCCATTGATCCGTCGCAGCCGGGAATTTGCTGAACCGGAGCGCGACAAACCCCAGCAACAGACAGCCAAATAGCGATAACGAACAAATGGAACACTCCGGCTTCCTTATTGAGGCAGTAATATTTATGGCTGCCGCAGTGATTGCGGTGCCTATTGCCACCCGCCTGGGCCTTGGCTCAGTTCTCGGTTACTTACTCGCCGGTGTGGCCATAGGCCCCAGCGCCCTCGGCCTGGTCGGCGATGCCAGCGATGAAATGCACGTCGCAGAATTTGGTGTGGCGCTGATGCTGTTCCTGATCGGCCTGGAGCTGCAACCCAAGAAACTGTGGAAAATGCGCGGCGCTATCCTAGGCACCGGTAGCGCCCAGCTGCTTTTCTCCGCTGCGGCTATCGCCGGGCTGGTACTGGCTTTTTCCGGGATGGACTGGCGCTCATCGGTCGCGATCGGACTGATCCTGGCACTCTCCTCTACAGCGATTGTATTGCAGTCCCTCAGTGAGAAGGGCCTTCTCAAAAGCCAGGGCGGGCGGGCTGCGTTTGCGGTATTGCTGTTCCAGGATATCGCTGTTATTCCCATTCTCGCGCTATTGCCGCTACTGGCGGGTACTGCAGCCAGCCCCCACGAGAGCGGCTTGAGTGGCTGGTATTACGCATCGGCGGTTATCGGCACCATGCTGGCTTTCATTTTTGCCGGGCGTTATCTGCTAGGTCCCTTGCTACGCCTGATGGCAGGCAGTCAGGTGCGCGAGTTGTTTACCGTCAGCGCTCTGCTAATCGTATTTGCCGCAGCTGCGGTAATGACCTGGCTGGACCTGTCTCCGGCACTGGGTACTTTCCTTGCCGGGGTACTGCTGGCCGAAAGCGAATTCCGACACGAACTGGAAGCGGACATACAGCCCTTCAAGGGCTTGCTTCTGGGCCTCTTCTTTATCGCCGTGGGCGCCAGCCTTAATTTCTCCCTGATCGCAGATAATCCGCTGGTGCTAATCGGGTTGGCACTGGCGTTGGTACTGGTTAAATTTACCGTTCTTTTTGTACTGGCGCGCAGCTTGAGAATGTCGAAGGGGGAGGATTGGCTATTCGCCCTGTCGCTGGCGCAAGCCGGTGAATTCGGTTTTGTACTGGTGGCATTCTCCACCCAGCTCCAAGTACTGAGTGCAGACATCGGCAACCTGCTTGTGGCACAAATTGCCCTGACCATGGCACTTACACCGGTGCTGCTGCTGGTCTATGAGCAGTTTATCCAGCCTCGTTTTGTCGCCGGCCCCGAGGTCCCTGACAACCTGGATACCTCACCACCAGTGGATTCCGGCTCACCGGTAATCATTATTGGCTATGGGCGCTTTGGGCAGATTGCCGGGCGACTTCTGAATGCCTGCGGTTTCAATACCACCCTGCTCGAACGCAATGCGGAGCAGTTGGATTTGGTACGGCGTTATGGCATCAAGGCTTATTACGGAGACGCTTCACGGGAAGATTTACTGCGCGCCGCCGGAGCCCAGAATGCAAAGCTGGTTATCCTGACTTTGAGCGACCAGGCCGCCTGCCTGGAAATTGTGGCCCAGCTGCAAAAGCACTTCCCCAATGTGACTATCCTCGCCCGCGCCCGCAACCGAATGCACCAATATGCTTTGATGGAAGCCGGGGTGCGCTATATCTTCCGCGAAACGGTGGATTCGGCCCTGACCATTGGGGAAAAAGCACTGGAGTTATTGGGGCTCAGCCCAATACAGGCGCGCCGCGCCGCGCTGAAGTTCAAGCAGCACGACCAGCGTATGCTGGAGGCGCTCTTTCCCTACTGGCGCGATGAGTCCCAGCATATTGCACAGACCCGGATTTATCGCGAACAACTGCTGCAGGCATTGCAACAAGATCGCCGCGACAAGGATCTACACCTGGATCACTACTGGGAAGAAGCCAAGCCTGAGATGGAAAAGCAGTAACCCGTTTAATGACTTTGAGGGCTATCACTGAGTACAACAATGGCAGCCCTTCCCGGACTCAGGCTTTCGCTGATATGCCCCTCTCCCTGCAAATCATTGGCTAACAAGATATCCCCGGGAGCAAAGGTATGTTGCGCGCCGGAACTGGTCGTTAGCTTTACTCTGCCTTCAAGATAAAGAATAAATTGTGCCTGTGGGGCGCAGTGCCAATCAAATCGCTGGCCCCCGGTAAATTCACGGAACTGCACCTGCTTGGCGGGGTAGGGGGTTGAATAATTACCCAAAGGCTCACGTTGTGGACTGTCTATAACTCTTTTCCGAAGCAGTGAAACCCCATCATCTGCATAAAGCTCTACGAATTCCATATTAAGAATTTTCCAGATCGACAATGATAGTTACAAGATAGAGATTTACTCTTTGCTTATTAAACTCGCCTCAACCAGATCAACTTCTAAAACAAGTTTGCGATGAAGTTCATCATCAATCTTTCTTGTGATACGTAACTCCAATAGTTGTTCACGTTCGGCAGAAAGTGCAGCGAGATGATAGTGGCGCTCTACTTTGGATCGCATCCAGATAATCTCTTCGCTTTCATCGTCTCCCAAAGTGATACGCCGCCGATAAATTGCCAAGAGGTGATCCACCGCCTCAAAAGCGAGATCCTGATTTAGTTCGCGTCGATCAATATCATGCCGCATATTTATCAATTGATTAACCGCTGCTTTCGCAGCAGAAATTCGCGCTCCCTTTTCATCTCCAATTGCAGCAAAATTCGGCGCTTCAGGTAAGTGACGTAAAAGAACAGGCAGTAAAAATCCAGCGAGTAATAACGACAGTAAAATAACCCCCATAGCAATAATTAATGCCAGATCACGACCAGGTAGGGGATTTCCATTATTCAAAGTAAGAGGAAGAGAAAAGGCTCCCGCCAGGGTGATAGCTCCTCTTACCCCAGCAATCGTCAACACGCTTACCAATAAAAAATGTGTACCAAAAGATTCGACTTTCTGACCAAAGCGCGAAAGGTATAGAGATACCCAGACCCAAACAAAACGTAAAAGCAGCAGCACAATAAATATTGCCAGGACATAATAAATGATCATCAAGTCACCGGTGTGACGCGCGCCAGAGAAATCCGCTCCGGTAATTCGAACCAATTGCTCTCCCAACAAAACAAAAATAATACCATCCAGAACAGCTTGTACCGTTTTCCACACTGCGCGGCGGTCCATTCGTGTAGTGGACATTTCCGCCCCATGTAAGGTGGTATAGTGAGTCGCAATACCTGCACTGGCTGCCGCTAAAATACCCGATACTTGTAATGTGTGAGCGGCGATATAAGCAGCAAATGGCACCAACAAGCTCACTAGAACTTGTACAGTAGTGTCCTCTCCTCCAATTCTGACCAGCAGACGTAAAATATATCCACAGGCAAATGCTGCTCCAGTGCCAATAACCACACCGCCAATAGCGACCCAGAAAAAACCAGCTAGTGCATGGGGAAATGAAAAAGTCCCGGTGAGAGCGGCAATGACTGCGAAACGGAAAATATCCAGGCCCGAGGCGTCATTAAAAAGGGATTCTCCGGCGAGGATATGCTCCAGGCGTGGCGGCATGGACGTTCCGCCGTGAACTACTGATACCGCCACGGGATCGGTCGGCGCCAGAATCGCAGCTACAGCAAAAGCTACCGCCAGCGGCATTACCGGCACCAACCAGGAGATAAAATATCCCATACCCACAACAGTAAAGAGCACCAAGCCAATAGCCAGGGTGACAATAACACCGATGTCTCGAAGCAGGGCGCCTTTAGGTATTCGCCAGCCGGCAACAAATAACAGGGGCGGCACAAACAGCAGGAAAAAAATTTCTGGCTCTAGGGGGATTTCAATCCCGAAAAAGCTACCTAATATTGCTCCCGCAGTAATTTGTAACAAAGGCAATGGGATGGGTAAGGGCAACAGGCGCGCAATAACCAGAGTAATGGCCACAACTAATAACAGCACCAGCGCGATAACCAGGTAGTGCATTACTCGTTAAAGTTCCCTGTAACATCTTATAAAAATAGATCTCTATCGAGTAACTATTGCAGTTCACTCAATATCAGGCAGTTTAAGCGAGTATAGAAAACAGGAGATAAATACTGAGAAAAAGAACCCGCGTTCTAAAGGATCTCAAAAATTCCGCTCTAAACTTGGCAGAATTTTCAATAATCTTTTACTCAAACATTTCTGGCTGTTCTTCTGCGATAACATTGTATAAAGGCTGAAAACTGAATAACCCCGCCAATTCGGTTCCCACAACCGCCCGAGTTCGTATCGCTACCTCTGGATCAATCAAAACAGGCTGACCAGCGGCTTCTGCCAGTAACTGCGCCTGGCAACTTCTTTCCATGGTGATATACCACCAGGCGGCTTCATCTACTGATTTGCCTACCGTCAATAAGCCGTGATTCTGCAATATCAGAGCTTTGTGATTATCCAAAGCTTTGGCCAGGGCCGCACCTTCTCCCATTTCCAATACCACGCCGGAAAAGGTATCCAGTAAACCGTGGTCCTGATAAAAGGCACAGGCATCCTGGGTAATTGGATCTAAAAGACGCCCGAGGGTTGACCAGCTTTTTCCATAGATCGAATGAGCATGCGCGGCGGCAACAATATCGGATCGGGTCTTGTGTATATGAGAATGAATAGTAAAAGCTGCGCCATTGAGATAGCCGTTACCTTCGACCACTTCACCCTGATGATTGACCAGCAACAACTGCGACATCGTCATCTGTTTAAAGGAAACTCCCATGGGGTTTACCCAGAAGTGGTCATCATGTTCAGGGTCTCGAACAGTGATATGACCGGCAACGCCTTCATCGAAACCAAACTTTCCAAACAAACGAAAAGCCGCTGTAAGCTTTCTCTTGCGCTCTTCACGTACTTGCTCTGGCGGCTGGGTTGGCTCGCCGAGCAACATACTGATGTCGCCATTCATAACAGCAGCACCAATACCAGTTTTTATTTTATTTTTTTCTGTTGTAGTCACCAAGCGGCCCTCTCATCATTGGAAAATGCCGAGGGATGGTTATAACATGACTTTTATTTTCTATGCGAGGGGAAATACCTTAATAGAACGTTGATTGCCTAACGCGGAAAAAATATAAAAGTGACTTTGATGCCTTTTCTATCAGTTTATTTTCTCTCGGTAGAAATATAAGAAAAAATTTACTTCCAAATAATGAAAAATAAGTATCTTAAACTTAACTTCTTTTATCGAATAATTAGGAATGCATACTCAAAGTAAATTCCTACCCAAATGTCATGTAAAAGACTCTGGGTAGGGTAGAGTTTACTCTATCAAAAACCTTCTAGGACTATCTTTCCTTTTGCAGCCTGGGATTCGATAAGCTGATGCGCTTTAAGAAGATTATTCGCGTTTATTTTCCCAAAATTCTGCCCCATAGTGGTTTTAATTAATCCCTGGTCAATTAATTCCGCAAGTTCATTCAACAGAACATGCTGGGCAACCATATCCTCGGTAGTAAACAGCGCGCGAGTAAACATAAACTCCCAATGCAGAGATACACTCTTCTGTTTCAGCGCTATAACATTCAGGGAGGCGGGGTCGTCAATCAAACCAAACTTTCCTTGAGGTCTGATACTTTTGATAATTTCCGCCAAGTGGTCTTCGGTATTAGTGAGGCTAACGACATAGTCGACGCCATCGATACCCTCGCGACTTAACTGCTCGCTAAGGGACTGCCGATGATTGATCACATGGTGGCTTCCAAGCTCTTCAAGCCAGCTTTTGGTTTCGGGACGGGAGGCAGTGCCGATCACAGTCAAATTGGTCAGACGACGGGCCAACTGGACCATAATCGAACCCACGCCACCAGCGGCACCAATGATCAGCAGTGACTTGTTGTTTGCCCCTTTACCCACCGCAACTTGCAGGCGGTCGAATAGCATTTCCCAGGCGGTAATTGCAGTGAGGGGCAGAGCCGCCGCCTCGGCACAGCCAATTGTCTTGGGGGCAGTACCAACGATTCTCTCATCCACGAGCTGATACTGGGCATTACTGCCCGAACGGGAGATATCTCCCGCATACCAAACCCGATCGCCAACCTTAAAGAGTCCCGCTTCCGGGCCTACCGCTTTCACTATGCCCACAGCATCCCAGCCAAGCACTTTCCACTGACCGGCATCCAGGCTGGCCCGCTGTCTCACTTTAGTATCCACCGGATTAACTGAAACGGCCTGTACTTCTACCAGCAGATCCCGGCCGGAGACTTGCGGTATGGGGAGGGTTATATCCTGTAGCGCTTCTTTATCGCTGCTTGGCAGAGACTGTTGATAACCGACGGCCTTCATCATCAGTTTTATCCTTTTCCAATGGGGTAACGAGTGTGGAGGTATCTTAAAAAGGAATATCCACAGGAAAAACTGCCTTCTCGCAGAAGCTGTTTCAATTATTTTTTTAAATTCCAGTAACTATGGATAACTCTATCCACAGTTATCCACAAAGCTGAACTAGGGCAAGGGGAAATGGCGATCTGTGGAAAACTTGAGAAGAAATTTACTCACCAAAGCATTAAATCTTTGTGCTGCTTCCAGAAACAGGAAATGGCTTCCTCCTTCCGCCACATCAAAGATCTCAAGCCTGGAACCCGCAACTTGCTGGTGAATCCACTGCTGGCACTCAATTGGGTGTGGACTGGCGCGACCGAAAGCCACTAGCGTCGGCTTATCAATCCTAGGGATAAAATCCCGCCAATCCTTTGTTACGTTATCCACAAAAAGCTTTGCAGCCCAGCGTCGGGGACACTGCAGATTAACCGCAACCAGCTCATCCCGTTGAGTTTTCCCCATTAAAGGCGTGACCATAGACATAAGAATTTGCCGAGTGGCCTCAACACCTTTATTTCCAACCAAGTTATCCACAAACTGGTAGAGGCTCTCCGGGGTCAGTATGCCTCCAGCTGCCAATCGCTCCGCTTCACTCCAGGCGGGATCTGCCAGTAGACAGGGGGGTTCATCGATAAGCACTAGTGCACTGACCCTATCCCCACCAAACATTTCCAGGTAACTCCATATCACCGAGCAGCCGGCGGAATGGCCGAGCAAATGAAGGGGTTCCAGTTGCAGACATGAGATCAGTTCTTGCAAGTCCTTGGCGAGGCGGGAAATCCGATAGCCATGATCGGGCTTATCAGACTGGCCATGACCGCGCATGTCCAGTGCGATCACACGAAACTGATCGCTGAGCCCAGCGAGCTGATGTTTGTACAACACCGCCCCCTGGGACCAGCCATGTAGCATCAATAATGTAGGGCCGTTGCCGGCCTCCAGATAGCGCAGGGTGACGCCATCAGAGGTGGTAAATTCGCACAGCCTTACTCGCTTGCGCATAAACCTTTTGCAGCTGGTGAGTGGTTATTCAACCGTGACTGATTTGGCTAGGTTTCTGGGTTGGTCCACATCCGTACCTTTCAACAGCGCTACATGGTAGCTAAGTAACTGTAGCGGCACGGTGTAGAGAATCGGCGCCAGACTCTCTGGGGAATCTGGAACTTCCACTACGGTAATACCTTCTTCACTGGTAAATCCGGCCTTGGGGCTGGCGAAAACAAATAGTTGCCCACCCCGCGCGCGCACTTCCTGCAAATTGGACTTGAGCTTTTCCAGCAACTCATCGTTGGGGGCAACGACAACCACGGGCATATCGCCGTCTACCAGTGCAAGGGGGCCGTGTTTCAATTCACCGGCGGGATAGGCCTCTGCGTGGATATAGGAAATTTCCTTCAGCTTTAGGGCACCTTCAAGGGCAATGGGAAACTCAACACCGCGACCCAAGAAAAGAGCATGATTCTTCTCTGCAAAGGCCTTGCTGGTGTTTTTAACCACCTTATCCAGACCGGTAAAACTCTCCATTAGCTCAGGTAACTGGTGCAAGGCGCTGACCAGTTCAGCTTCACGCTCCGCCGACAGGCCGTTGACCTTAGCGAGTGCAATACAGAATAGTTGTAATGCTACCAATTGGGTCGTAAAGGCCTTGGTCGAGGCCACACCAATCTCAGGGCCCGCCTCAGTCATTAGCGATAGCTCAGACTCTCGCACCAATGAGCTATTGGGCACATTACAGATAGCCATGGAGGCCAGATAGCCCAGGTCCTTGCCCTGGCGCAGGGCGGCGAGGGTATCGGCCGTTTCACCGGATTGGGAAATACTCACAAACAGCGTCCCCGGACGCACCACTTTCTTGCGATAGCGCAGTTCACTGGCCACTTCCACCGAGCAGGGAATACCGGCCCAGTCCTCCAGCCAATAGCGGGCTACCATACCCGCATGGTAACTGGTGCCACAGGCTACTATCTGTACCTGCTGCACCTTGGGCAAAATCTCCTGGGCGCGGGCACCGAGGGCCTGGGCCAACACTGAGCGCTCACCGATACGGCCCGCCAGAGTGGCTGCGACCACCTGGGGCTGCTCGAAAATCTCTTTCTGCATAAAGTGGCGATAGCGCCCTTTATCGGTAGCTTCATGACCACCGGTCAACTTGTGCACCGGGCGACTGACTTCCTCTCCCAACTTGTCTCGAACTGCGATGCCACCGCGACGCACTTCCGCAACATCGCCCTCTTCGAGGAATATAAAGCGATCAGTCACCTGCCGCAGGGCCATAGGGTCAGAGGCGATAAAGTTCTCTTCAATACCCACCCCCAAGACCAGGGGACTACCAGAGCGTGCACAGGCCAAAACTTCTGGCTCTTCATGACTAACAACCGCGAGGGCGTAGGCACCTTCCAGTATATGCGTGGCTTCAGTCACAGAGTCGACCAGGCTGCGGCCCTCGGCACTTAATGAGTGAATAAGATGAACTACAACTTCAGTATCGGTTTCGGACTCAAATTCATAGCCTTTTCCCTGAAGCTCTGAACGCAATTCCTGATGGTTTTCGATAATGCCGTTGTGAACCAGAGCAATATGGCCTGACAGATGGGGATGGGCATTTTCATCGGAGGGAACACCGTGGGTAGCCCAACGGGTATGGGCAATGCCAATATGGCCCTCGGCGCTCTCCTCACTTAATTTGGCCTCCAAATCTGCGACCTTGCCCAGGCTTTTGCGCAATTGCAGCTGGCCATCTCCACTGCTTAAGCAGACTCCAGCTGAGTCGTAACCGCGATACTCCAAGCGGCGCAGCCCTTCCAGAAGAATCCCCGTCACATTGCGCTGTGCCAGCGCGCCTACGATTCCGCACATAATTATTTCCTCATTAACCCAGGAGTCTCGCCGCCCATTAACATTTCAGGCTGAGCGCCTCTGCTCCTATCTTCAGCGGCACAAATGAGCTGGATCCCCAGCTGCTCCAGTTTTTGGCCCACGGCATCCGCCAGGCCATCATCAGTTACCAGGATATCGACCTGCTCCCAGGACAATTCCAGATTGGGAATCCGCTTCCCCACTTTACTGGACTCCGCCAATACAACCACTTCCCGCGCAACTTCCGCCATTACGCGGGAGAGGCCAATTTGTTCATTAAAAGTACAGGTACCGCGTTGCAAATCGATTCCATCGGCACCAATAAAAGCGCGATCGAAGTCGTATCCTCTCAGTACCTGTTCTGCAACCTGCCCCTGGAAGGCCTCAAAGTGTGGGTCCCAGGTGCCTCCGGTCATCAACAGCGTCGGTTCGTTTTCAAGTTCGCGCAGTGCATTGGCCACATGCAGCGAGTTGGTCATCACCACTAGGCCACGCTTGCTTTCAAGCTCTGGAATCATTGCCGCCGTGGTGCGACCGTAATCGATCACAATCCGGTGGTGATCCGGTATCAGCTCAGCAGCGGCTCGACCAATGGCCCGCTTACTCCCAGAGGGCCCTTCTTCACTGACCAACTCCCTCGGCACTGGGATAGCACCGCCGTGGCGGCGCAGCAACAAGCCGTGATTTTCCATTGCCGTCAGATCCTTTCGAATCGTAACTTCCGAAGTTCCGAACTGCCGCGCCAATTGCTCGACAGTGGTCTCTCCCACTTCATTTAACAAGTGGAGAATACCGTGGCGGCGCTGTTGGGTGTTGCGTTTGGACATAGGCATATAAGTTTCATTTCGAAACTTAAAGATAGCAAAACGAAACTAAAGTTCCCACAACTTTTATCAATAACCATTACTCAACAGATTAGATACCGGTATAGGACTCACTCAGACTGTCTGCTAGAGAGACAAAGTTTCCAACATTGTCTGAAGAAAGCGCGCCAACTCTCCACCGGTAACGGCCCGGTGATCGGCACTGATGGAGAGAGGGAGTAGGGGGCGAAGTGCCGGCCATCGATTTACCACCACAACTCCCTGGCACACCCGCCCGGCACCGACAATGGCAACAGTGGGCGGCATGACTACCGGAGTGGCATAACGACCGGCTATGGAGCCGAAGTTGGAGAGAAGTATGCTTGCCCCCTGAAGGTCTCGCTGGGCGATCCCGGTCTCGCGGGCCTGGTGTTTAAAGTCCGCCACCTGCTGGAGCAGATCTTCATCAGTACGCTGGGCGACATCCCTGAGTACCGGCACATAGAGCCCTCGTGGAGAGTCCACTGCCAAGCCAATATTGATACTGCCCTGCGGCGCCAGCTTCTCATCCTGATACAGGGCATTGAGGGTAGGTTCCGCCTCGCAAGCTTCCTGTACTGCACGAATCAATCGCAGTAGCGCCGGGGCACTACCCCACCAGTTGGAGATATCTGCATCGTCACACAGCGTTATCTGCTTTACCTCATCCCGCGCACGGCTCATGGACAAACCCATTGCGCGACGTGCAGGCGTCATGACTTCGGACTCAGAATCGAATTGGGGTGCAACGGCTGTAGTTTGTACGGCAGAAGCGCGGGCAGGTGATGGATGCTGCCCCTTCGCCACAGTTTTGGCCTTTGTTTCCGGCCCCACCGCAGTAAGTACCTGAGCTTCCGTTACCAGTGCACCCGCTGATGATATTGACTGTAAATCTACCCCCAAACGCCTGGCCAAGGCCCTTACTCTCGGGGTGGCCAGGCGCTTTAAGCCCACCTCCGGCCCCCGCTCAGCCCCCAACACACCTTGCCCTTGCTCTATTTTTCCCACCACCGTGCCGCTGTCGGCCCGAGGACTAGTCTCTTGTTCCGATTCTTCAGCTTTAGTGGGTGGGCTTTCATCTGCGACTTCTCCCTCGGCCATAAATCCCACCAGGGGGTCGCCAACATTCACGGTCTCATCCACTGCCGCAAACAACTTCTCAATAGTGCCGCCCCAAGGAGCCGGCACTTCCACCAGGGCCTTAGCGGTTTCCACTGTCACCAAGGTTTCGTGGGCGGCTATGGTATCCCCCTCAGACACATGCCACTCCCGCACTACCGCATCGGGCAGACCTTCGCCGAGATCCGGCAAGGTAAAAGTCTTCATTGTGCCCCTCCGTTGGCGTAGTCCAGCACTTCCTGTACGGCCGATAAAATACGCGGGACTCCGGGTAGATACTCATCCTCCAGTTGATAGTAGGGCATCACCGTATCGAAACCGGTCACCCTCTGTACCGGTGCCTTTAAAAGATCGAAGGCATACTCATTAATCTGTGCGACCAACTCGGCACCCAGGCCACAGAACCTGGCCGCCTCGTGCACAACGACACAGCACCCGGTTTTCTCCAGGGAGTCTATTACCGTGTGGATATCCAGGGGTTTCAGGGTGGCCGGGTCGATAACCTCAGCCTCTACCCCTTCCTCTGCGAGCTGCTCTGCGGCTTGCAGGGTCTCTTTGAGGGAAGCGCCCCAGGCAATAAGCGTAATATCGCAGCCCTCCCGCAACACAAAGGCGCGATCCAGCGGTAGAGCTTCACCAGAGTCGGGCACTTCCTGGCGAACTGCTCGGTAAATACGTTTAGGCTCCAGGAAAATTACCGGGTCCGGGTCTCTAATCGCCGCCAATAGTAAACCGTAGGCCCGTGCAGGAGAGGAGGGCACCACAAGGCGCAGACCTGGAATATGGGCGAACAGGGCCTCAGTGCTCTCAGAGTGATGCTCCGGTGCATGGATTCCACCTCCATAGGGGGCCCGATAGACAATCGGACAGGAGAGGCGGCCGCGAGTGCGATTGCGATAGCGCGAGGCGTGGCTGAGGATCTGATCGAGACCGGGATAGATAAAACCCATAAACTGGAATTCAGCCACCGGTCGCAGGCCCTGCACCGCCATACCGACAGCCATTCCGGCAATCATGGTCTCGGCTAAGGGGGTATCCATCACCCGGTCCCGACCAAACCTGGCCTGCAACCCTTCAGTTGAGCGAAATACGCCACCGTTCAGACCAACATCTTCACCAAATAGAACCACCATCGGGTCTGCTTGCATCTCGTAAGCCAGAGCCTGGGTGACAGCCTCGACCAAAGTTATCTCAGCCATTAGCTATCTCCCTGCAACTGTTGATACTGCTCCAGAAAAGGCTCCGGCAACTTTGCATAGAGGTGATCGAATATTGCCGTGGCGGCATCTCTGGGGGTTTCCCGGTAGATGTGGACCGCTCTCTCCAGCTTCTGGGTCAGCTCCCGTTGCAGCTCTTCTTCCTGCGCATCATCCCAGGCACCGCAGTTTTCCAGGTAGGATCGCAGGCGCCGCAGAGGCTCCCGAGACCAGGCTTCACTGACATCTTTTTTGGGCTGGTAGCGACTGGCATCATCGGCGGTGGTGTGGTCACACAGGCGATAGCTGATCGCCTCGATCAGAGCTGGGCCAGCACCACTGCGCGCCCGCTCCACGGCATCACCCACCGCCTCACGAACGGCAATCACATCGTTGCCGTCTACCTGCAAGCCAGGTATTCCGGCGGCAATAGCCTTCTGTGCCAAGGTCTTACAGGCAGTTTGCTCATCTCGCGGTAGGGAAATAGCCCATTGATTGTTGTTGATAACGATCACCAAAGGCAGGTGCCAATCCCCAGCCAGGTTTATCGCCTCGTAAAAGTCTCCCCGCGAAGTAGATCCATCGCCCCCGGTCGAGACAGCGACGCGCATGGGTTCACCGAAATGCTCATGTTTATATTTCAGGGCAAAGGCTACACCGGCACCGTGCAACATCTGGGTGGCTATAGGCACACTCAAGGGCAAATCTTCGCGGCTATGGCGAAAGTTCTGCCCCCGCTCATCGCCCCCCCAGATTGCGTAGATCTCCTCGATAGTGACGCCCCGTCCCAGAAGAGCGCCTGTCTCCCGATAATTGGGGCAGTAGATATCCTCTTTGGCCATGGCGGCTGCGAGACCAACACCAATAGCTTCCTGGCCGAGGCTGGAGGGATAGGTGCCAAGTTGACCGGTACGCTGCATTTTTACCGCGCGATCATCCACCATACGAGCCAGCGTCATCTGGCGGTAGTAAGCAATCAGGGTATCCGGGGTGGCAAATTCCGGTAGGGCTTGAGTCGTCTGTCCCTGTTCATCCAAATATTGCAGCGAAGCAATATCAAAACTGGCAAGCAGCTGTAATCTGGGCTTGTGCATCGGGCCATTCCTTTAGTTCCCGAAGCGCAAGTTTAATGGATAGGGTGGCTATCAACAGGCGTAGAGAGGGAAGGACCGCCGGAATTACAGTTTCCGAGGGGCAACCCAATTACGGTAAGGGTTATTTAGCTTTTCTTGGTCGGACGTTGCCAGCCGCTAATATTGCGCTGCTTGCTGCGCGCTACCGCCAACTCTTCGCTCCCCACCGCCTGGGTAATGGTGGAGCCAGCACCCACTGTGGCTCCAGCGCCCACAGTTACCGGGGCTACCAGAGCCGTGTTAGAGCCAATGAAAGCTTTATCGCCGATCTCGGTCAGGGACTTGTTCAAACCGTCGTAATTACAGGTAATGGTGCCAGCACCGATATTGACCGCTTCGCCCACCAGGGCATCACCTACATAAGAGAGATGATTAACCTTACTGCCCTCACCAATTTTGGCTTTTTTGGTTTCGACAAAGTTACCCACCTTGGCACCGGTGGCCAGCTCTGTGCCCGGACGCAAACGCGCAAAGGGACCGATAGTGCAAGCCTCACCAATCTCAGCGCCTTCGATGATGGAATTGGCCTCTACCTTGGTGCCATCTGCCAGGCGACAGTTTTTTAGCAGGCAATTAGGTCCAATTTGTACTCCCTTACCCAGTGAAACTGTCCCTTCGAAAATGCAATTAATATCAATAGAGACATCGGTATCGCACTCCAGGCTGCCGCGAACATCTATACGCATGGGGTCCAATAAAGTCACCCCCGCATTCATAAGACTGGTCGCATGGTTATGCTGCAAAGCACGCTCCATCTGCGCCTGCTGCGCACGGCTATTTACTCCCGCCACTTCCAGTGGATCACTGGCAATTACGCCCGTAACAGGAATCCCCTCACCGACCGAACGACCGATAATATCGGTCAGGTAGTATTCACCTTGAGCATTGTCACAGGACAACTCCGGCAACCAGCGAGCTAACAGTGCTCCAGGAGTCGCCAAAATGCCGGTATTAACCTCACGGATAGCCAGGGTATCCGCATCGGCATCCTTTTCCTCAACGATCGACTGCACACAGCCGCTGTTATCCCTCACGATGCGCCCGTAACCGGCGGGATTGGCCATTTCAACTGACAGCAGGGCAGGTCCGTGATCCGCTGCCGATAGCAGTGATTGCAAGCTGCCGGCCCTGACCAGAGGCACATCACCATAGAGCACCAAAACAGTGGCTCCCTCGCGGAAATAGGGCACGGCCTGGGCCACGGCATGCCCGGTACCCAGTTGCTGTTCCTGCTCCACAAACCTGACACCACGATCAGCAAAGCGGTCACGTATCAGGTCTGCGCCATGCCCGATTACCACGGTAATCTGCACCTCTCCCAACAACATGGCGGTATCAATTACCCGCTCAAGCATGGGAATACCGCCAATAGGATGCAGCACTTTAGGCAGGTCAGAGTGCATGCGGGTGCCTTTTCCGGCGGCCAAAACCACAACATCGATAGTCATAACGGGTCGATATTCCAATCGTCTACAAAATTTGAGTGCATTGTGGCCACTAGACCCGGTTTACTCAAGCGAACAACAGTTCGCCCCGGGGCCCTGGTATTCAACGCATTAAGATTGCTGCGCCGCTTTGATCCCGGTAATTTACCCCCTGTGAAATCAACCGGTTACTCAACCCAACAAAACAAATATAGCCGCCAAACACAGAATCGGGCGGAGGGATATTTCAATGAACACCACCAAGCAGAACAAGCCGCGCCGCCATTTGTTGGCTCTGGCTGTCCTGGCACTGACCCTGCCGATGGGTGCTGTGGCAGAAGCCGAAAGCGCTCTCGAAGCTACCAAAGAAAAGGAAGTAGAAAAGGCGGAAGCCCAGTCCTGGGATATCAACAAGCCACCCTACGAATTCAAACCGATCCAGTTGGACACCCGCGAGACCACCTGGAGCAACCTGGATATCAGCCCAGATGGCAAAACCATCTTGTTCGATATGCTCGGCGATATCTACACAGTGCCGGTAGCAGGCGGAGAGGCGGTAGCCCTGACCAATGAAATCGCCTGGAATATGCAGCCGCGCTTCAGCCCGGATGGCAAGACCATCGTGTTTATCAGCGACCGTGACGGCGCCGACAACATCTGGCTGATGGATCGTAATGGCGACAACCTTCGCCAGCTCACGACAGAGAAGGAAAACTTGCTGCACTCGCCCAACTGGAGCCCCGATGGCCAGTACCTGGTAGCACGTAAAGGCTTTATGTCTGGCCGCAGTATCCCCGCCGGTGAAATCTGGATGTACCACTACGGTGGGGGTGAAGGTCGCCAACTGAAAGAGCGCATCGGTGGCGATATCGCCCAGAAAAATATTGCTGATCCGGCCTTCTCCCCAGATGGACGCTATGTCTATTACTCCATAGACACCACCCCCGGCACCGTGTGGAAATACAACAAAAACTCCACCCAGGAAATTTTTGCTATCAACCGCTATGACCTCCAGGATGGTGAAGAGGAGACCTTTGTCTCCGGTCCCGGTGGCGCAGTGGCACCTGTACCCTCCCCGGATGGCAGTAAACTGGCCTTTATTCGCCGCCAGGACAACCAGACCTCCCTGTTCCTGAAAGATTTGGATACAGGACTGGAAACACCGGTTTACTCCGGCCTCGAACGCGACCTGCAGGAAATCTTTGGCCCCCATGGCAACTACGTTCAATACGACTGGATGCCCGATGGTGAGTCATTGGTCGTTTGGACTGGCGGTAAATTCCTGCGCATCTCCATCAACGGCGACAGCGTCGCACCGATTGCGGTCCATGTGAAAGTTGAGAAACAGGTAGCGGATGCCGTGCGCTTCCCGGTAGACGTAGCGCCGGAAACCTTCGATGTGAAGATGATTCGCTGGGCGCAGAAATCCCCCAACGGCAAGCAGGTCGCTTTCCAGGCATTGGGCAAAATTTATATTCAGGATGTCGCCAGTGGTGAGCGCCGTCGTCTGACCCGCCAGGACGAGCACTTTGAGTTCTATCCCAGCTGGTCCCGCGATGGTCGCGAGATCACCTATGTCTCTTGGGATGACCAAAACCTGGGCCATGTGAGGGTAGTTTCCGCTCGCAACGGTCGCGGTAAAAACATCACCAAGCAGCCGGGCCTGTACGTTGAACCAAGCTTTTCTCCAAGCGGTGACACAGTGGCCTACCGTCGCTTTACCGGCGGCTATCTGCTCAGCCCTGAATACTCCCTGGAACCGGGCATTTACCTGGCAGACGCCGACGGCGACTGGCAACGCCGGGTCGTAAAGTCCGGCTATGAGCCTCATTTCGGCGCCAGCGAAGACCGTATCTACTTCTCCGAGTACCAAAACGCAGACGGCGGACAGCGCGTGCTGAAGAGCACCAACCTGGAAGGCAAAGATGAGCGCGAGCACCTGCACGGCGCTGAAATTACTTCTTTCCGCCTGTCTCCGGACGGCAAGTGGGTTGCCTTCACCCAGGACTTCAAAGCCTTTGTCGCGCCCTTTATGCATACCGGCAAATCCGAGGTTATCGGCCCCGATAGCAAAGCGGTCAAAGTCACCCAGGTATCCAAGCGCGCCGGTGAAAACCTGCATTGGTCTGCCGATAGCGACACTTTGGGCTGGGCACACGGCCCCAAACTGTTCGAGCGCGAACTGAAGGATGCCTTCGAATTTGTCGCCGGCGCTCCGGAGGAACTGCCAGAGCCAGTTTCTGAAGGCATCGACCTCAGCTTTGAACAGTCCTTCGACAATCGTGCAGGTCTCGTTGCCCTCACCGGCGGCAAGATTGTCACTATGCGCGATGCGGAAAACACCCGTGAAATTATCGACAATGGTGTGGTTCTGTTCCGGGGCAACCGCATTGTCGCCGTGGGACCCGCCGCGGAAGTGGAGATTCCCACCGAAGCGAAGCGTATCGATATCACCGGCAAAACCGTTTTACCGGGGCTTATTGACGCTCATGCCCACGGTGCTCAGGGTCGCGAAGAAATTATCCCGCAGCAGAACTGGAACCTGTTCTCCAGCCTGGCATTTGGAGTGACTACTATTCACGACCCCTCCAATGACAGCAGCGAGATCTTCTCTGCCGCTGAAATGCAAAAGGCTGGCCTGATCACTGGGCCGCGTATTTTCTCCACCGGCACCATCCTCTATGGTGCCAAAGGTCCAGGCTACAAAGCCAAGATCAACTCCCTGGAGGACGCTCAGTTCCACGTGAACCGCCTCAAGGAAATGGGCGCCATCTCGGTGAAGAGCTACAACCAGCCCCGCCGCGACCAGCGCCAGCAAGTGCTGCAGGCAGCCCGCGAAGCCGGCATTATGGTAGTGCCCGAGGGCGGCGGTAAGTACCAGCACAATATGAACATGATTGTGGACGGGCACACCGGTATCGAGCACTCACTGCCGATCGCCAATGTCTACGGCGATGTGGAGCAACTGTGGAGCCAAACCCAAGTGGGTTATACACCGACCTTCGTCGTAGCCTACGGCGGTCTCTGGGGTGAAGAGTACTGGTATGACCGCACCGAAGTGTGGAAAAACGAGCGCCTGACCCGCTTTACTCCGGACTTTATTGTTAACCCCCGCTCTATCCGTCGCCCCACTGCACCGGATGCCCACTACAACCACTTTAATGTGGCCCGTCAGGCCAAGCAGCTGCGCGACGAAGGTGTCACCGTACATATTGGCGCCCACGGCCAGCGCGAAGGACTTGGAGCCCACTGGGAGATGTGGATGATGGAGCAGGGCGGCTTTACTCCCTGGGAAGCCTTCCGTGCCGGTACCATCGATGGTGCCCGCTACTTGGGTATGGACAGTGATATCGGCAGTATTGAAGCTGGTAAGCTGGCTGACCTGATCGTGGTTGACGGCAACCCCTTGGATAACCTGCGCCTGTCAGAGAACATTACCTACACGGTAATTAATGGCCGTGTGTTTGAGGCAGAAACCATGAACGAAGTAGGGGCTGGCGAACGCTTGGCATTCTTCCACGAACGCCTGCCTATCAGCGCTATGCCCGCTCCTACGGCAGAAGCGGTACAGGAGAAGATGGAACGCCACCACTGGGTACACTAATCTCAGGCACAAACTGAGATGCAAACAAAAGGCCGGGGACAAACCTCCCCGGCCTTTTTTGTATAAAGCCCTACCTGGTCCGGCGACGTCCTCCCAGCTTATGCCAGAGAATGGCACGATAGATTGCGACAGGCAGTCTAAAGATTCCCGTAACCAGCCACCAAAATGACTCATAGACGGCAATCGTCTGATCCACTAATGGATGATCCTGGTCGAGCCTTTCTGGATAATGATCGTGTCGCAATATGCCCCGATGAAACAGGAATCTGCGCAAGGGCCGGCTCAGTCGCCAACTAAAAGACTTGGTTATACGGGTCAGGTTATCGGCTAGAAAGCTCTCCGAGGCTACCTTTTGCTCTGTGAGCAGCTCAAAATAGTGGCTTTTGGACTTATTTTCATTCTGCCAATCAATATCAAAATCCATCTTTGTTAGCCAATCGCTTTCCCCGAATCCATCTATCTTGCGCAGATCCGATGTGTACCGAGGGATAGTTATCTGATTTTTAATGATGGCCTTGGAAATGCGATATACATCAGCATTCATTCGGTCAGGGTTCTGCAATTCCCGACTAAGCCTTTGCTGAAAGCCGGACCGGAATTTGAAATGGAGAAGATAAGCGCAATTTTTACTGAGAGGAACCGGCGTACATGAGTGGGTTGAACGTAAATATTGAAAACCCGCCCGCCAATAAACCAGCGGAATTTTATAGGATTTAACAAAGTAATCAGAAATACCAGCTATTTGCGCTCTGGCTTTGGAGCGAATTTCAAAAAAAGGAAAGGCTAATATGCTTTTTTTCTTAAAGTTTTTATAAGACACATAGTTAGGCGTTGCTTCCATTAATTCTAGAAGATTTTTTACGTCGGATGTATTTCCTTGTAGATTATCACTAAAAAAATCTATTAGTGGGGTATATAGAGCAAAAGCTAATTCGCTTTGCATAAGCTGAGTTGTAACTTTCAAGGAAGTTTTACCTGCAACTTCGGGTAACCAGAGAAATTCATCAGCATCTACCACAAGGGTCCATTTTCCCTGGCAGTAGTCCCGGGCAACCCTGTTAACCCAATCAACACCTGCGTTTGCCTGGGGGTAGCCACAATCAACTTCATATAGCTGGACATCATTCTGCTTCTGTAGATAGCTTACCGAGTTATCGCTACTGCCCGTGTCCACCAAGTGGAAACAGGTCACACCTAAAGAACGGTAGTGATCGAGAAAAGCCGGGAGAATATCCAATTCATCACGGAAGACACAAATAAGAGGGAAGCGTGTTTCACTAGCACCTTCAATGTACTTAACTACCTTCAAACTTTCACCCTAGCGAATTTACGCAGTCTTCGCATCGTTCTTTTTAAAAGTCCTGGCTTATATTTTCCTCTTTTATTATTTTTAGCATCTTTTTGCTGTTTTCTTAGTAGCAGGAGGCTTTTCTCTTCTGAGTCTAGCCCTTTAAGGTAAGGACTTATCTGCCTGAAATCTCCTTCTTCTTGAAGGTGATTTCTGGCTTTCATAGAGTTGTCACCGGTGCGATAGTAATATAAAGGATCAGGGTAATAGGACACTTTTTCCTTTGCTAAAATTAGCTTGCTATAGAACTCAATATCATCCTTACCCGTTCTATATCTCTCTGTATAACCTCCGTGATCTCTAAACTTAGTAGCTTTTATCAGACAAGTAGCATCTCCGACTATATTTACTTTCGTTGCCCAAGCTCTAGCTGGCCCCATGAAACGAATTTGAGTTCCGAGCTTACCTTCTGGAGTATTAGGTGCCCCCTTGCCGCTAAATCGGATAGAGCTACAGGTCAGGCAATCAATATCTGCAAAAGTTGCCGCGCTAACCAACTTATCCACCATTTCCGGCATCATGACATTGTCATCGTCAAAAAAAAGTAGATAATCTCCTCTTGCATTTTGTGCTGCAGTATTTCTAGCAGCCCCTACATATCGGTTTTCCTGGTATACAAACTGCCAGCCCTTCTTCTGGTAGTGACTTTCTATAATTTCCAGTGCGTGTAGCGCTTCTTGTGAATGGCTACCATCATCAACCACAATAACTTCTATGTTCTTATAAGTCTGATCTTCAACGCTTTTCAACGCTTGATAGAGAAAGTCTGGACGCTCAAAGTGAGTTACGCATATAGAAACCAAAGGATCATGTCTATTGGAAGATGGGGCGCTTTTAATAATTGAATGCTCTTGGCCATGCCATTTATTCCACACATCTAATGACTTCTTAAGCCGCTGGTGTTTTATACCCGGTGCAGGCAGTTTCTTCGCATGTAGTTCTAACTTTCTTGCTAAAGCAATATGATTTGGCTTGAACAGATTTTTTTTCCCATTTTCGTCATCAAGTAACTCTCGCGTACCACCAGTATCAGCAGCAATAAATGGTATTTTAGTTGCAAGGCATTCGTAGACAGAAATCGGAGAATTCTCTAACAGAGCTGGAATAACAGCTAGTCGTCCTTCTCCACTCAAATACTCTACAGCCTGCATAGCATTACAATCACATCTAAAGGATACTTCTGTACTCCAATGCTTCTGGTTTTCCTCTATGAATTTTCTCGCATCAAATCGATAAGAGTACCCTCCCAAAAAAGTAATCGATGGTAATCTAACTCCTCTTTTAGCAAGAGTGTTTAATGCATTCACAAAAAGAACGATTCCCTTGCGAGGCTCAAGACGCCCGAAAAACACCCATTCTTTTGTCTCTAAGTTACTATTTGTTATGACTTCATTATCAGGTAATAGATCGTCCAAAAATACATTTGGCCAATAGTAACTTCGCTCAGGCAGGCGGTATTTATTATTTTCCATCCAGCAGACTAAATGCTGACTCCCACAGATCAGAGTATCTGCCATCTCGGCACTTCTGCGCTCCATAAATACCCACCCCAATTGCCGTTCCTCTTTAAGGAATTGTTGGTTACCTTCGGCAGACCAGAGTGTTGGGGAAGAACCTTTGACAGCAAAATGTATATCTTGGAATGCAATACCAAGACTCTTGGCAAGTAACGCTATATAACCCATTCCACGCCATTCTGAGACATGGACAATATCAAAGCGATCATTTCTCTTGAGCCACTCATAGGCCGCATAGGGCATTGCCATAGTGCGAGCCATTGTCGTTTTAGCTAGTGCTTGCGGTGCAACTCCATAAAATTCAACATTGAGTTTTGCAAAAAATTTTTTTGTGATTTTCATTTTCACAGGATTTTTTGCTAAACCATTAACGAAACAGATGGTGACTTTGTGACCAGATCTCTGCAGAAAAACAGCCAAATGAAAGTAAGCTGTTCCAATACCACCATTTTTTATTGGACCAAACATATCCTCCGTTAGGATGCAAATACGTTTAGGTTTCTGAACAGCTTCAAGGCGTATATCCTCGTGAAGCTCTTTCATTATTCAAGCCACCTTAGATCGCAACTAACATTTGTTTAAGATAACGTAATCGGCCATTTCGTAAGACAAGTCCATTTTCCTTAATGCGGACGGTGATTTCTGAGTTTTCTTGTTTTATTTCCGGGGTTAAAGAAAACCGGAATCCATACCAAGCTAGTTTCGGGTTTCGAGTACCGAAACGTTCTACGTAACGATTAGCCGTGGTTTCAGCTACAATATTTCCATTCACCTCTAAAACAATCACTAAATTTTTAGCTATATTGCTTCTATCCCATGCCCATCCCTCAAGAACCCGCGGATCGAGTGCAAAAAGTTCTCGTGGCGGAATTGAACCCTTAATAGGTGAGCCGGTATACCCCTTAAATATGCGCTGCAAGGTAGTACCTGATTTTTGAATTACAGCCTGAAAACTAAACTTGGGTTTAAATTCAGTTTCATTGATTTTTCCCTGCTCATGAATAATTTTTGCAATATCATGTTCAGGCTCATCCTTACCTTCTTCTGTATAATCCTTGTCTACAAACTCTCCTGCCTCTGCGTGATTTTGCCCATATAAATTGGTATCTTCAGCATCTACTCCTGGATAGCTTTCAGCTGTGTTATTTTCTGATTTAGAGAAGAAACTCCAGGTATATTTCTGGTTAAATATCTCCTCAACAGCCACTTCGTTAAGTATTGGACTTCCAGAGACAGCTGCAAATACATTTTTAGAAAGTTTTATAACCCGTATAAAACGGGTATAAGTCATTTCTTGATCTTCTAACAGAAACTTAATATTAAACTTTTCACCTTCTTCCCATTTATCTGGAATTGGAAATCTATGTAAAGTAAGCTCGTTATCTTGTAGCTCTAAAGACATTGACTGGGGCTCCCCATTAACGATTAATTGCCTAGTTCCAGCACCTTTAGCTACACAGAGCAAATGGGAATTTCTCTCGTCCAAACCAAGGACCACCCTGGGATTGCGGTTTTTCATTTTACGAGGCCGGTCGGCATGTAAAAGCCATACAGGCTCCTCATCCAAACGATTCTTATCCCGATAAAGTGCCGGTCTTAGCTTAGCTCCAATCGGCTGAGCTGAAGGAAGAAGGGCCAGTTTACGATAGGCAATATTATCATTCTCAATCAACGACATTGACCGTAGATAAACTGAGTTAGCGTTATTTCGATATTCTTCCAGTTTCTCTAAGTAGTAATCACTACAAAGATGGCACTCAGGAATAACCATCAACTCAAACCCAAATTCTTTGTTCGCCCTTAAGATATACTCTTGTATCAAACCGTAGCGAATATCATAAGGGAGTATTGATCCTACCTTGCTCGATACCAGCTTGGGAATACAAATTATATTTGTGCCTATAGCATTTCCGAAGCTGATCTCAGAGATGATATCTCCACCTATCGGCATTACTACTTTATCGTCAGGTAGAGATAAAAAGCTAGTGATTATGAATTCATGGTTTATTTGAAGCGTTTTGCGTAGCTCACCACAAAATTTTCCACCTAATCGGGAGAATGTTCCATCACAGAGAATGCAAGCATCTAGAGTACTTTCAGAAAGACTTTTAGCCAGTGCAATCCCCGCTGGAAATCCAATGAAATCCATCAAACTACAATTGAGACCAGCTTCCAATAGAAAGTCAGAAGCTCTCTCAGCAATATTTTCCAGAGAGGGATCGATTAATAAAAATTTAATGGAGTCGGGCCTATCGACTAAAAGTGCTTCAGAAAACTCCATAACACTCTCAGTATCCCGCAATAGAACAACCACTTCTAGGGTCGGTAGCTTCAGCTCATTGGAAGCTGTTAAAGTGGGAGAGCCTGTAATCTTGGTGATCGCTTCAGCCCCACCAAACTGCTTAAAAAGATCTGCTAAGTAGGCATGAAAACCATACCAAACTTGAAGGTTATAATTGTTATCAAAACTGGGGTGCGCAATCCTATGTCCATTCTTCAGTACCTCTTCTAGCCTTTTCGCAAGCTCATATGCGTAGGGTGCTATAAGACAACTTTCATGATCTTCTTTTGCGATAAGCTCTGGAGTTCCTCCTACACGTGTTGCAATAAAAGGAATATTATTCTCTAATGTTTCATATACTGCCATGGTGGAATTTTCAATCAGAGAGGGCATTACCGCTATCATATCCCTGGAGCATAAGAATGAGAGAGCTTCCAGCTGGTTATAATCTGTGATGCAATTGATTTCAAAACTCCAAGTAGATGCTTTTCGCTCAATATAATCCGCAACCTTCTCATTGTTTTGATTAGGTAGGGCTTCACCATACTTACCTAAGAAATTAACTCTGCCAGGACAATTTCCCGTCCGCTCAAGTAAATCTAACGCGGTACAAAAGAGCTCCAACCCCTTCCGCATCTCCAAACGACCAAAGAAAGTCAATTCATTAGTATGAACTACATCACCAGGCAGTCGATTAATGCGTTTATCATCAACGGGAACTTCAGAAAAATCGAGAATATTAGGTTGAACATAAGTTGCTTTAGGTAACCTATAGCCCACATATCGCATAAAACAGAGCAAGTGAGCACTACCACCAATTACCATATCTGCTAACTCAACACATTTTTGCTCAGCAAAACTAGCCGGCAGTAATTCCCTCTTTACCAAAGGCTGCATCTGGTAGTGACGATTCCATAGATGAGGAGAAGATGTCTTTACAATAAACAGAGTATCTCGAAATGCCAGACCCAACTTCTTCGCCATTAATGCATAAATCAACCCGCCTCGCCATTCGGACGTGTGGATAACATCAAAGCGATCCTGGTCCGCTAACCAGCGATATGCTGCTCCATATCGTCGTTGCCAAGTCTGTGAAGGCCCTATAATCGTTTCCGTTGCATGAACCAGGTAGTGAAGCGACACCCCAAAACTGGAAAATTCATCAATCCAATGCTCAGGTGTTTCATTTTCGACAATCTCACCTTTTAGATAAAGGACATGGACTTGGTGCCCATTCGCAGCCAAACCTTTTGCGAGGTGGTAGTAGGTAGAGGCGATACCCCCGTTCCTCACCGGACCGAGTATCTCTTCTGTCGCAATACAAACACGCAACTTATGATCTGTTTCAAACCCAGCATAGTTATTAAGGTCAGGGAATGACTCTACTGAAAAATTGTCAATCTGCATTCTGTATGGCCCTATGAGTAAGACTGCTGTTCAGAATATCGTCCTTATTGATAAAGTAATCCCACGTAATTTGAATGCCGTCCCTTAAAGATACTTCCGGTTTAAAACCTAAATAATCTGTTGCTTTTGTAATATCAGTATAATTATGACGAACTTCACCTACCCTATAATCATGGTAGGCTAGTTCGAGATTATATTTATGGCCAGATACATCCTTTAGCAAATTTATTATTTCGTTAATAGTGGTTGGCTGGCCACTACCTAACTGAAATACTCCTCTTTCTTTTCTTTCCAGTGCCTTAATTATTCCTTGGCAGAGATCACTGACAAAAATAAAATCTCTTGTCTGGTAACCATCACCGTAAATATCACAGGCTTCTCCTCTTAGGATTTTCTTAATAAAAGCAGCTATAACACTCCCCTTATGAAGCGAAAGCGGACCATAAACATTGGAGAAGCGTAGAGAAGTTATTGATAGACCATAGCTCTGAGAATACGCAGAACAATATGCCTCAGCTGAAGCTTTAGAGGCACCATAAGCCGATGCAGGATTCACAGGCATCAATTCATGTACTGGAGGTTCTGTTTCTCCTATTATCGCCCCTCCTGTAGAGGCATTAATAAGATATTGAACTTTATGCCTTCGCATTGCTTCCAGAATATTTACTGTGCCATGGACATTTACTTCAAAGTTATAGACAGGGTTACTAATTGAATTAATTACACGTGTATCTGCTGCTAAGTGTACAATGACATCTACTTTCTTTACTGCTTCATCTACATCTCTCTGGTTTCTGATATCTCCTCTAATAAACTGATGAGGAACCCCCGCTAATGCTGCTGCAGTACCGGTGATCTCATTATCTAGAACAAAAATTTTGTCAAATAAGTTTAAGGTGCTGAGATATTTGATTAAATTTGAACCTATAAATCCACAGCCACCGGTAACAAGGATGTGCGTAGACATAGCGGAAGTCACCCATTAAGAAATGGTTGCGACAACTTCATTAGTTTTTTCTCGATAGGGTATATCGGCAAATTTATTGGATTTGGTCCAATAGGAGACACAAGGTATTTTAGAGTGATCAGCCCTATCCTTATACTGCATCGTTATATCAGTGATTTCTTTAAGAAGGCTATCTTTAATTAGAATAGGCTTCCAACCAAACGAACGAAGCAAATCATTTTTTACATTCAGATCATTTCTCTCTGCTTCTTTTCTTGGATTTGGTAGATAACTAATATCACAATCTGTCAGTAATTGAACTAACTCAGCCAGCTCCGAGAGTGTTTGTGTCTCTGCCATCTGATTTAGTATCATAGGACGTTCACCTGATGCAGGAGGGTGAAGCAGAGCCTGCTCCACACATTTACAAGTATCAGATATATGTATAAATGCACGAGTTTGTCCGCCAGTCCCATGTACAGTAAGCGGAAAACCTACAGTAGCCTGCATAAGAAACCTATTCAGGACTGTCCCGTAGTCTCCATCGTAATCAAATCGATTTATCAGGCGCTCATCTAAACGAGTAAGTTCGGTCTGGGTCCCCCAAACTATACCCTGGTGGAGGTCAGTTATACGAAGTCCATCATTCTTCGCATAGTATTGAAACATCTGGGAGTCCATCGTTTTGGTCATGTGATAAATAGAGCCGGGATTAGGCGGATAGACAATAGAGTCTGAGATTTGACGATTATCAATTGTCTCTATTTTTACATCCAGATACCCTTCAGGTATTGGGATAGGCTCTTCATGACCGTAGCCATATACCCCCATTGTGCCAAGGTGAACTAAATGTATATCCAGATGAGTTTCAACTATCGCATTAAGTATATTATGGGTACCACAAATGTTATTATAGATTGTATAATTTTTTGTTGCACTGCTTTTCATTGAGTATGGAGCAGCGCGTTGCTCTCCAAAATGAATGATAGTGTCAGGTTTTTCTTCCCTTATCAGATTTACTAGATCATTAAACTCCAGAGAAATATTCATCTCCACGAAACGAATATCTTTTCCTGTTAACTCAAACCAAGTGTCTATACGTTCTTTTAGCTCACGTATCGGCGTTAATGATCCTACATTGAGTTCAATATCAATTTTTCTTCTAGAAAAATCATCAATAATAATTACCTCATGACCTAGATTACTCAGATGTAAAGAGGTTGGCCATCCACAAAATCCATCGCCACCAACTATTATCAGTTTCAAGGATTACCCCCCATAAATTTTACTGATCAGATTACTGTCAGATCAATTTTTAAAAATTAGATGTTATCTTCAACCAAGAGCTTCTTTAATGGATAACGTGAAGTTTACAAAATTCAATTTATAACACAGGCTCCAATGGTTTACAGACTATACAAGTTAGTATCTGCGCCAACTTTCGCTAGCTATATCTTAAATAGTCTTGACAGAGAAAGTAAATTTATTATCTGATAGCTTTAACTTCACATTTTTGAGTAATTTATTCGATGATAAATATTCAGTGTAAGTTGCGGGCATGCACACAATAATAAGCAAGATTATTATATTTGATGTAAATAAAGAGCCATGGCACCTAATTGCTGCATGCAAGTCAATATCCACGCCAAAAAACCTGTTTACTATTACTTGGAAAATTGAATGTCTACTTTAGAAACCAATCAGCTAGATAGTTTTGAACAAGGTAAACAGGCTGCATTAGCTGGAGAGATAGACTTGGCAAGAGAGTTGTTACGCCCCATATCCAACCTCAATCCGTTCCATCCAGCGACATACTTTCTTTGCTATGCCGAATCAAAAAATGGATCAATTCTTAATTGTGATAAATATGTTCTGACATTTATATCTAGATACCCACACCATGTGGGGATGAGAATTATCTCCACTATGCTAAATATTGCTAAGGGAGATATCGATCAAGCTGAAAAAGATATAAAAATCGCTCTTAAATATAATCCTGAACACAAACGAGCATTAAAATTATTTGATCAGGTCAAAATAATGCGCATTGAAAAAAATGCCAGAGAGGCGATTGAAATATTAGACACCTCGCGTTCACACCCTGCCTTTTCAAGGCTGTCCAGATCAAAAGCAGCAAAACAATTAAAAAAGATTAAACCTCTGGAAGATTGGGATAACAACGAGCTTCAAGCTAAGATCGCATTTTTTCATAACTGCTCTAATATACGCCATGCACTAAAGAATTTTAATTCTGATCTTATTACCAGTGCGGTTGAGCTCGGTTATTGTTCTTGGCCAAAGAAATTACATAAATATGTACAAGGGTGCAATGTATTAGATGTAGGCTGTGGCTTTGGTGGCTATGCGATGGGTTATCTCTGCGCGGGGGCAAATAGTTATACTGGAGTTGATCCTGCTATGGTGTTGGATTCCAGGCGAGTTCGTAATAAGCGTATTAGGAAATGGGTAAATGCGCCAATGTCAGGACAGGATATAATAGATTTAATTCCAGATATTGATTTGCACCAGTGTTCCACACGAGACCTAGTTGGTGTAAAAACCTTTGATACTGTTTGCCTTCATAACGTTACAGAGCATCTATTAGAAATTGAGGATGTATTTGAAGATATTGCTGGGCTGCTGACAAAGGGTGGAAAAATTATATTTTTACACCATAACTTTTATGGTTGGAGTGGCCATCATATGCCACCTCATAACCTATCAGTTTTGGATGAGAATAACCCTGATCACCTTAAGTTTTGTGACTGGAACCATATTAATATTTTTCAACAATTACCGCATGATCACTACTTACATACCCATCTCAATCGCATTCGTATTGATGAATTGCGCTCACTAACACGAAAATACTTTAATATTGATACCTGGGAACTCCAGCCTTCTCACGATAATATTATGCAACGTCTAACTCCGGAGATAAAAACCAGAGCAAGAGAAGAAATTCCTGACATTACGTTGGATGAAATGAAAACCAATGTGGTTTTCTGTGTAGCTTATGCAAAATAAATAATTACTTTTGTTCTATCGGAGTTACCTAATGTACGAGATTGATAGTAAGCGTAACATAAACTACATACTTCATTAAATGCAACGGCTCGTGTACCACTTACCGTAATTCATTGGCTATACAAGGTGTTTCAAAAAAATGAACAATGTCATTGCATAATTGGAAGCCAGTTTTAAAAATATTTATGCTCGAGTTTGGTTAGCGACTCATTGCTTACCAATAACCGACTGGCATGGGTAGTTACACTGAATCATTTACACTCTTAAAATATACCAAATTTGGATATTTTGTAGCTGATCATTATTTCGCTGCTTGCTAGATGGAAATGTAACTACAGTGGGAATGTTTGGCATGTAAGTATTTATTGGGGGTCTCTTTTTTCGTTGTGAAAAATAGTGTGTGTGAAGGTTCGTATTTTCACGCCACTGTGCTTTATCTTTTATGACCTGGACAGAGGTTTCCTATATGTACTTATGCTTAATTCTACCTTCCTAATTTCTTTGATGTCAGGCATTCTAATTGCCTGGGCCATTTGCAAAATAGTTGATGATTGTAAGGGCGCCTGTTGTATGGTTGAATATTATAATCATTTGTAGCTCTACTTGATTTGCTGAAATTTTTTGGAATTCCTTTAGCCCTTTTGCGGGCCTAGGCCAAGCTCTCTTTGGTTTACGGCTTGACCATCTTCGTTATAAACTCAAAACGAAAGGAATATAGTATGAAAAATTTGAATGTTAATCTCTTGAAGGCATTGCTCCTGGCTGCTATAGGAGTTGTCAGTCTTTCTTTATCGGGTATGGCATCAGCTGTCAGCTGTGGAGATACTATCACTACGCCAAGTACTTTAACTGCCGCTCTTTCTTGTACGGAAAACCCTGCGGTGACTGTTGAGGGTGCTGGGAGCTTGGACTTAAATGGTTACAGCATTACCTGTACTAATGGATCAGGTATAGGAATAAAAGTGCTTGGTGCGGGCAGGATCATTAACGACTCAGTTGGAGGAAATTTCATAAAGAATTGTGACACAGGGGTGTTCGTGGACGGAATCGGAGGCCATATAATACAAAATGTAAATGCTTTAGAAAACCTTACATCAGGGTTTGCTCTTGTAAGTAACGGCAACCTACTTGAGTCGTCTACCGCAGATAGTAATGATGGGATAGGTGTGCGTATGTTAGGTATTGGAAATCAGGTCAGAAATTCTATAATCACTTTTAACACACTGCAAGGGGTTAGGGTTGCCGGGAATAGCAGTATAGTGTTACTAAATGATATTAGTTTAAACGATGCAAGCGGAGTTGTAATTGCCGATGCAAATAGTAGTTTAATTTCGAGCAATACAGCAAATGACAATGGAACGAATGGGATTTTGTTGCAGGACTTTAGCCAGGTGGGAAATGTTATTGTAGGAAACGATGCGACGGGTAATGCTGGAAATGACTTGGTCGATCAAAATCTTATTCCTTGCATCACTAATATATGGGTTCTAAACACTTTTGACGATTCTAATGACGCTTGCATTAACTAGAGTATAAGCACTTTGAATTGGACCTATATAGCTGAGTAGTTCGTAATATGCAGGCTCATTAAAATCTAAGATGTAGTGGTTCAGGCTTGCTCTGACAGTTACCAGTTTTTCAGAAGGTGTTCTTTCAGGTCAAATTCAGTTTACGGGTTTTTCCTTCCAGATCCTTTTTGCATCTCCAGGTGTTGCGATCGGTGTGCGGTCGCAACACTTTTAACCCTCATGGGTACGGTAATTATTGTAATATGTGAGCCATTCGTCCAGATCCTTTTGTAATTCTTCTCTTGACCCATAGATCTTGCGGCGCAATGAAGGCTGATAGAACTCTTGTAGAATGGTTTTATGGAAGTGCTCACAGATGCCATGCCTGGCTTTTGCCCTGGTGTGTTCTATTTCGTTCACACTCATATATAACTGGTAGTCGTGCTGCTCCAGTCTTTTGTTTGATGATGCGATCTTTTGTATAGATCATGGGGTTTATCCTTGGTTTTGATTTTAGGTTTAGGCACCTTCATCAAAACCGGTAAACCCCTCTTTTTCAAGAGAATGTGTCAGATTTGGTCTGAACTAATCCAGGTAAAATTTAAGTATGAAGTAAAAGGTCAGATATTCACTGCTCTAACCTTTCATTATTTATCTAGCAACTATTGCTTTAAACAGAATTAGTTTCTTTTATAAGAGTTTCATCAAGTTCTTGTGCTCGTTTGAATGCTTGTCGCTGAAATAACCGAGCAACATACTCTTGATCTCCTTCACGATTATCTATAGTAAAACGTTTCCCAGCAATATAAGGGTTTGACTTAATTGCGATAGATAGTACATCTAAGGCAAGTTTATAATTTCCATAACCCAGCATTTGCTGTTTTCTTTAGCCGCTTCTTCACCAAATATGCTTTTATTTACTATGACAGATTCCAGTGGTCCAGCGGAGTAGAACATCCACCGATAGTAGTTTGCGCGCTCTTCACTATTTTTAAGGGATAGACCGAAATCAGGAAATACATCTGCCAGATATACACATATTACAGCGGCTTCAGTAACTATCTTATTATTGTGTATTAGCGTGGGAATTTTTCCCATAGGATTTATCGCAAGGTAACTAGGCGATTTAATTTCTTCGCCATACTCAAGTAATTTTGTTTGGTAAGGTACTGAATGTTGTGGTCAACTCCAACCGGACACTGCAACCTCTCGATTGCGGATTAGTATAAAATATAATCTCGTTAGCCATTCCTAGATCTCGAAGTTAACTTGAGATTTAAATTTTAAGAGTGAATTAATAACCTATGCGAGAGATTTATATGTCAAAGTGGATTATAGGGTAACTATTATTTAATTCGAGATATCACTCAGCTAATTCAACAGTAATATTCTCAGGTCCCAGTAGAAACGCCAGTTTTTTATTTTGATACTCTAATATGCCACTCCTTGGTTTGAGACCATGTTTCGATAAATACTCTAATGTGTCCTTCAGATTATCTACTTTCAAACAAAGATGGTTATAACCAGGTCTCGATAAGTCTTGAATTGATGGATTTGACTCAACTTTTGGGTTTCGATAATGAAGTAACTGTATTTCAAATTTTGGTGAACACTCCTTTAAAACCATTGTAAAGTGATCAGCCTTTACATTATCGACTTGAAGATATCGCGATGCTTTTTCTCCAGATAATAAATTTTTGATTAACAGTTCAAATCCCAGCAACTCAAAAAAACAAACAGCTTCCTCTAAATTAGTAACAACTACTGTTACATGATCTGGATTTCTAAACATTCAATTGGTGCTCTTAATCTAAACACAGCTAAAAGTTTAGCGGTGATTTTTTAACTTTGTAAAAAAAACGAAATAAAAAACTTAGTTGACTTTATTAACCTGTGAATTTTCACTAAATAAACAGCTGGAATTTTTTTTATATTTAACTATATCTGAAAAATAGTGGCATAAACTTGTCATATTAATCATCAAGTGCTACATATATAGGTTTGCTTATCGTTTTAATGGAGTGAACAAGTGGTCATACATTTCCCCTCAAACCTCAATAGTAAACCCTTACTTGTAAAATTATTTTTATTTTTTACAGCTCTTAGTAACTTTGTTTATGCTGAGACTACTATTTATCAAGGAGACCTGCTTCATTTTATTAATGATCCAGCAGAGACAGATAACTCCCATCAATATATTAAAGATGGTGGGCTAATTGTCAAAGATGGAAAATTTGCGGGGATAGTTTCAGCTGAAGAAATTTTATCTAATCACAGAAATACAAAGATTATAGATTATCGAGGGAAATTAATTCTTCCCGGATTTATAGATTCTCATATTCACTATCCACAAACCGGGATGATCGCATCTCATGGTGAGCAATTATTAGATTGGCTTAAAGAATACACTTTTCCAACTGAAAGAAAATTTTCCGAAAAGGACTATGCAAAAGAAGTTGCAGAGTTCTTTATTGAGCAATTACAAAAAAATGGCACAACTTCAGCTCTGGTATTTGGTACGGTTCATCCGGAATCTGTAGATGCACTTTTTGAAGTCGCTCAGCGCGAGAACATGCGGTTAATTGCGGGTAAAGTTTTAATGGATCGTAATGCACCTGAGTACCTGCGAGATACGCCTGAAAGTGCATATACCGATAGCAAAAATCTGATTGAGAGGTGGCATAATAAGGACCGACTGGGCTATGCCATTACTCCCAGATTTGCTCCGACAAGCACTCCAAAGCAACTAATGCAAGCAGCTAAGCTCCTGGATGAATATCCCGATGTATATATGCATACTCATGTTTCTGAAAATAAAGATGAAATCAATTGGGTTAAATCACTGTTCCCACAAGCTCAAAGCTACCTTGATGTTTATAATCTGTATGGCCTGAATCGCGATCACTCTATATTTGCTCATGGTATCTATCTTGATGATCGAGAAATGAAGAGCATGGCTATGGTTGGTAGCGCACTCGCTTTTTGCCCAACTTCTAACCTATTTTTGGGAAGCGGTTTGTTTTCACTAACCAGAGCAGAAGAAACAAAAGTAGACGTAGGCCTGGGAACCGATGTAGGTGCCGGTACCAGCTTCTCAATGTTAGAGACTATGGGTGATGCCTATAAGGTAATTCAGCTACAGAAATCCACTGGCACAAATATTAAAGTAAAAACACTCTCGCCACTCAAAGCATTCTATCTTGCAACTTTAGGATCTGCCAAAACACTGGATATCGATGATAAAGTAGGTAACTTTGAGATAGGTAAGGAAGCAGACTTTATTGTTATTGATTTAGAAGCCACTGATTTAATGAAATTTAGAATGGAGTCTGCGAAATCACTTGAAGAAAAGCTATTTGCACTTCAAGTACTAGGCGATGATCGGGCTATACACAGCACCTACATAATGGGCGAAAAAAAATAGTTTATCTAGATTTTGATATCGCGTGACCTATTTTTCGATATTCTTCCTGTACTCGATCCAGGTTGTCAACCCCAAGGTAGTAGTCACCATTACCGAAAATACTTTCCCAAACAAAAGGGTAAATGGCGATAATCTTGGGGTTTGCTCTGGCAAAATCATAAGCCTGTCTTGCCTGACTAATCAATTGTGATTCTGAAATACTACCGAAGCCTCTATTCGATGTCTTGAATGCTCTTGGTATTAAGTAATAATTAACATCCAAATGGGATGTTTTTATCATTAGCTTTTCTACCAGTTGTTGTTGAAAATTGTCTCCTACATAGTAATTTACAGCAAATAAATTATATTTTTTAGGAATTATTTTCTTGAACTTTGACTTCCTAACCGTTTCATTCATAAATGTAATTGCTCTTTTTGCTTTTGGAAAGCTCTCTTTAACTAATTGAGCAATTTCCTCAAGGTAGAGCTTTAGCGTTAGATTACTTAATTTTGAGCGATGAAACGGTTCATCCAGTGGATCGAAGGCCATAATAATGTCACTAAATGGCTCCAACCGTTTCTTCGCTATTTCCCAGCGCTCCAAATAATCCGCTCGTTTCCTATAGGTAGGATAACCATCAAAAAATATCGGAGCTAATTGTACCCATACCTTTAATCCATGGCTCCTTGCGGCCCTCATAATATCTATTTCATTGTAATAGACGTCAACAAAAGTCGTAAATTGAGACACCTCAGCAATTTCATCTATTGTCCATCCGGAATGAAAGAAGCCAAATTCCACCAGATGTTCAGGCACAGTATTTCCTGGATCCACATATGTAACTGAAGTAATACTTCCATGAATTAGCAGAGCTTTTGGGGGTTCTAGATTTTCAGCTGTAGTAGGTTTTTTACTGGCTTTAATAGAGGCCATAGCCACTGCGCTAGGGGTAGCTAGCAGATGGGAGAACGTGAAAAGTAAATAAGCGACAGTTAACATCCATTTCATAGTTGAAAACTTCTTCAATCCATAAACATACAACCATCACTTGTAACTATAGTCATTAGAAGGTTCGTGCAGGGTAGGGGTGATGATAGGCTTTGGGAAATTTTTCCAGAGAAATAAAAAAAGCAGCCGAAGCTGCTTTTTTGTCGCCTGGAAACAGGCCTTACGAGAAGGTAAAAACTGTTTACTTACCGGCCGCCTTGCGGATTGCCTGCAGGGTACGCAGACGCGCTTCGGCTTCGGCCAGCTGGGCTGAGATGCGCGCGTAGTCGACTTCAGACGGTGCCTTGTGCAGGGCATGTTCCGCTTCTTCGCGGGCCTTCTGCGCGGCGTCTTCATCGATCTCACGTTCGGCTACATCGGCGAGGATAGTCACCATATTAGGTTGTACCTCGGCGTAGCCACCGCTGACGAACAGTACTTCCTCTTCACCACCGGGCTTGATGATGCGCACCGGACCGGCTTTCAGAGCGGTGAGCAACTGGGCGTGACCGTAGGAGAGACCCAGCTCACCCTCGATACCACTCACAATCACCATCTCTACCAGTCCGGAGAAGAGAGACTGCTCGGCGCTGACAATGTCACAATGTACTGTCATGGCCATAGTATATGCCTCTCTCGATTAGCCCTTGGCTTTGTTGGCTTTTTCCACAGCTTCGTCGATGGTTCCCACCATGTAGAAGGCCTGTTCCGGCATGTGGTCATATTCACCGTTCAGGATGCCCTGGAAGCCACGGATGGTTTCTTTCAGGGAAACGTATTTACCTGGTGCACCGGTGAAGATTTCCGCAACGTGGAACGGCTGGGACAGGAAGCGTTCGATCTTACGGGCGCGGGCTACGGTCTGCTTGTCTTCTTCAGACAGCTCGTCCATACCCAGGATCGCGATGATGTCCTTCAGCTCTTTGTAGCGCTGCAGTACAGACTGTACGCCGCGAGCCACTTCGTAGTGCTCCTGACCGATTACCTGCGGGTCCAGCTGACGAGAGGTGGAGTCCAGCGGGTCAACAGCCGGGTAGATACCTTTAGCGGCGATATCACGGCTCAGTACTACGGTGGAGTCCAAGTGCGCGAAGGTGGTCGCCGGAGACGGGTCAGTCAAGTCATCCGCCGGTACGTATACCGCCTGGATAGAGGTGATAGAGCCAGTCTTGGTGGAGGTAATACGCTCCTGCAGAACGCCCATTTCTTCCGCCAGGGTCGGCTGGTAACCTACCGCAGAAGGCATACGGCCCAGCAGTGCGGATACTTCGGTACCGGCCAGGGTGTAGCGGTAGATGTTGTCGACGAACAACAGTACGTCTTTGCCTTCATCACGGAATTTCTCCGCCATGGTCAGGCCGGTCAGGGCTACGCGCAGACGGTTGCCGGGCGGCTCATTCATCTGGCCGTAAACCATCGCCACTTTGGAGTTGGCTTTGTTTTCCAGGTCGACAACGCCGGATTCAGCCATCTCGTAGTAGAAGTCGTTACCTTCACGGGTACGCTCACCAACACCTGCGAACACGGACAGACCGGAGTGCTCGGTAGCGATGTTGTTGATCAGTTCCATCATGTTTACGGTTTTACCTACACCGGCACCACCGAACAGACCAACCTTACCACCCTTGGCGAACGGGCAAACCAGGTCAATTACCTTAATGCCGGTTTCCAGCAGCTCGGTAGAGCTGGACTGCTCTTCGTAGGTCGGTGCAGCGCGGTGGATAGAGGAGCGCTCTTTCTCACCGATAGGGCCACACTCGTCAATCGGGTTGCCGAGCACGTCCATGATGCGACCGAGGGTTTCCAGGCCAACCGGTACAGAAACCGGAGCGCCGGTATTGCGCACGGACAGACCGCGGCTGATACCTTCGGATGAACCCATGGCAATAGCGCGTACCACGCCGTCACCCAACTGCTGCTGCACTTCCATGGTGAGGTTCTTGTCCTCAACCACCAGTGCGTCGTATACATTCGGAACAGAATCGCGTGGGAATTCCACGTCGATGACCGCTCCGATCACTTGCACAATTTGCCCGTTACTCATTTCCGGATCCTCAGCTTTAAATTCTTTCTAGGCTGACCATTACTGGTAGGGGCAGCGGATTAAACCGCCGCCGCACCGCCGACAATTTCGGACAGTTCCTGGGTAATGGCCGCCTGGCGCGCCTTGTTGTAGACAAGCTGCAACTGATCGATCAGCTCACCGGCGTTATCGGTGGCGCTCTTCATCGCGATCATACGCGCTGCCTGTTCACAGGCTTTGTTTTCAACTACTGCCTGGTATACCTGGGACTCGATGTAGCGAGCCAGCAATCCATCCAGCAATTCAACCGGATCCGGCTCGTAGAGGTAGTCCCACTCGTGCATGAGTTTTTCATCTTCGTCCTTCGGCAGCGGCAGCAATTGCTCAACCTGCGGCTTCTGGGACATGGTGTTGATAAACTCATTGGATACCAGGAACAGGCGATCGATATCGCCTTGTGCGTAACGGTCCAGCATTACCTTAACTGAGCCAATCAGCTGGTTGGCCTGGGGCGCATCGCCCAGATCGCGCACCGCTGCGACAACCTTGCTGCCGATGGCATTAAAGAAACTGGCCGCCTTGTTACCTACCGCGCAGACTTCGACGTCGACACCCTTCTCGGACCACGCCTGCATCTCGCGAATAGCGGCTTTGAACATATTGACGTTCAAGCCACCACAGAGTCCGCGGTCAGTGGATACCAGGATAAACCCGACCCGCTTGGCCTCGCGCTCTTGCAGGTAAATATGCTGGTACTCGGCCGAAGCGTTGGCGACGTGGCCGATCACTGCGCGTATGCGCTGGGCGTAGGGACGCCCCAGTGCCATGCGATCCTGAGCCCTGCGCATCTTACTGGCTGCAACCATTTCCATTGCGGCAGTAATTTTCTGCGTGCTCTTGATGCTGGCAATTTTTGTGCGTACTTCTTTTCCGCCTGCCATAGTGATTTACCTTGTTCGCTGGAAGTTAGATTCCGAAAGAGCGGACACGCCGCTCTTTCGCGCTCTCCAGGGAGTTCTTACCAGCTGCTAGTAGCGACGAACTTCTCGATAGCGGCTTTGAAAGCTGCGTCGATTTCGTCGTTGTAGTTACCAGTGCTGTTCACTTTCTCCATCAGCTCTGCGTGTTCGCTGTTCATATAAGCGAGCAGGGCGGCTTCGAAATCGAGAACCTTGGCAACTTCTACTTCTTTCAGGTAACCCTTGTCGGCGGCGTAAACGGAAACAGCCATGTCCGCGATAGACAGCGGAGAGTACTGTTTCTGCTTCATCAGCTCGGTTACGCGCTCACCGTGATCCAGCTGGGCTTTGGTAGCTTCATCCAGGTCAGAGGCAAACTGGGAGAATGCCGCCAGTTCGCGGTACTGAGCCAGAGCGGTACGGATACCACCGGACAGCTTCTTGATCACCTTGGTCTGCGCTGCACCACCTACACGGGATACCGAGATACCCGGGTTGATCGCTGGGCGGATACCGGAGTTGAACAGATCGGTCTCGAGGAAGATCTGGCCGTCGGTAATGGAAATCACGTTGGTCGGTACGAACGCAGATACGTCACCGGCCTGGGTTTCGATGATCGGCAGGGCGGTCAGAGAGCCGGTCTTTCCTTTCACTTCACCGTTGGTGAACTTCTCTACGTAGTCGGCGTTTACACGCGCGGCGCGCTCCAGCAGACGGGAGTGCAAGTAGAAAACGTCACCGGGGTAGGCTTCACGTCCAGGCGGACGCTTCAGCAACAGGGAGATCTGACGGTAGGCCCAAGCCTGCTTGGTCAGGTCATCGTATACGATCAGGGCGTCTTCACCGCGGTCGCGGAAGTACTCACCCATGGTACAGCCCACGTAGGGAGCCAGGAACTGCATCGCTGCCGGATCGGCGGCGCCAGCGGCTACTACGATGGTGTGATCCATAGCGCCGTGCTCTTCGAGCTTGCGCACTACGTTGGCAATAGAGGACTGCTTCTGGCCCACGGCAACGTAGACACACTTAACGCCGGTGCCTTTCTGGTTGATGATGGCGTCGATCGCCACAGCAGTCTTACCAATCTGACGGTCACCGATGATCAGCTCACGCTGGCCACGGCCAATCGGGATCATGGTATCAACCGCTTTCAAACCGGTTTGTACAGGCTGGTCAACGGACTGACGGGCAATAACGCCAGGCGCTACTTTTTCTACCGCGTCGGTCAGCTTGTTGTTCAGCGGGCCCTTGCCGTCGATCGGGTTACCCAGCGCATCTACAACGCGGCCGAGCAGTTCCGGACCAACGGGGGTTTCCAGGATACGGCCGGTGCAACGGCACTTCTGGCCTTCAGCCAGCGCCTTGTAGTCGCCCAGGATTACAGCACCAACGGAGTCGCGCTCCAGGTTCAGCGCCATACCGTAAACGCCGCCTTCGAACTCGATCATCTCGCCGTACATCACATCGGCCAGGCCGTGGATGCGGATGATGCCGTCGGATACGGAAACAATGGTGCCCTCATTTTGGGCTTCAGTGCTCACATCGAGATTTTCGATGCGGCTCTTGATGATTTCACTGATCTCAGAGGGATTCAGTTGCTGCATGCTCTGTTCCTCAAGTCCCCGCCGGCTAACGCCAACGGGGAGAGTAATTTAGGAGTTCATCGCCTCGGCGAGCTTGGCCAGACGGCCGCGTACGGTACCGTCGATGACTGTATCACCGGCGCGGATGATCGCGCCGCCCAGCAGGCTCTCGTCCACCGAGCTGTGCAGATGTATTTCGCGTTCAAACTTCGCGCTGAGCTTTTGGCCCAGTGCTTGCGCCTGTGCATCGCTCAAGGCGTGCGCGGAAACAACTTCCACCTCGAGGGTGGCTTCCGCTTGCGCTTTCAGCTCTTCGAACAGTTCGGAAATTTCCGGCAGCAGCTGCAGGCGGTTGTTTTCCGCCAGCAACCGGATGAAGTTCCTTCCGTGCTCGCCGAGTTCGTCTGAACAGATCGACAGGAATTTATCTGCGCGCTCTTCACTGGTGAGCTGGGGATTATCCAGCAGCTCACGCACTTTTTCGTTCTGGCTGACCGCTGCCGCAGTGCTCAGCGCAGTGCTCCAACCACCTAAGTGGGAGGCTTCCTGCGCATAAGAGAATGCAGCTTTAGCGTAGGGCCGGGCCAGTGTGCTGAGTTCCGCCATGGGGTTCCTCGCTTACAGCTCGGCTGCCAGTTTATCGATCAGGTCGTCGTGCGCCTTAGCGTCGATATTGACCGCGAGAATCTTCTCCGCACCCAGGACAGACAGGTCTGCCACACGGCTGCGCAGTTGCTCTTTAGCGCGATTCACTTCCTGGTCGATCTCAGCTTTGGCCGCAGCTTTCAGGCGATCGCCTTCAGACTGAGCCGCTTGCTTGGCTTCATCGAGAATCTGGTTGGCGCGCTTGTTGGCACCATCGATAATCTCGTTAGCCTGATCTTTGGCTTCCTTCAACTGCTCGGCAGCTTTGCGCTTGGCCAGTTCCAGATCTTTCTGCGCGTGTTCAGCGTCAGCGAGACCATCTGCGATCTTCTGCTCACGTTCTTTCATCACGCCCAAAAGCGGCGGCCAAACAAACTTCCAGCAAAACCAGACGAAAAACAGGAAAGTAATCGACTGGCCGATTAGAGTCAGGTTGATATTCACTCCGACACCTCTTGCTCTTTAAATAGGGTTAAGGGCAATTGGAACGGCGTAATTAAACCAGACCAGGAGCTACGGCGAAGATCAGGTACATAGCGATACCAACACCGATCATCGGAACCGCGTCAAGCAGACCAGCCATCAGGAACATTTTGCCCTGCAGAGCCGGAGCCTGTTCAGGCTGACGAGCGGAACCTTCCAGCAGCTTGCCACCCAGAGTACCGAAACCGATAGCGGTGCCCAGGGCGCCCAGACCGATCAGCAGTGCACTTGCGATGTAAACCAGACCTAATGCTTCCATTGTGTTCTCCAAATCAAAGTTAAAGAGTTGTTGTAAAGGTCGAAAAAAGGGTTAAAAACTTATTGATCGTGCTCGTGCTCATCGTCGCGATGGTGCGCCATCGCCATGTACACGGTGCTCAATACCATAAATACGAACGCCTGCAGGGTAATTACCAGTACGTGGAAAATGGCCCAGCCCATGTGCAGGAGGCCCGCACCGATAAAGCCGAGAACACCAACACCAAAGACAATTGCGATCAGGATAAAGATCATTTCACCGGCGTAGAGGTTTCCGAACAGACGCAGCCCCAGAGAAATCGGCTTGGCGACCAAAGAAACGGCTTCCAGTATGAAGTTCACCGGGATCAGCAGGACATCGAAGAACCACTTGCCGGTATGGAATGGGTGCAAGGTCAGCTCTTTGATAAATCCGAGTGCGCCTTTTTCACGGATACTGAAAAAGATCATCAAAACGAATACCGCCAGCGCCATGCCCAGGGTGGCATTGGGGTCAGTCGTGGGCACGACTTTAAAGAAGATATGCTCGTTACCGGAGATTTTCGCAGCCAATTGCGGCAGCCAATCCACGGGTACCAGGTCCATCAGGTTCATCAGGAATACCCACACAAAGATGGTGAGAGCCATGGGGGCCACCATACTGTTGCGGTGTGGAAAGCTCTCCTTAACCAGCTTGTCGATAAACTCCGTCACCAGCTCCACAAAGCTCTGGAAGCCGGAGGGTCTGTCCACACTGGCTTTCTTCGCTGCGCGAGCGAACAGAAAACAGAAAACAAGACCCAGCCCGATAGCCCAGCCCAGAGTGTCCACGTGCACGGCCCAAAAGCCCATATCCGTGGCTTCCTGAGAGGAATGTGCCATAGTCCAGGTAGACTCATTCAGCACAGTGCCATCGGCGCGGGTGTACCCGGCCGGCAGCTTGCCGTAGGTCATGTTTTGCAGGTGGTGTTGGATATATTCCGTCGCGGTTTGAGCTTCGCCTGCCATAATTCCTCAACAATCGTAAAAGTAAGAATTCTTTTTTTGTCCCGGCTAGCGGACCATGCGCGCTACCAAAATCCACTGCACGATTACACAGAGGGCGTAGCTGATAAAAAGCGCCGCGGCATTGAGTGGTTTGACGGTGGCAAACACCGCTGCAAAACCAGCCATGGTCAATATAAATTTGCCGGTTTCCGCGCGGTAGAAGTTGCCTACCACACGAGGGGCCGCGCGCGCGCCGCTGTCGCGAAAGGCGCGCCTGCCAAAATATGCTCCAGGCAGTGCACATAGGGCACCACCAATAAATACGGAAAGCGCCGTCACCGGTTTGCCACTCAAGTGCAGTACCGCACTGGCCACCGATACCAGCAAAAGCTGTACCGCGGCTATTCGTAATACCGGGGGTTTTGTCATAGACGGGATAAGCCGACTTTTTTACGCTGTCCGCCCAAAATTTGGGCGTGCGAATTATGCGGCAACAGCATCGCCGATTCAACCGGCAAATGTCGTCAACTTATTTGATTTTCAGGAGGTTTTGCACGGAATTACTCGCCGCAGTGAGTATTTGCCAACAGTTATTGCGCGCGCCACTAGGACGCGCATTTCCCTGTGGCCTTAGTCCTCGGCGTAACCCAGGTGGGCGAGGATTCCATCCAGCTCTTCCAGAGTGGTGTATTTGAGTACCAGACGGCCGTTGCCTTTATCGTTGTGATCGATAGACACGGGCACTCCGACTTTTTCTGCCAGGCGCTCAGTAAGGCGGCGGATATTGGGGTCGGGCTTCGGTTTTTCCGGTGCAGGGGCAGCCGGCTGCTGTAAACGGCGCACCAGCGCCTCTGTCTGGCGCACGGTAAAGCTGCGCTCGACCACCTGGCGCGCAGCGGAGCGCTGGGTGGCACCGGATAGGCCGAGCAGGGCTTTGGCGTGCCCCAACTCCAGATCGCCACGCTCCAGGAAAGTCCGCACTTCTTCACTGAGGCTTAACAGTCGCAGCAGGTTGGTTACTGCAGTACGGGATTTACCCACTGCATCGGCCACTTCCTGCTGGGTCAGCTTGAACTCATCCTGCAGACGCTTGAGAGCTACAGCTTCCTCTATCGGATTCAGGTCTTCGCGCTGGATATTTTCAATCAGCGCCATAGCGATGGCAGCTTCATCGGAAACGCTGCGCACCAGTGCCGGCACTTTCTCCAGTCCCGCCAATTGGGCTGCGCGCCAGCGCCGCTCACCGGCGATGATTTCATAACTCTGTTCACCGATACCGCGCACGACGATAGGCTGCATAATGCCCTGGGCGCGTATCGAGTCCGCCAGCTCTTGCAAGGATTCCTGTGGAAAATCCCGGCGTGGCTGGTAGCGGCCGCGCTGCAAAAACTCTATCGGCAACTCCTTCAACTCACCGTCGACCACGGCGGTTTCTGTTTCAGCTTCACCGGTAGCCTCGGCGATCGCGGTGCTGTTTTTATTGCTGATCAGGTGGGATAAACCCCGGCCCAGTCCTTTGCGTTTGGCGGCCATAGTAATTACCCCTTATACGGCTTCCGCCACAGGGCGGCTTTTCTTATTGGAAGATTGATTGGCGGGATGGCGGCGATTGATTTCGCAAGCCAGTGCCAGGTAGGCAATAGCCCCTTTCGAGTGGCGGTCGTAATCCAGCGCCGGCTTGCCGAAGCTGGGAGCCTCTGCCAAACGGACATTGCGCGGGATACAGGTTCGATACAGGCGATCGCCGAAAAACTCCTGCAACTGCGCCGACACTTCGCTGGTGAGGCTGTTGCGCGGATCGTACATGGTGCGCAAGATGCCCTCGATTTTCAGGTCCGGATTGGCGGCCTGCTGGATCTGGGTGATGGTATCCACCAGTGCTGATAACCCCTCCAGGGCATAGTATTCACACTGCATGGGAATCAATACGCCGTGAGCTGCACAGAGGGCGTTTACCGTCAGCATATTCAACGATGGCGGACAGTCGATAATCACGTAGTCGTAACGATTACTCACCGCAGCCAGGGCGCGGCGCAGGCGGGATTCGCGCCCCTCCAGATTCAGCAACTCCACCTCTGCCGCAGACAGATCACCGTTGCCCGGGATCAAATCAAAACCGCTCTCTGTGGATACAATGGCCTGCTCAACGGGTAATTCAGCGGCCAGCACATCGTAACCGGACACCTCCAGGTCACTTTTATCCACACCACTGCCCATGGTGGCATTGCCCTGGGGGTCCAGGTCGATCAGCAATACGCGCCGCTTGTTGGCAACCAAAGATGCGGCCAGATTGACGCAGGTAGTGGTCTTGCCAACCCCGCCTTTCTGGTTGGCCACAGCAAATATCTTGCTCAAGATTCTTGTCCTTTGTTGTTTCCGGGTGCGTTTGCCCCGACGCCGGCTCGGCTTCGGGCGGCGGCTGTTGTGCCCCACGACAGGGGAGCAGGATTGGGCGGGCGACAAACCCGCCAAACTATCATCTTATTCTGTGCGACAGAGCTGAATCATATGTCGCTCACCGTCGCAGCCGGGCACCGACAACCGGTGCACCTGCTCGACCTTAATGCCTTTTGGCAGAGCGCTCAACTCATCCTCAGGCAGCTTGCCCTTCATGGCATAAAAACGACCCTTGGGTGCCAACATGTGCTCACTGCCATTGACCATATCTTCGATGGAGGCAAAGGCGCGGGACACCACACCGGCAAAAGGCTGTTCTGGCACAAAGGCTTCTACCCGCTCATTGACTACCGTGATATTGGGCAGGGGCAGGGTGCTGGCCACTTGGAACAGGAAGCGGGTCTTCTTGCCATTGCTGTCGAGCAGGGTGATGGCGCGCTCCGGATGCACAATTGCCAGGGGAATTCCAGGCAGGCCGCCACCGCTACCCACATCAATTAAAGAGCCTTCGCCACAGAGATTTACCACACTGAGGCTGTCGATAATATGGCGCTCCAGCATCTGCTCTGGGTCGCGTATGGCGGACAGGTTGTAGGCACTGTTCCAGCGGGCAAAAAGCGCTAGGTATTCCAGTAGCTGATCCTGCTGCCGGTCACTGAGTACCACCGACATCTGTGCCGCCGCCTCTAACAGGCGCGGACGAAACTGTTCCATTGAGTGAGAAATGGGTCTATCCCCCAGTAGTCCCGCGAAACTCAAACCCCGCAGGGCCTCGCGGGATACCCTGTGGAAAACCGATTTATACCGCTTTTTTACGCTTCAGCAGCCCGCGCTTTTTCAACTGAATCAGCAGCAGGGATATGGATGCGGGCGTCACACCCGGTATCCGCGAGGCCCGCGCCAGGGTATCCGGGCGGGTCTCTCCCAGCTTTTGCTTAACCTCATTGGACAGACCAGAAATATCGCTGTAGTCGAAGTCCGCTGGGATCGGGGTATCTTCGTAGGCCTGCAAGCGCTCAATTTCCTCGCGCTGGCGATCGATATAGCCGGCGTACTTGGCCGAAATTTCAACCTGTTCGGCAACCTGCTCGTCGGTTACCGCTTCCCCTTTGAGGCCCGCCACATCCTGATAGCCCAGTTCCGGACGGCGCAGCAGGTCCATCAGGCTGTATTCCCGCGCCAATGGCTGCGGCAATTTGGTTTCTACAGAGGCGGCCTGGGGCGTCTTTGGGTGCACCCAGGTATCTTGTAGTCGCTGGGTTTCCCGAGCGATCGCCTCGCGCTTTTCACTGAACGCTGCCCAGCGGGTATCGTCGACCAGGCCCAATTCGCGACCTTTTTCGGTCAGGCGCAGGTCAGCATTGTCCTCACGGAGCAGCAAGCGATATTCTGCACGGCTGGTAAACATTCGGTAGGGCTCTTTGGTGCCACTGGTGATCAAATCATCCACAAGCACGCCCAGGTAGGCTTCATCCCGGCGCGGGGACCAGGCTTCGCGCTCTTGAGCCTGCAGGGCGGCGTTGGCGCCAGCCAGAAGTCCCTGGGCGGCCGCTTCTTCGTAGCCGGTGGTGCCATTGATCTGGCCGGCAAAGTAGAGCCCCTGGATAAATTTGGTTTGCAGGGACGGCAATAGGTCGCGCGGGTCAAAGAAATCGTACTCAATCGCATAGCCAGGGCGAGTGATATGTGCCTTTTCAAAGCCTTTGATGGAGTGCACCAGCTCAATCTGTACGTCGAAGGGCAGACTGGTGGAAATACCATTGGGGTACAGCTCGTTGGTAGTCAGCCCTTCCGGCTCGATAAACACCTGGTGGCTATCTTTGTCCGCAAAACGGTGCACCTTGTCCTCGATGGAAGGACAGTAGCGCGGGCCAATCCCCTCAATCACGCCGGAGTACATGGGCGAGCGGTCGAGCCCGCCCTGGATAATTTCGTGGGTGCGGGCATTGGTGTGGGTAATCCAGCAGCAGACCTGGCGCGGGTGTTGATCGCGGCTACCCAAATAAGACATCACCGGTGTGGGGCTATCTCCCCACTGTTCCTCCAGCTCACTGAAATCTACTGAGCGGGCATCAATACGGGGAGGGGTACCGGTTTTCAGACGGTCGACGCGGAAAGGCAACTCGCGCAGACGATCCGCCAGGGCAATCGAGGGCGGATCTCCCGCGCGGCCGCCGGCATGGTTATCCAGGCCAATATGGATACGCCCACCGAGGAAAGTCCCGGCGGTCAGCACTACGGTCTTGGCGCGAAAGCACACTCCGGCATTGGTGACAACGCCAACAACCCGTTCACCTTCGACAATCAGATCATCCGCCGCTTGCTGGAAGATCTCCAGATTTTCCTGCCCCTCCAGAATGGAGCGGATCGCAGCGCGATACAGGGCTCTATCGGCCTGGGCCCGAGTTGCCCTTACTGCGGGGCCTTTGCGGGCATTGAGGACCCGGAACTGAATTCCGCCCAGGTCTGTTGCCGTTGCCATAGCGCCACCGAGGGCATCGACCTCCTTCACCAGATGACTCTTGCCGATACCGCCGATCGCTGGGTTGCAGGACATTTGCCCAAGCGTCTCGATATTGTGGGTCAGCAGCAGAGTGGAAGCTCCCATACGTGCCGCTGCCAGTGAGGCTTCGGTACCTGCGTGGCCTCCGCCGATCACGATCACATCATAGGTCTTAGGGAATTCCATAGTGGCTGCTACTGGTTACAACTGGGGGCGCACATTTTATAGGCAGTAGGTGTGAGTCAGCAATTGGCTACAAGCATATTCCTGCACTCTAGTTGGTAGAGGCTTGAAAAGCTGTAAAAACGGAGACTATCCAGTCCCATGCAGATCGGGCTCTTTCTCTAAAGAAACCTTCTTGAGCTAGCCTCAGAGGAAATCATTTTTTTGGACTCTCTTAAGTTTATATAAATGAATAAATGTATTTCTTAGAGAGAGGTTTTTGATTTAGTTATTTTTATTAGTGCCCGGCAAATCATGTATAAGCGAAAAAAAGGCATATAAATCAACAGGTTGCGTTGATGAAAACATGGGCAATAACCCCTTGGCTGAAGGGGGGGCAACCCCGGTAGACAATTGTGGAAAGCAGGGACAACTTTGCGCGCCTAGCGCTGGCGGGAAAGTTATCATCATAACGTTCGTTGCTTACGCAGGTGTTTATCCCCTTTTTTACTCACACCTGGCAATTTCAGGTTTTAGCTTGTGTGTAGAAGGTAATAAGACTTGGGGGTTAATTGTGTGTAAGGATGAATATTGTATAAGTCTGTGAATTTCGTTGCTGAATCTATGTGATTTATAGGTGATTGAAGCAATTGAAAAGATATCCACGGGAAATCCCCGTGGACATGTATAACTCTATCGACGCCATATCTTATTTTGCCGAGCTTTTTGCCAGATTTTTTCGCGAGTCTATTTAATAAGATCGGGAAAAAATGGGGACTTAATTTACCGGACCTGAAAGTCGGGGTTAAGCCTGTGTAAAAGAAGTGAGAAATATGTTGGGAAGCTGGAAGGAGAGAAGCGAGGGAGGATAAAATTGCCTCCCCCTTGGGATAACTTGGAAGTTGGGCTGGGGAGTTTACTTACCGATACAAAAACTGCCGAAGATTTTGCCGAGTAATTCGTCGGCACTGACGGTGCCAGTAATTTCCCCCAGAGACTGCTGGGCCTGGCGCAAGTCTTCGGCGAGCAGTTCGCCTGCACCGCTAGTGTGAAGTTGCCGCTGGCCCTGATGTATAAAAGCTTGTGCCCGGCCAAGTGCGTCCAGGTGCCGACGCCTGGCACTGAATGTTCCCTCTCCAGCACCGCTGAAACCAATACTCTGTTTTAAATGCTCTTTTAACGCATCGAGTCCGGCACCTGTTTTTGCACTGATGGCAATCACAGGCACGCCTTCAGTATGTGCCTGAAATCCAGCGCTGTAGTCGGTGAGGTCAATCTTATTCAGTACCAAGGTCAGTTTGTTGAGATCTTTCAGCTGACTGGTAAATTCTGGCCAAACTTGTGTGGGGTCCAGGGAGTGGAGCTGCTCTGCATCCATGACAAGTAGTACCCGGTCTGCGCCGTGGATTTCCTCCCAGGCGCGTTCGATACCAATTTGCTCAACTCTATCCGGGGCATCTCTTAATCCCGCAGTATCGGCAAACTGGAGGGGCATACCGTCGATATGAATATGTTCACGCAGGATATCCCGAGTGGTACCGGCGATATCGGTGACAATAGCGGCGTCGTGTCCGGCCAGTGTGTTGAGAAGGCTGGATTTCCCCGCATTGGGGCGGCCTGCGATAGCAACTCGCATTCCCTCGCGCATTATCGCGCCCTGACGCGCCTGGGTTTCCACACCCACCATTTGTGCCAGTAGGGTCTCTATATCGGCTGCCACTTTGCCATCGGCGAGGAAGTCGATTTCCTCTTCGGGGAAATCAATGGCGGCCTCCACGTAGATACGCAGGTGGGTAAGGTTTTCCACCAGGTCTTCGATTTTCTCGGAAAACGCGCCCTGCAGTGAACGCATGGCATTTCGCGCTGCCTGGGCACTGCCGGCGTCGATTAAATCGGCGATTGCTTCGGCCTGAGTTAAATCCATTTTGTCGTTGAGGAAAGCCCGCTCGGAGAATTCTCCGGGCCGGGCTTGTCGAGCGCCCAACTCTATAGCGGCTTGAAGTAACTGATCGAGAATTACCGGACCGCCGTGTCCCTGGAGCTCCACCACATCCTCCCCGGTAAAGGAGTTGGGACCGGGGAAAAAGAGCGCCAATCCCTGGTCGATTAACTGCTCTTTGTGGGTAAAGTTCCGGTAGTGGGCAGAGCGGGGTTGGAGGGATTTCTCCCCGCAGACTTGTTGGGCAATTTGCAGGGCTCTTGTGCCCGACAGTCGGATAACGCCGATACCGCCGCGCCCGGGCGCGGTGGCAACAGCGGCAATAGTGTCGCGATTGAGGCTTTCTTGTGTCATCGGCTGAGTTTACTCGACAGAACGGAAAAGGGCCGCATTTGCGGCCCTTGTTTATTGTGTTGCTGCAGATCGGTACTGGTTAGTACTTACCGGCATCCACCTGTTTATTGATATACCAGGTTTGCGCAATGGTAATCAGGTTGTTGGCGATCCAGTACAGAACCAGACCCGCTGGGAACCACAGGAAGAACACTGTCATCATCACCGGCATCAGCTGCATGATGCGGGCTTGGGTTGGGTCGGTGGGTGCCGGGTTCAGCTTTTGCATAAACCACATAGACAGGCCCATCAATACCGGCAGGATAAAGTAGGGGTCCTTCGCCGATAGATCGTGAATCCAGAAGATCCAGGGCGCGTGGCGCAGCTCAACGGTTTCGGTAAGCATCCAGTAGAGCGCGATAAATACCGGCATCTGCAACAGGATCGGCAGACAGCCACCCATCGGATTGATCTTTTCGCGGCGGTAGAGTTTCATCGTCTCTTCCGCCAGCTTTTGCCGGTTATCCTTGTACTGCTCCTGCAGCTTTTTCATCTGCGGCGCAAACTTGCGCATACGCGCCATGGACTTGGTGCCAGCGGCGGACAGAGGTAGAAGCAGCGTTTTGATAAATACGGTGAGCAGGATGATCGCCCAGCCCCAGTTGCTGACAATATGTTCCTGGATAAAGTGCAGGACACCGAACAGTGGTTTTGCGATCCACCAGAGCCAGCCGTAATCGACGGTCAGGTCGAGGCCGGGGGAGATTTCTTCCAGACGGTAGACATCTTTCGGGCCAGCGTAGAAAGAAGCGCTCAGCTCGCCTTGGGTGGCAGCGGGGATTTGCACTTGAGGTGCGGTAAAGCCCATGCGGAAGAGGCCGTTGGAAAGCTCTTTTAATTCAAAGGTATTGCGCTCGTCTTGGGGGGGAACCCAGGCACTGATAAAGTAGTGCTGAACCATAGCTACCCAGCCACCTTCGATAGTTTCGCGGGTGGGGCTTTCAGCGATTTCCTCGAAATCCTGCTTGAAGTAGTTCTTTTCGTTGGTGCGGATGGCAGCGCCTAGGAAAGGCGACATGCCGAAACCGGTGTCGGTTACGGGTTCACTGGCGTCGCGCTTAATCTGACCAAACATGGCCGCAGACCAGGGCTTGTCGCTGGTGTTATCCACCAGGTAGGCCACTTGGATCAGGTAGTCTCCACGATTGAAGGTGAAGCGCTTGGTGATATTGGCGCCGTCCTGTTGCAGAGTCAGGTCTACTATCAGAGTATCGTCGCCCTCAACCATCGCATATTCAGTTTTTGCCACCTTGAAAACTGGGCGGCCAGCGGCGCTGTCGGTTCCGTTTCTACCGATAAGGCCGCTCTGGGCAATATAGGTATGGTTGCGGGTCTGGTTCAACAGGATCAGGGGTTGGTCCGGGGTATCCAACTTCTCTTGATAGTTGCGCAGTGCCACTTTGACGATATCGCCGCCGCGAGGATTGATGAGCAGATCAAAAACATCGGTGGTAACACTGATCAGCTTGTTCTCAGTACTGCTGCCTTCATCGGAAGCGGGCACCTGGGTGCGAAGTTGGGGAACATCACTGTCGCCGGTGCTCGCGGGTGTTTCGCTGGGTATTTGGCTGACAGTCTCGCCGCCAGTCTGTACGACGGTTTCGCGGTCGAGTTCAGGAGTGTGTTGCTCTTGAAATGCATTCCACTGGAAGATAAGTGCCAGGAGAACCGCGAGAATTCCGCCGAGCAGCGTATAGCGTTGCCAATCCATCTTAATACCTAGAGCGTGTTCTTGTGTCTGGTAGGGGGAACCGGGTCCAATCCACCAGGGTGCCAGGGGTGGCATTTTATAAGGCGGCGCAGAGTTAAATAACCCCCTTTTATCGCTCCATGGGTTTCAATGGCCTCTTCAGAGTACCGGGAGCAAGTGGGGTAGAAGCGACATTGGTTGCCTACCCAAGGGCTGGCCAGGTAGCGGTATACATGGATCAGCTTGATCAGTATCCACTTCATGATCGGGGTTGCGGCTGTCGAGCCCGCTTGGCCAGTTTACGCCAGAGTTTATTCAGTACTTTCGCCAACTCGGCCTTATCCAGATCTGCGACCCCAGGGCGCGCCAGAACCACGGCATCCAGCGGCGGCAAATCATATTGCTGCAGGCGGAAGGTTTCCCGGGTTATACGCTTGATTTGATTGCGGTCGGAGGCGTTGCGTACATGCTTCTTGGCAATAACGAGACCGAGACGCGGGTGTTCCAAAGAGTTGGGACGAGCGAGGATCAACAGATGAGGGTGTGCGGCGCGCACCTGGTTTTCATTGAATACCAAGCGATACTGCGCCGCATTGAGCAGGCGCAGCGTCTTGGCAAATCCGAAGCTGCTGCGCACCTGCTGCATAAAGAGATATCTCTAAAAGGGAAGAGATCTTATGCAGACAGTACTTTGCGGCCTTTAGCGCGACGGCGGGCCAGAATCTTACGGCCGTTTTTGGTTGCCATGCGAGCGCGGAAACCGTGAGTGCGCTTGCGCTTCAAGTTGCTTGGTTGAAATGTGCGTTTCATAGTCTTGCTACCTGAGACTTTGTGTTCAAAATTTCTCGGGACCTTTCCCGGCCGCGGCCTGGACTCCGGTCCGGCACAAAGCCGGTGCAGACGGAGCTACGCGCTGCGAAGGCCGCGGATTGTATAGAAAGCCAGCGGTGAAAGCAACGCGCTGAACAGGGAAATTCTTTTTCTAGCGGTATGAGTCCGCTGTAATTTTTTACGCCAACTAAAGAAGTCGTTGAGTCATCAGGGGTATCTCTGGATGCCCACTGATTGACCCCAAGATATCCACAGTATTCTGTGTATAACTTTTACTGGAATTACATTGCAGCTGTTTAATTCTTATCCAAATCGTTGATTGTGTGGATCTTTTTACGCTATTTTTTCAACAGATACGGTCTTTCTTGTGGATAACATTGAGGTGGAAAGGTATACTGCGCCGATCTTATTTGACGGCCTCGGGTGATTCCTTACCCGACCTTACCGTCTCTCCTTGGTCTTACCATTTTGGGGTTTTTTGGGGGGGTTTC